>MFBU01000001.1 GCA_001775055.1 Candidatus Curtissbacteria bacterium RIFCSPLOWO2_02_41_11
ATTTATAACCGGTTGTGATGATGTCGATTTTCTCCCCAAAAAGAAAACACCCGCCACAATTACCACTAAAGTCACTAGGCCGATACCGATAAAAAACTTTGATTCAGTGTTCATTTTTATTGTTGGCTAGTAAACCTATAATCATCAAGAACGTTATTATAACAAAAGCGGCCAAAGAAAGAAAGGGTATGGTTATAAAGCCGAAATAGATAATCTCAATTTGCTCGCATGAACCGAATGCATCACATTGAATTGGAATGTTTTTTATAGCCGTCCCCATTTGTAAAAGATATTGATATAAGGCAATGATAACTCCCAAGATTGACATGGGAAGCACATAATAGGCAACATTTTTATCTTTTCTGATTATTGCTACCGTCAATATGAATATTAGGGGGTACATTAAAATTCGTTGGTACCAACACAAGGGACATGGGGCAAAACCGCGGATTTCCGAAAAATAAAGGCTGCCTAAAGTGGCACCCCAGGCCTGCAAAAACGCGAGATAAACTGCATATTTTTTTAGGAAAATTAAAACATGTGACATCGTAAATTTATATTTATCTTAATCTAAAAAGTTTGCAAATGTCATCTTTTATTTTTTCGGTAACGGCTACTTCGATTGTACCCTTATTGGGTTGGCCGTAATAGACATGGGTGCCAAGCGGACTTAGAAGGATGGCCGGTATTGTTGCCAAATCTTCTTCCCCTAATACCTGAATAATTGTTTTCTTATTACCCTGTACTGCTTTATGAATTTCGCTAATTAATTTTTTTGAAATATACCCGGCAGGATTTTTGACAATAACATCGGGATTATTGCTGTTAAATCCAAGATCCGAAAGATTGGCATATTTTCTTTCTCGGGAGACATTAAAATCAATTATTGAGATATTCGGCCAAATTCCCATTTTTAGAAAAGTTGCCACAGTCAGATCGCCAACCGCTACCAAAGGAAGATCCCTCCTTGAATTTTTTTTTGAGATTGTTACTTGCGGTCCCAGCGGTTTTTTAAGATTAGTTCGTATATCTTGTCTAATCCGTTTGTCGGCGATTTTTAAAATTAGTGAATAATAATTATTACCGTTTCTATCTATTTGCCCGTCCCTGATTCGACCGGAGGAAAGTTTTTTGCCGTCACGGGCTAGAACTTGGGAAAAGAGGATAACTTTAAGCTTTTTAAGACCCAGTGTGCTTCGCATCCGGTTAATTTTTTCTGCACCATTTTTAGTTTCATCTGAAACAAGCAAAGCTTCAATTGTTTGATCTTTAAGTGTAGTACCGAAGATGTCAGAAAGATCAATAATTTCTGCTCTTTTAAAATTGCCGTTTTCTTTTAAAAATCGGATAAGAACCGACTTTCTCTGTGCTTGATTTTGATAAATAGTTTTTGTAATTTTTTGGCAGAATTGGTCGGTAGTTAAACCTATAGAAACTTGGCGGCTTAATTCAAATGCCCTTATCAGAAAAGCCTTATGACCCTTGTGTAAAAGATCGAATGTGCCTCCGCAAGCAATGTGTTGGTATTGATAAGTCATTGCTGGAATTATATCAACTTTCTAAGTTGGTAAAATCTCAAATATACTGGAGAGACTATTTTAGAAGAGCTTCATAAGAAAAAAATCCAAAAATTGTTAAAGTCGCAAGAGCCGTTATGGTGATTAATATCATAATCAAACGATTAATTTTTTCAAGGTTTGTTTTATAGGGAATCAGAAATGTTAATACGCCAAATCCGACAAAAAGGATTAGTGAGATTATACTTTTGCCGATCCAATGGTGAGAAAAGGTATTTTTTAGCCATTCTTTAAGGGGTGGAATTAATTCAGCTGCGACGGTAACTGCCGGAATAAAGATTACAACTAGGATGGAGCTTAAGATTAGACTATCTGCTAATTTTCTATTCATGATTATATTTTGCAGCCTCGGTAAGATTTGACAGTGAAATCTTTGCAGATTGAGATTTTTTAGTTACAGCACCTGAGATTGCTATTCCAGAAAGCGTAATAATTATTCCCAGAGTGACAATTAAAAGACTGAGTAAAATCAGACTTTTTTTCAACTTTTCATTTGTCCCAATTTCTTTTGACAGAGAATATAACAGAAGACAGGTTACAAATGCCAAAAATGGCAGAAAAAGAAAAACATGTTCTTTGGACTCCATTAGTATTTGATGGATAAGAGGCGTTGTGCCTGCAAGTATAAGCGGTTTTACTTCGCTTGCGTAATAAGTTGCATAATAATAGCCGCCAAAAATCCAAGAGCCTAGAAATCCTAAAAAACCCAAAAGTGAATAAATTTTGACAAGTTTAACATTTAAGTCTTTTCCTCTTAACAAAAGTGAGACTCCGGTAAAAGCCACAATAGCTGTTATACCAAGGAGTATGTGCCAAACTAAGGCATTCAGTAAGAGCGAATTCATTGATGTTTAACACCTGCCCTGTTTCTTAAAAATTGTAAAACAAAATAAGCTGCAAAAATTAAAATTATGTAAATAAAAATAATCACAGGATAAGAAAAAGGGATTTTTCTCCAGATACCTAAAATCATTGCCATATACCAGGAAACTACGGTGATTGCACTTCCTACCTTTAAATTAATAAGTTTGAAATTTAAAGCAAAAGCTGCAGCCAATAGGACTAAAATAACGGTGATTTTTGCCAAAAACCTATCGCTAAAAAAGACCTGAGGTCCTAAAAAATTAAGACGCCAGAGGATAAGATAGCCCAATCCCGAAAACACTAAAATTACCAGGCCTAAACGGATAATTTGATAAAAGACTTTAAGGACATCATGTTCAAAAGGGTCAATTTTTTCATCTTTTAAAAATTTAAGGTAAAAGATTTCGGCAAAGGTTGTCGCACCTACTCCTAACACCGTTCCTATGATATGACTTATTCTGATAAAAGTTAGCCAGTCCATAAAATATTGTGGGCTCTTTTTATATCTTAACTCTTAATGCAAATAATTGAGAATAAGACAAAAAATTGTCGCCGTGAGAAAATAGCTTCGTTGTCTAGGGTACTAGCTGGCAATTGTGGATGATTAGAGTTCACACTGAGTGTAATCGAAGTGAACCGCAAGTTGGCTTGAAATCATCAAATATCCGGAGTTAGTTTACCAAAAATCAGTGCAGTTTTTACAAAATTAGTTTAGATTAATTTCTATTCTGTCATCCACAAACTCTCCATTTATTCTGATGTCAGTATTGACCCAAACTTTTTCAGGAACAGCTTTATATATTCTTCTTGGTTTACTCCCTTGAAATTGAGATGCTTTGTGGCGTCCAGTTTTGTTAATTCTTCCATCAAGATATTTAAGCGCATATTCCACTTCTTTATTATCATCTAGTTCATATGCTTTAGCTTGAATATAGACACCATGACCCTGTCCTTCAACGGCTGTACTGTCGTAAATTACGATAAATATCTGACTGTTTTCCTTAATGTTTTTTGAGTGCTGATTTTTTCTCCATGAAATCCAGTAGAAATTGTAATCTTTATCGAATGCAGAATAAACAGGTGTATTCCAAGGAATACCGAGCTTATTAGAAGTTGCGATTGTTATATAGAGAATTTTAGAAATAATCGTCTTTGCTCTTTTTATTAATTCATCGTTCATAATTCTGTGGTTTGTTTAACTGGTTTCCATGCGATATTGACAAAATCAAGAAATTCTTCTGGATGTAAATTATCCATGTCGTGAGCAAGCCTTCCAGTTTCCTTATCTGCCACTTCCTTTTTGTCTATTATCAAGTATCCTCGGTCAAGAGTATCAATTATATCTTTAGCTTCTTGAACTGAAACCAGTTCGTCGTTTTCAACCATTACGCAAATAACTTCCGCAGATTTAGGAATTAGGTTAGCTCCCTTGTGAATCTTGCTATAGGCATCCTTTAAAATTATCAAATTCTCGTCTGGGTCACCAACAAGAACTTTCTCACTTGTAGCACCCCTCCTTAAATAATCAGACCACTGCTCAAGAATTGGATTGTTATCACTCTCAACTCTCCCAGTTGTTCCTGCAAGAGATATCAACCTTTGCACTTTTTGGGCTTTGTCCGGCCGTTTTTTAGCAAACTCAATTAGACTATAGAATATGGCTAGTCCCCCAAAAGAATGACCAACAAGGTAAATAGCATCAAATTGGTCTTCTAACGCTTCAAGGGCAATCAGTGGCTCTATCAACCAATCTGCAATTGAATAAGATTCTTTCTTACCTAAAAGTAACTGTTTATGCTCTTTGGCCCATGTTTGCTTTTGGGGACAATTCAAATAATTATGAGAGTGTTCGCCATTGATGATAGTGCCGCTGTGACGCGTAGCAAACACTGTGAAGTTGTTTTTTAGAAGTTTATCAAGCCATAGTTTTTCAAGACGAGTCGAGCCGTCACCGGGAAATCCTGGCTCAAAAATAATTAACTGTTGACCTCCTGAACGGTGCAGTTTTCCCTCAACATAGCCGCTTTCAGATTTTAGTGTTATCCAACTCGAATTCTTTTCACCAGGCAATTTAATAACGCTTTCGGTATCAAAATAATCACCAAAATTTCTAGTTTTCATAAAGCAACTTTAGCACTTTGAAGCAGAAAGTTCGAATGAGAAGCAATATTAGGGTTCGGATTTGTCCGAGTTCGCCCTAAAAAATCGAAGCTAAAATTTGATGCTAAGAGGCTTGGAGTATGTTAAGGCCTTGCCTGTTTATTGAGACCTAGCAATATAAGCCATACCCATTCTTACATCACTTTCTTTTTTCACTTCTGGGTGTTTAGATAAAATTTCTTGTTCAATTAACATACCCGCTGCGGCAAAAACCCTGTGCTCTAGGGGAGCATCTTTTGCATCATCTATGGCAAGCTGTTTTAATTCTGGACCTATGGATAACCCCTCACAAACAATTGCAAAAAGTGCTTGGTCTTCAATTCCGGTTGCAACCATAGTATCTATCACTGCCCGGTCTAGGTAATATGGATTGAATCCACTCTGATCTAATCTTTGAGAGTTAAACCGAGTTATAGCTCCGTCCATAAGGTCGGCAAGAGTTGGTAGTGATTGTATTGTTTCCTGCCCAGATGTCATAGGCACATTATAGTAAAAAATAGTTTTAAGTCAAGTGAGGCTAAACTAAAGCTGCGGGACTAGGATTCGAACCCCCGCCAAAGCGGGACAAGCAAGATAATTAGCTCCAATTTACTCCGCCAAAGGCGAAGAGGCTGTCGTCCTACTTCACCCCGCCAATTTTTCTCATCGACACAGCTGCCGGACTAGGATTCGAACCTAGATAAACGGATCCAAAGTCCGTTGTCCTACCATTAGACGATCCGGCAATATTTCTCACAAATATTATCTGGTTTATCCAACATTCTTTCTATCGATTTTCTCTTTTTCCAGGATTTTACCTTTTTCTCAAAGTTTAAAGCCAATTTATAATTTTGAAACTCTTTTACAAATATTAAAGTTAATGGCCGTTTGTTTTTTGTAAATTTTACTCTTTCATTTTTATGGTCATTTAATCTTTTCGTAATAATTCTTGTTGAGCCGACATAATACGAACCATTACTACATTTCAGAACATAACAATATGCCATTAAATCATTATACCGACCCAGCTTTGCTGGTCGAGTATTCCCGATTTCTCCGATCTAAAATCGAGAGAAGATCGGAAGACGATCCCGCAATGTATTTTATATTTTACCAAATTTTAAGGATTTTAACTGTTCACTTCGATTACACTCAGTGTAAACTCCAACTTTCAACGACTCCCAGCACAATTTTTGGCTTCCTGTGTTCTTGACACAATTAACATATGTAAGTACAATGTAATTACATATGTTAACTACATTAGTCTCAATTGGAAATTCAAGAGGTGTCAGAATACCAAAACCTTTGCTTGCCGAAAGCGGTCTTAGTGATGAGGTGGAATTACAAGTAAAAAAGGGTGAGATACGAATCTTAGCAGCACCTACTAAGAGTCAGCAAGTTTCTTCAACTTTACTGCTTTCAGAAAAAACTCTTGCCACTGATTGGAACCGACCCGAAGAGGAAGAAGCATGGGCAAGTTTGCAATAAGCAGAGCTTCTCTACGAGTAGGTGAAGTTGTCTTAGTCTCTTTCCCTTTCTCCAATTTGCAAGGTCAAAAGGTAAGACCGGCACTAGTTTTGGCAAAAGCTGAACTCGATGACATCATTTTGTGCCAAATTACATCAAGACCTTATACAAGTAAGCTTGCAATCCGTATTAGGTTGGATGACTTCACAAAAGGCAGTCTGCCGGTTGTAAGCTATGTAAGACCAAACAAATTATTTACTGCTAACTCTTCAATAATAAAAAAAACTGCAGGTCAATTAACTCTTACTGTAACTAAATCAATTTTGAAAAGTGTGCGTTCGCTGTTCATACTTTGATAAAAAGTTCCAACATAATCAACACTTCGGTTAACTCAGTGCTGCAGCCAGTGCCAGCAAGTGTTTTTACTACTGTAGTAGGTTAAATGATCATTTTTGCTTCGGTAAGGTCAAAGACACGGCGGTTGAAGAAGTTGAGTTGGCCGATTAAAATTTAAGTATGGGTAGATTATTTGCTGTTATATTTCTGATTGTTATTTTTGTTGGCGGATTCTTTTTACTTAAGCAAAAAGATTTATCAGTAGTCTCCCCTATTCCCAAAGTTTTTGGAATTGTTAAATCGCCGATTGTCAATAAGTGGTTTCCCAAAAAAGACCTATTTTCAAGGACGGATTCTATCAATCTATCCCTTTCTGCCAAATCGGCACTTCTTGTTGATTTTGACAATGCCCAAATAATTTATGCCAAAAACGAGAATGAAAAATTACCGATTGCCTCAACAGCCAAAATCATGACGGCCTTGATTGCGCTGGATAATGCTAACCTTGTTGATAGTTTTTTAGTCTCTGAAAAAGCGGCCAAAATTGGCGAAAACAGCATGGGACTAACTATTGGTGAGAAATTGACGCTAGAGGAGCTATTATACGGTCTGATGCTTGTTTCCGGCAATGACGCGGCTATAACGATTGCCGAGGGGACAGCAGGGTCTGAGGATAAATTTGTAGATTTGATGAATGAAAAAGTTAGGGCCCTAGGTTTAAAGAACACTCGATTTGTCAATGCTTCGGGACTTGATGAAGATGATAAGGAGCAATACTCGTCAGCCTATGATCTTTCGGTAATTGCTCATTATGTCTGGGAAAATTATCCAAAGTTTCGCCAAATTACTTCAACTTTTAATAAATATATTGAAGCAAACAGTAATCATAAAGCATTTGACCTTTATAACGACACCAATTTGTTGACTACTTATCCGGGGGTCCGTGGTATTAAACCGGGATTTACCTGGGAAGCAGGACTTTGTCTGGTAACTTATGCCGAAAATGACGGTAAAAAGCTTTTGGCGGTGATTTTGGGAAGTGACGATCGCAGAGGCGAGATGAAGGAACTTTTGGACTACGGGTTTTCCTATTCTGGGATTAAGATTGAGCACCCCGCATTAGATCTTTAATATTTTAGCTTACTCGCCTACTTCTGCGTTTCCTGATATAATTGAGGCTAATTGAGCGCCCTTAGTTCAATTGGATAGAACGCTCGGCTTCGGACCGAGTGGTTGGGGGTTCGAGTCCCTCAGGGCGCGCAGAAGGCCCAGTAGCTCAGTGGTAGAACAGGTGGTCGTTCGGTCAGCTCTTGCTTTTGGCCCGCTAGCTCAACGGTAGAGCAGTTGCCTCTTAAGCAACTGGTTACAGGTTCGAATCCTGTGCGGGTCACAAATTGCTCGCCTGACATTTTTGCTTTGCAAAAAGAAGCATTGTTCGGAGTTCGCTTTTCGCGAATGCAAAAACTCACGAAGGTAGATCCCTCTTGGGTCACACTTTGCGGTTTTTACTCTAAATCTTCGTGCACACCCAGAGGTTTGGGGCCTTCTTCGTCATCACCTTTGAGCCCGACCTTTTGAAGTTCCTCATCAATGTCTGGAGATTCGGCTGGCATGTCGCCGGAAATGTCTTCTTCTCCGACAACTGACGGTGGTTTTGACTGTTGATGTTTTAGATCATCGTCGGCCGGATGGTAGGTTGTGTCGTTTTGATCTGTAGGATCCGATTGATCATCAAACATAGTTAAATAATTGTACAAATAAAAATAGATTGAAGCAAGGCTATAAAAAAGAGTAAAATAAGGATCTTAATTTTTCTCGCCCAGTGAATCGGTAGACGCAAAAGCTGATAATTGAAAACGTGTTTGCCATATATTAAACTAGGGTTGTGAAGACGAAAAGATGGACCGAAGAACAATTGAGATCTGCTGCCAAACAATCAACCAGTATCCGTCAGGTTCTCAGTCGTATTAAATTAAAAGAAGCTGGTGGAAATTATGCACAGATTAAAAAATACTTGCACATTTATAAGGTGGATATATCTCACTTTAAAGGTAAAGGATGGAATAAAGGATTAAAAGGAATCGGTAAGCCTCTTTACTCACTTGAGGAAATTTTAGTCAAAAATAGTAATTTCCAAAGCTATAAATTGAAAAATCGTCTATTTTTAGCTAAGCTTAAACCACAGTATTGTGAAGAATGTGGTTGGGCTGAAAAGTCCACTGATGGACGTTTACCTTTAGAACTTGATCATATAAATGGGGATAGTTGTGACAACAGACTAGAAAACTTGAGAATTTTATGTCCGAATTGCCATAGTCTTAAACCAACACATAGAGGACGGAATCGCAAATTGAGAGGTCCGGTGGTGAAATAGGTATACACGCAGCACTTAAAATGCTGTCCGCGAGAGCGGGTGTGGGTTCGAGTCCCACCCGGACCACTAAGCGAAGCAGAAGCGGGCCTGCCCGCCGAAGCTTTAGCGAAGGCGGGGAGTAGCTCAGTTGGCTAGAGCGCCGCGTTTGGGACGCGGAGGTCGGAGGTTCAAGTCCTCTCTCCCCGACAATTTACGATTTTCGGGCTGTTTTAGGCCTGTAAAGAGGTAAGAAAAGAGTGGATTAAGTTGATAGGACACGATAATTCCATTTGATAAGTTAATGTTCGAAGATATAAGCGCAAGTAAAATCTGTTTTGTTTTTGGGTCTCCGACTTTGAACAACTTTCGAACGTGTTGAGCCACTTTTACGACTTTTTGCAATTGTTCGAAGGTTGAGTCATGCGCTCCTTTG
>MFBU01000002.1 GCA_001775055.1 Candidatus Curtissbacteria bacterium RIFCSPLOWO2_02_41_11
ATAACAAGCGAAAGGCACTTTGTCAGCTTTTTGTCAGGCAAAAGTCGGCACAAAGTCAAGCAGAAAAGACCAACTACTTTAATAATAGTCGCATGGCAAGACGCGAGGGCCAACCGCCACCAATGGCGGGAGAATTGGGTTCCCAACACCAACCAACACTGGTAGAGCTAGGCAATGGAAGATTCAAGCGAGAAAGTCCAGTTGGTGGCAGGTCAATCACCATCATTGATCTTCATGGTGAGCTTAAACCTCCCACTGCAGAAAATCCCGAACTAATCTAAACGCTTTTTAACAATTCATCCGGAATATCAAAATTACTCCAGACTTTGACAACGGCATCAAGCTCTTCTAATTTTTCCATTAGATTTAAAATCTTCTTGGCAGTTTCAGAATCGGCGATTGCAACAGTACTTGTCGGTTTTTTGGCAAGTTCGGCAGTCTCTACTTTTAGTCCCTTCTCAACAAGTGAGTTTTTAACAGATTCAAGCTCACTCGGTTTGGTATAAACCAAAACGCTATTTTGCGCTTCCTCCAAATCTTCGGCGCCTGCCTCAACTGCCAAATCAAAAATTTCGTCAAAACTTTTGCCGTTTTTTAAAACCGTAACCACTCCTTCATCTGTAAACATCCAAGAAACCGCACCTGGTGAAGCAAAAGCACCACCTGAATGTTCAATTACTCCTTTAATTTCCGCTGTTGTCCGATTGCGATTGTCAGTCACCGCCTGCACCAACAGCGCGACCTTTGCCGGCCCATATCCTTCATAGTTTACCGATTCGATTTGTGCGTCGGCCGTGCCTTTGCCGAGTCCCCGCTCTATTGCCCTTTTTATATTTTCCTTGGGCATGTTGACCGAGCGGGCCTGCTCTATTGCCAGTCTTAACTTGAAGTTGGAAGCCGGATCGCCACCTGCGCCTTCGCGTACTGCTATCGTTATCGCATTGGCCATTTTGGTAAAAGTTTGGCCGCGCTTGATATCCGCCGCCCCCTTTTGCCTTTTAATTTGCGACCACTTACTATGACCCGACATAAGAAATCCTCCTTGTGGTCGTAAATATCAGAGGAGCGCCGTTGGCACGACGGAGTGTGCCAAGGCGACCTGCTGATATTTGACTCCACTTCGAATGTCCCGACATCTTGATCGGATTATAACATTCTGTTGAATAAAAATGGCAATAATTTTTTAAATATTTCTCTTTGAACACCATGAGTACTCAAATTGTCCAAAATTGTCGCAGAATTTTCACTTATTGACTGTTTTCACTGTTTATCTTAAGTTGATTTCATGCCAAATATAATAGCGGATTGGCAAAATATCGCCAGTAAGGATGGTTTGAGTCAGTTGGCTATCAAAACAGCGCTTTGTGGCCAGTGGGATGATGCTGTCAAAATCAACAAAAAAATCCTCAAAATTGATACCACCGATATCAATGCTCTGAACCGGCTGGGCCATGCATATACTAGCCTTGGCCAAAAGACTAAAGCCAAAAAAATTTATAAGCAAATCCTTGGGATTGATCCTTATAATATAATTGCCCGAAAAAATATGGAGAAAGTTGCCAGGCAAAACGGCCAACCAAACGGCGGCAATGGTAATAGTCAAAAAGAAACAAATAATCCGTCCGCGGTCTTTCTTTACGAACCGGGCAAGACCAAAATTATTAACCTCTTAAATCTGGCACCGCCGGCAGTTTTATGCTCCCTAAATTGTGGCGACAAGATTTTATTTAACCCCAAAAAACACGCAATTTCTATTACTACTTCTGATGAAGTCTACTTAGGTGCCCTACCTGATGATTTAGCCCATAAGCTCTTAACTTTCATTGCCGGCGGCAACAAATACGAAGCATACATTAAATCTGTCGGTTCAAAAATACTAACAATATTTATTAGGGAAATCTTCCGCTCTGAAAAATTTTTAAATCAGCCCTCATTTAAGGACAAGCGCAACCCCTATTTGCAGGAGAAAGAACACGCCTGGGCTTAAAAAGCATCAAGCTTTTTCAAACCTCATCTCTGCGAGTCATATCTTTAAGAGAGATTTCGCCCCTTAAATTTTGGGGTGGTGTAGTGTCATCTTGACTTGAAGAAGGCAAATTCTGACCAGTATCAACTGAGTCCCGCTGCTCCCAGAAAAAAGGTTCGTTTGCCGCGGTTTTTAAATGTTCTTTTTCCTCGCCTGAAGTCTGATTTGAATCGGCTTTTGGCTGTTTTGAAATTTTTAAACCTGCAGATGAAAACTGACTGTTCATTAACTGTGGCGTATCAGCACTCTGAGGTTGGGGGACATTCCCCTTTTGCTCACGCGCCAGAGATATAAAAGCGATGATAAACGAAACAACCAATATTAATATACCTAAGGCAAAAAAAATCACTTAAAAATATTTGGAGGCAAAATCGTTTCCGATAACTAAGCTAACCTCCTCGTCACTACTGGACGAGCTTTTTATATCACATTTAAAAATATTTGCCAAATAACGCACAGTGTATTTATTTTTGGCAGAAGTTTGAATAAAAGTTTGGTCAACAAGATTTGGGGCTGTCTCAATCTTAACTATATTAACACCCACGCTGGCTGCAAAATCGGCGGCCAGTTGCCCGACTCCGGCAATGCCGGAAGCATTGATAACTTTTATTTTTAAATTTTCTTTTGTAACATTTTCATTTTCCAAATATTGGGATATGACTTTGTGTAAAACAAGATTATCTACTCCCAGTACTTTTTGATCATTTTTATAAACAACATCCTCCTGATATTGCGAAAGATCAATCAATTCTAACTGATTTACACGAACATTTTTCAGCTGCCACCACAACCTTAATTGATCAATGCGGGTAATATTTGTGTCCTTAATATCATCCCCGATTCTCCCTGTTAAAGTCATAAAAGGTGCCGCCAGTGACGAATAATTTTTAAACCATTTGGTAACCTCTTCTTTATTAATTTTCTGATCATTTTTAAAGATAACATAATTTTCAATATCGGCCCGAAAAGCAAGACTTAGTAAACGAGTAAGACCCCCTCCATAACTTTTATTTATAAGTGAAGAAATTGTTGCGATCGGTTCATTGGGATTACCAGTTGCCAAATAGGTCTTTTCGTCAATTGTTAGAAAAACCAATCTTTTTGGATCTCCCTGAAGAATCAAAACAGCAAGTGGTGTTGTCGAGAGTACAGCCACAAAAGATGAATTGCTATTCCAGTTAGAGGTACCTAAATATTTGTTAATGGAGAAAGTTTTAACTAGACCGTTAAAACTTGCCAAAACCAAAATCAAAACAATTAAGAATGCCGACAAATTCTTCCATTTTGCCTGAACCTGACGCCTTCTCCATGCTGATCTTCGGGCAGGATAGTCTGTCATTTTTAAATATCTGGACTTAACCTGCCTATCTGCCGTCCCCTTACACTCTAGTTAACTAATGTTTACCCTTTTTACCGAGGATTTCGACTTTAGGAACTGTTTGAATCCTGATAATTTTAGCAGCCTTTTTTTCTAAAACTTCTTTTTTGGACTTTCGTCTGTCCCCTTTGTAGAATCCACCAAATATACCCATCGCCAATTCACCTCATCTTAATCTAATTTTAATCAATCAGTAAGCTGCTTCGCAAGTAAAAAATAGATTCCCACGGCCTAAAGTCCGGGTTCTCTCTTCCTCGTTCAAGATTCGCTTCATCTCCTGCATGAATGCCGACGTTTTTTCGCTCGGAATAAAGAAGCTAAAATATGCGATGAGCAAGAAGTTCTTCAAAATGTTTGCTCTTGGCCTTCTTTATTGCCTTTAAGTTATCCCAATGGTCCGACAGAATTCTGGCAACATGTTTGCCGCCAATCTCCTCAGGCACTACCACATAATCAGCACCCACCTCATAAAGCTTAATGGCATCATGAAGCCAGTAAGTAGCGCAGATTACTGGCCCCGCATATCCGTTTTCTTTAGCAAACTTAATAAGATTGATATTGTCTACTAAATCGGGGACAGTAGTTACAATTAACTTAGCCTCGCTTAATTTTAACTGTTCCAAAACCTCCGGGTCGGAAATATCGCCAAAAATAACATTAACATTACCAGCAATCAGGCTTTCGACGATAGCCGGGTTAAAATCAACTACAATCAGAGTCTGGTCAGTCTCTTTGATCTTAATCCTCAAAAAATCAAGAATATCACTACCCATTTGTTCGGCCCCAACTAAAATAATATGATTTTGCAAATCTTTTTTTGCTATTGCGGTGGTAACTGTTTTTCTTTTTTCAATAATCTTTACTTTGCTGCCAAGTAACCTGTAAATCCTTGATCCGTTGATAACTAGATATGAAGAAACTGCAATTGTGAAAATTGCCACTGATGAAATAAAAGAAACAACTTCCGAATTAACATGACCAAGTCTTGCTCCGACAACCACAATAATTAAAGAAAATTCAGAAACCTGGGCCAGTGCCAGTCCCGACAAAAATGCCACCCGTTTGCCAAAACCAAGCCAACCGAGATAATTGGCAATCACTATCGGAGTCACCATAATCACAAACAGCGAAAAAACAAGAATTTCCCAAAACATATTTTTTACAGCTGCAAAATCAATAGAAAGACCCAAAACAATAAAGAAAATTATAATGAAAAAATCTCGAATAGGGGCAATGCGCGCAGAGATAGAATAACGGTAAGGCAAATTAGCCAAAGCCACTCCCGACAAAAAAGCACCGATTTCAAAAGAAAACCCTAAAAATTTAAAGATGCTGGAAACTCCCAGTGCCCAAGCCATCGTGCATAAAAACAAAAGCTCTAAATTTGAAGCAACGTAGGCAAAAATCCGCTTTAGGGCATATTTTGAACCAAGCCACAAAGCACCTATTAAAAATGCACCCTTTATAAAAGTGAATATCAGGCCGCGCCATTCAAAAGGCTGACCGCGAGGACCAATACCTGCAAGAAACATCAAAATAACCACGGCAAACAAATCCTGCAGCAACAAAATGCCAATAGTTAATTTGCCGTAGAGAGAATTGGTATCTTTTTGTTCGCCAAGGAGTTTAACGACAATCACCGTGGAGGAAAAAATAATAGCCAGAGCAATATAAAAAGAGGCCAGCAGTGTAAATTTAAATAGTAGCGCAAGAATGAAAGTAGATAAACCAATAACAAGCGCGTGAAATAAGGTCGCCATAAAAACCGGTTTGCCAATATTCTTAAGATCACTAAGTGAAAGTTCAATACCAACCATAAAAAGAATAAGGGCAATACCGATTTGAGAAAAAAAGCCGAAGGTTTCAGTAGGTGTCGGAATTGCTACAAAATTAGAAGATAGAAAGCCGATAACCGCTCCCGAAAGAATGTAAGCTAAAATCAATGGTTGGGAAAAGAGCGATGAGACGATACCAATGCCGGCGGCAATGATTAAAATAGTTGCCAGAACAAAATAGATTCTTTCGCCAAAATCAGCCATTGGGCAGTCTCTCTAAAAAATCGCAAGCTTTTACTAAATCATAAGGCAAAGAAACTTCAAAAACAACACTTTTGGCAAACCTTATTCTTGCCTCTGGCAGCATTTTAAATTCAATACGCCCTGCATGCAAAAACAGCCGAGGACACCAGATAAGATCAAATTTTAAAAGTTTTTTTGGGCAGTAGATTAAATCAGAAACTACCGGATGGCCGATACTTTTAAGATGAACTCTTACCTGATGAGTCCGACCAGTTTTGGGATATAGATGAAGTAAAGTGTATTCTTTAGCATGATGATTCAAATAATTAATCCTAGATTTAGTCAATCTTTGTTGATGTATCGATAGATCAAAACGATCCGGTTTAAACAAATAGTGTTTTAAAACCTTAAAATCAGTTTCCGATCTCCGACCTTCATCAACCACACCAAATTTACCGAATTTGCCAATCCGACCAATAGCACCGGCTATGGATCCTGATTCTTTCCCGACATGACCATGAACTAAGGTAGTATATTCTTTTTTAACAGACCTGTCTTTAAACTGACTCTGAAGAATTTCAAAGGCTCTTTGGGTTTTAGCAACAACCAAAACACCCGAAGTTTCCCGATCAAGCCTGTGAACAATCCCTGCTCTATCGCCTATTCCCAAATTGTTACCAAGTTTAAAATACTCTGATAGTTGATCTTGAAGTGTCGCCTCGCCAACTGTCGCCGACCGATTAACCACTAGACCCGCCAGTTTATCAATAACCAAAATCCTTTTATCTTCAAAAATGATTTTTAATTTGCCAACCATTTATAACCTCTCAAAACCTCAAATAGAATCAGTAGAACCCCAAAAGTAATTGCCGCATCTGCTAAGTTAAAACTTGGCCAAAATCCCACACTGATAAAATCTCTAACGCAACCAACCGTTAACCTGTCAATCAAATTGGCAATTCCCCCACCAATAACCAAAGACAAACTGAAGCTTAAAAAGTTTTGCTTTTTTTTGAAAAGAAAATAGCCAACCAAAACTAAAACAAAAAGCAAAATCGGCCATGATGCTTCACCCAGCCCAAACGCAAAACCGAAATTACAAGAAACCTCTAAATATTTTTGAACAAATTCTTTAGAAATCTGATCAAGAATAATTATTAGGAGAATTATTGACGAGGAAAGAATTAATTTTTTAATAAATTTATCACCTGTCACTTGTCAATTGTCAATTCACCCTTTTTTTGTCTCAATTTCCTTCAAGCATTTTACGCAATAAATAGCCTGAGGTTTAACTTGAAGTCTTGCCAAATCAATTTTTTTGCCGCAGCGCTCACAAATCCCGTAAGTCTTTTTCTTCATTTTCAAAAGAGCCGCCTCAATCTCCTTAAGTTCGCGCTTCAGCTGATTTTCCAAAACTACTGCCTGTTCATGACCGTAAAGCTGGGCGGCATCTGTCCCTGGCTCAACAATAAGTGCCCGATCCGTCGTCGAAAAAGGATCATCTTTGCGAAGACGCTTTATTCTTGCAATAATTACTTCTCTTTGCTTTTCAATTTTAGACTTTACAATTTTAAAATTAATCATTTTGTCATTTTTATTTTTTTATTTTTTACCTCTGATGACTGTCACCAAATCTACAAATGAAAAGGCAATTTCACGGCCTATTAATTTTACCAAAATTAAGATCAAGTTTGCCAAGTAGTAAGGAAAAAGCAAAATCGATCTTGCGAC
This sequence comes from Candidatus Curtissbacteria bacterium RIFCSPLOWO2_02_41_11, assembly GCA_001775055.1. Taxonomy (GTDB): domain Bacteria; phylum Patescibacteriota; class Microgenomatia; order Curtissbacterales; family GWA2-41-24; genus GWA2-41-24. The sequence continues at coordinate 7,154 of MFBU01000002.1, forward strand.
GTTATCTGCTTCCATAATTGATGTAAAAGTCCTTCTTAATTTTAAAACCCCCAGTAAAAACAGGGCAAAAAACATCTTTAAATCCTGCCAAGGTCTCCTTTTGGCAAGTAGATACCAAGAAACAATCCCAAAAACCAGAAAAACACTGGGGATTGCCAATTCGTATAAAAAAAGCCTCGTAATTACCGGATTCCCTTTTAAAACTACAAACAGGACATTTAAAAGCGAAACCGAAACCAGTAAAAAACAGGCAAAAAAACCATGATGTCTTTTTTGACGCGCAAGGTTCTTCATAAACCAAAAAATAACCAAATAGCCTAAAAATTTGTATAAACTGAGGCTAAATATATTCTTTGATAACAAACCAACTACATAAAAACCAATTGAGCATAAAGCTACTCCAAAAACAATTGGTGCAGAAGCTAAATCGAAAATTTGCCAGAAATTAATTTTTTGCGATTTTAAATAAATCTGTCCTGAGACTATTGCCCCAAAAAGTGCGCCCCACCAGTTAAAAGAGCCATAGATATTAAAAAAAATAAGACGTGTTATCGACCATTGATAAATGTTGGCAGAAAGCAAAAAGTCAAAAATTCTGCCAAATATCAAGCCACCCACAAAAGCTATTGTCAACAAATCAAATAATATATTTGATTCAAAAAGTTCGTGCCTGCCGGCTCGCCAGTAAAGAAAAACTCCCACAAATATACCTAGAGTAATTATCAGCGGATGAAGATATGGTAAAAGCATGTTTTAACTTTGCCAATTATAACAAGAGGCTAAAATTCTTGCTTAGAGACAAAATGTGTGCTAAGATAATTTGTACAAACCAGAGCTTTCTGGTTTTTTAGATGACTGCAACAGCACACGCTTTAATTGGCGCTTCAATCGCCGTCAAAGTCGTAAATCCCATACTCGGCATCCCCTTGGCTATCATTTCGCATTTTGTTGCTGATCTGATTCCTCACTGGGATGCTGGTACTAATCACCGTCAAAAATCGCTCATGCGACTGCGAGTTGAGGCTGCCCTTGATGTTCTTCTTGGTTTCGCCCTAGTTTACTTAATTTTTCGAAATCTAGTTGATCCTCGCTACCTTTTTGTAATGGTTATTGCCGCCCAACTCCCCGATTGGCTAGAAGCACCCTCTTTTATGTTTAATATCAACGTTCCGCCCTTCTCTTGGCTTGATTGGCTTGGCCACAAAATCCAATCGCGCCTGGCACTGCCTTGGGGGTTAGTTACTCAAATCGTCGTCGTCGGATTATTGCTAGTAGCTACAGTCAGCTTTGCCCCAGTTGATAATCTTTTAGCAAGCCTCATCTTCGCCACCAATTAAAAGGTCTGACCCTAAAACGGCTTATTGGAACAATTTATTTTGCCCGCTCGACATATTCGCCGATTCTGGTGTCAACCCGAACAACTTCTCCTATTTTTATAAAAAGTGGAACCTTTACCGTCAACCCATTCTCCAAAACCGCATCCTTGTATGTCGCCCCGACTGTATTACCGCGGGCTGAACCACCGGTTTGAGCAACTTTGTATTCCAGGATTTTGGGGATTTCGATATACAGAGGCTTATCAGCTACGGCAAACAAAGTCAGCTCCATCCCCTCTTTTAAGAATTTTGCCATATCCTCAACCAACCGTTTATCAACTGCGAATTGATCATAACTGACCAGATCCATCAAATGATAACCCTGGTTGTCCTGATATAAATACTGAACTTTCTTTCGCTCCAGATTTACTTCTTGGACCCGCGCACCAGTTTGGAAAGTCTTTTCAATTGTAGCACCGGTTGGCAGGTTCTTAACTTTAACTTTGACCGTACCACTACCTCGCCCCATTTTAATGTGTTCATAAGAAAGGACAAGAAAAACTTGTCCTCGATCTTCAAAAGCAGTGCCAGCACGCAAATCTGTAACAGAGATCATTTTCTTTTCGTTTTGGAAGTAGACGATTGAGGCTTTAATCGACTAACCCTGATTAATCCTGAAGTTGGGATAACACTGATTCCCTGCCTTTCCAATTCATCCAAGAACAAATTAGCACCGATTGAATCGGAAACCATGTGTCCGGCAACCACTACATTTATATGATGTTTTTTTGCTTCCTCCCGATGCTCTTCCGAAGTATGCATGGAGATGATTGTGCCAACACCCGCATGAGACAGTCTTTCGTAAATCTCCTTGGCTCCTTCTGTTCCGCCGGTAAATTCGGCAACCGCCACGCGGCCAGCCCGATTTTTTTCACTGCCGGTGTAAAGCATTGGTCCGGCTTTGTACTTAATTGCCTGTTTATACTCTGGAATCGAGCGCAAAATATCCATGACATCGCCAACCATCTCGTGCTCGCGTTTTTCAAAAATATCGGCCATAAAGCGCCAGCTTAAATTATCCCAAACAGTGTGAATACACATTAAGGGAAAACCCAAAATTCTGGCAGCATCAACACTACGGTAATGATTAATCGGGCCGATCTTACGCCTAACTTCGCTGATTCGCTCTCGCATCATCCCCTCGGCAACATTAATTGGCACACCGTATGAAGCCAAAAGATCAACTTGTAAATCCATCACTTCGTGGAGTGAGGACAAAGCACCGCCTGCAGGATGATGGGCAATTAAAAGATCAATCCCCTCGCCTTTTTCGTTTAATCGATCAGCCAAAACTACCTCACCGGTATCAAAGTCAATACCGGCCATCACTTTATCAACATTTGTCGATGGATCGCCAAACAAAATGCGAGTGTCAGAATAGGGATTTTTGAGATTTTCTAAATCAAAATCTTCTTTCTTTCGCTCTGGTAGTTCCTCATAGCTCTTCTTTTGTCTCTCAAGATATTTTTGCACACCCTTCTTGCCGCGCGGATCAGCGCCAGTTCCCATGTTGATAGCCAGATCATAAATCTCTTGGATCGTCATGATAAAGGAAATGATATAATAATTGAGCTTAAAAATCCAGCCGATGTGGTGGAATTGACACCAGTCTAAATTTGCCGAGGTGATGGAATGGTAGACATGTGGGTCTCAAAAACCCATGGGAGTAAAATCCCGTGAGAGTTCGAATCTCTCCCTCGGCACAAGACCTATAGTTGATATAAGACCACTATTTTGTTATAATCTTCCTCTATGTCTACGCATAGAGAGAGGGAAGGCTCCCAAAATCGTGTAGAGGCAAATATTCATCTCCTTGGTGAACTTGTTGCCGAAAAGAACAGGGATTCAAAAGAAAAGATCAAGATGATAGAAGATCTGAAAATCTTGTCTGCCCCAGATGACGCCCTAATCAAACTTGCCATGCTTCGAATGGATACCCAGCAATTGGTAGATACTCTTCCTGCCAAGCAAGAAATCATTGCTGATATCATTCGCAGATACGCTATTGAAACCGAAATAGATGAAAATTTTTTAAGACAGATGTTAATTATTGCAGACAGACATTTAAAAACCCCTGAAGAGGAAAGAGACGAGGAGTTTTTACGGCAAGAACAGGAAGTGGTCACAAACGTGATAAACAGCTTGAATGACAGAAGAGCCAGAGAAAGACTTACCAGAGAAAATGAACAAAAACACGAAGTTGAAATAAGCGGTGGACGAGTTTTTAACTTTTTTGTTTCGCAAGACGGAGAAAGTGTTCGAATGGATCTTCCAATAATAACTGACCCAAACAAAACAAGGGTAGCAATCGGTCCAGAAGCTGTAGTTGAAATACTTGGGGCAAAATTAACCTTTGAAGATTACGACAGAATAGCAGAGACTCTACTTTCTTTTAAAGGTGGAGTAGGTAGGGTTATTCGGGCTTACGCTTTTGCTGTAGAAACATGGGCCGACTTATCATCGCAAGGCTTTGATGCAAGTGAGACCCGCGATAGCAGAAGACTAAGATCTTACGCAATTAGAAAAACCTTTAACGGTGAAGATCCTAAAATTGGGCCTTTCGTCGACATTCCTCTAAATTCAATATTTACATATGTTACCAAACGATATCCATTAATAGCCCTAAAAAATCCTCCACAACCGTTTAGCGAATAATTTTGGATTTAGGCAATTTTGAACCCAAAAAGTTCTCATCTTTCATTAAAATTTCGAAGGACAAGTAACATCGTCTAAAAACCGGCAGCAAACTTTGAGAATGTAACTTTAGGCTTCTGCAGTTACGCGCGGCTCGGGGGCTACTAGTTTTTGGCGTTTTTCAACTCCGTAAAACTTAACGCGTTCCGGCCGAAACATCATATCAATTTCACCGGTTGGCCCGTTGCGGTGTTTCTGAATATCCAATTTTACCTGTTCCATATTATCCGGGTCCGGCCGCCAGATAAACATCACCACATCGGCATCCTGCTCAATAGCTCCCGATTCCCTTAGATCCGCAAGCTGCGGCTTTTTAGTCCCTCGCTGCTCAACTGCCCGCGACAACTGCGAACATGCAAGAATCGGAATTTTAAGTTCTCTAGCCAAGTTTTTAAGATTCTGGGAAATTTCCGATACTTCCTGCACTCTGTTTTCCAGATGCCTACCAATAATAAGCTGCAGGTAATCAACGATTAAAAACGCAAGATTATGTTCCACCTGCAGGCGCCGGGCTTTAGTACGCATTTCCAAAATATTGGAAGCCGGTGTGTCGTCAATAAACAGCGGTGCGTCTGCCAAAACCCCCATCGCTTCTTGCAGTCGGTCAAAATCGCTATCGTCAAGCTTGCCGGTTTTAAGCTTCCAGGCATCAATTTCCGACTCTGAAACCAAAAGCCTGTCAACTAGTTCTTCTTTACTCATCTCCAGAGAAAAAATACCCACCGGCAAGCCTTCTTTGACGGCAACGTGGGCAGCAATATTTAAGGCCATCGAAGTTTTACCCTGCCCGGGACGGGATGCCAAGATTAAAAGATTGGAATTTTGCATGCCGGCAAGTTTACCGTCCAAATCCCAAAAACCGGTGGAAATTCCCCGCAGTCCCCCGGCCTTTCTGTGAAGCTCGTCAAGTCTGTCAAAACTTTCAGCCAGAGCGTCTTTTAAGGGAATAAAGTTTTGGCGCAAATGCTCCTGAGAAAGAGAAAAAACCGTCTGTTCGGTTTCATCCAAAATCGACCTGACATCGCCCCTTTCATCAAAAGCCGATTCGGAAATTTTGGCGCTGGCAGCAATTAGCCTACGCTTAACAGAATGGTCGCGAACAATCTGGGCGTATTGGGCAATATGGGCGGAAGTCGGTACTGCCGATGCCAGCTGCGCGAGATATGCCGCTCCGCCGACATCGTCAAAAGTGCCTCTTTTTTTAAGTTGGGCCGTTAAAGTTACCAAGTCGATTGGCTCGCGCCTCTCGTAAAGCTCCAAAATTGCCAAATAAATATCGGTGTGTGCCTGTTTATAAAAATGCTCAGGTTTTAAGGCTTGCGCCACCGAAACGACGGCGTCTTTGTCGATTAAAATTGCGCCGATTATCGACTGCTCTGCTTCCAAATCTTGCGGTGGCACTCTGCCTGCTCGTCCGGTAAGCGGGCCAGCTGTTTGTTTAGCCATGTTGATATATCTTATTGTTTTTCTAAAACTGCAATTTCCACTTCTTCAGGTAATTTCTCGAAAGATATAGAAAGTTTGGAAACTGGTTCGATTTTTTCCTTACCCATGACCGTTAAAAATTTTGAAAGGTCGTCAAGATCAAATTTGAGACCCGCAAGCTTGTAATGCATCGGTATAACAATTTTAGGTTCAATCTGGGCGATAATATCCGGCGCGTCTTTGGCACTTATAGTGTAAATACCTCCCACCGGAATTAAAAGAACATCGCAAGTTGAAAGAGCCTCGGCCTGCTCCTGTGTCAGTTTTTTTTGGCCTAAATCTCCAAGATGAACAATATTAACCTCATCAACAACTACATGATAAATCGTATTTTTGCCGCGTTCCTCTCCGTTTTTATCATCATGGAAACTGTCAATCCCCACAATATTGACACCAGAAATTTCATATTCTCCAGGACCTGAAATGACAAAGGGTGATTGATTATCGGCAGGACCTTGGATAACAGCCTCATTATTGTGATCTTTATGATCGTGACTTACGCAAACAATATCAGAGTCGATTTTTGGCAGACGAAGGCCTGTGAATTCGCCATCATAAGGATCAAAAACCACACTGGCGTTTTTGCCTTTGACCTTAAAACATGACTGACCATACCACCAAATATCAACCATTAGTTTATCCTGAACTTGTCGAAGGACTAAAAAATAATAGCACAATTTCAAAATTGAAAGAAGAACTAAAATTGCCCAAAATATCCCCCTTGTGCTAAGCTAGGATACTAACTTGGAAGTGTGAAGTGTGAAATGAGAAAATAGATAATGAGGTGGGAAGTTGGAATAATCTCACATCACACTTCGATAATCTAGCTTCTCACTTCTCACATCTCACTTCGTGAGAATTATGAAATCCTCTTTGGTCATCAACCGACTCGCCAAATACCTTGTGATTTTAATTTTGATAGCTTCCTTTCTTCTAGTCCTCTTTTGGCTTTGGCAAAGACAGCCCAAAATTACCAAAGAAAACAGCCAAAATTTGACGACTCCTCAAACTAACCAAGAAGAAAAGGCCCAAGAATTTATCAAAAACCCAAAAGACAACTCAATTTTAGCTTCAAACAAAGTCAATATTGAAGGCCAAGCAGACCCAGATGGCTATGTGGCAATTTTAGCAAGCACTGATCAGGCTGTAGTAATAACAACTAGTGATGGTCAATTTTCAAAAGAAATTGAACTTGGTCAAGGTTTAAATTTAGTTGAGGTTATTTCGATCTTGCCAGACTTTAAGCAAGATAAAAAACAGACACTGACCCTTCTGGTTTCTGGCGACAAAAGCCAAGGTGCAGTTTTTGCCGGTACAGTTAAATCTATTTTTGACACCTACCTGACTATCACGACGCCTACGGGTCAAAAAAACCTACGCAGCCAAAAATCCACAAATATTATTCTGCCACCTGCTCCCAAAGATCAAGAAGAGGCTACTTCCCCATCTGGCATTAAGGCAATTAGGGTCGGTGACTATCTTATAGCCGAAGGAGAAATCTCCTCGCCTGATGAAATGACAACCACTAAAATCGAAGTTCTAAGAGAAGACAAACCTCAAAATAACAAAAAGTTAATGGTTGGCAGGATTTTAGTTTCCCCGCGTCAAAACCTGTTTTCAGTCAAAGATATAACTAACAGCGAAATCACCGAATTTGCTCTTTTCAAAAATACTCAAATTACAAAAGTTGACAAAGAAGCAAAACCCCAGGACCTCACTAAAGACGCAAATGCCATCATCATTTATCACCAAGATGGCGATAAAAATTTGGTTGACTTAATTTATCTTCTACCCTAATTCCACTAGCCTCAATACCCAAAAACTAAACTCTGTAGTATCATTAAAACAAGCATGCAAAAAGCACCGCCGACACCTAAGGGCTTTCGCGATATTGCACCCGACTTAGCCAAAAAACGCCAACAAGTTATTAGCCAAATCGTCAAGGTTTTGGAAGACTTTGGCTTTGAACCAATCGAGACTCCCACCATCGAATTTTCCCAAACCTTAAAAGGCAAATATGGCGAAGAGGAAAGATTGATTTACGAATTTAAAGATCGCGGAGGCAGAAATTTAGCTCTCCGCTATGATCTAACCGTACCTTTAGCCCGCTATGTGGCAACTTACAACCCGCCTCTCCCCTTTCGTCGCTATCAAATCGGCCAGGTTTTTCGAGGCGAAAATCCTCAACATGGTCGATACCGCGAATTTACTCAGCTTGACTTTGATTCAGTCGGCTCAGACTCTTTAGAAGAAGATGCCAAAATAATTGCGGCCGCCATCAAAGCTGTCAAAAAAATCGGCGTTATCAATCCTCAAATGAAAATCAATGACCGCCAAAATTTTGCAGGTCTTGGTAAAAAAGTCATCATCGCTCTCGATAAACTGGAAAAGATTGGCGAATCTGCGGTTGTTAGCGAACTTATCCAAAAAGGATTATCCGAAAATAAAGCAGCTGAACTTTTGACAAGTATCAGAAATAAGAAACCGACTGATGATCTTGAGAAAATCTTTAAGCATCTGGAAATTTTGGGGGTCGATAAAAAAGAATATGCTTTTGACCCGTACTTAGCTCGAGGTCTTGATTATTATACCGGAGCAATTTTTGAGCTTAGGGTTCCATCTTATGGAAATTTATCAATTGGCTCCGGCGGCAGATATGACAACTTAATCGGTATGCTTTCTAAAAAACAGATTCCTGCAGTCGGCTTTTCCTTTGGCCTGGATCGTCTGATTGAGGCACTTGGTGAAAATTAACTCCGCTTTCTTACTAACCGCTTTCGCTGCTCTTATCTGGGGTGCCACCGCCCCGATTATGAAACTGACCCTGCAGGAAGTTCCCGTTTTTTCTCTGGCCTTTATCAGAATGAGCTTGGCTTCATTAATCTTGGCATCGATCATTTTTTCCAAATTGAAGATTAAAAAGCGGGATTTGCCGATGCTAAGTCTTGCTGCCTTAACCGGCGTTACCCTAAATCTAGCCTTTTTCTTCCTCGGTCTTAAACTTACCCAAGCCATCAATGCTTCCTTTTTGGTTGCCGCAGTTCCCATTTTTACCATCCTAGCTGCCCATTTTTACCTAAAGGAAAAATTTAACTCGCGTTTAATTTTGGCCTCACTTATCGCTTTTGCCGGAGTTGCCTTAATTATCGGCAAACCTTATGCAGGAGTGTCATCAAGAGAACTTGTGGGAAATTTTTTATTGCTCTTGGCAACTCTTAGCTGGGTCGCCCATGAAATTTTCGCCAAGAAACTCTTAAAAACTTATGACGGTGGTACGGTCGCTTTTTATTCGATGGCTATCGGTGCTTTGACCTTTTTGCCCTTGGCTCTTTTAGAATTTGTGAAAAACCCCAACTGGATAAATCAGGTGACTTTATCGGGTTTTATGGGTATTCTCTACGGCATTTTCTTCGCTTCGCTTATTGCCTATTGGGCTTGGCAAAAAGGCTTATCCTTATTGCCTGCAGGCCAAGCTGCTTTCTTCTTTTATCTTGACCCAATTTCAGGAACAATCCTGGCCATCATTCTCTTGGGCGAAAAACTCACACCCCAATTAATACTTGGTGGAATTCTAATTGCAGTTGCAGTTCTCCTGATCGAACACAAACGCCGCGCCCACTCTTTACATCAATAAAATTTTGCTAATTTAAGCCTTTTTGATAGAATACATTTATCATGAAAGCGCAAATTCATCCAGAGTATTTTGATGATTGTAAGGTTACCTGCGCTTGTGGCAACACTTTTACCACCGGCGCTACTGTTCGTGAAATTCGCGTTGATGTCTGCAACAAATGCCATCCCTTCTTCACCGGCGAAATGAAATATGTCGATACTCTGGGCCGAGTTGAAAAATTTGAAAAATCGCGTCAAAAATCAAAAGAGTTAAATCTCCAAAAACAAAAAGTCCAAAAGGAAAAAATCGAAAGACAAAGACCGACTTCTCTTAAAGAAATGCTCGATCTTGCCAAAAAGCAAGCCTCATCGTAGGAAAATCCCAAATTGTTAAATTGCTATATTGTTATATTGAAAAAATTTAATTAACTAATTTAACAATTTAACCATTTAACCATGTAACAATTTAATTTATATGAACGATTACATAAAAAAACAAATCGCAGATATTGATCTCAAAATTGCCGAGGCTCAAAAGCTTTTGGAAGATCCTTCTGTGGCGCAGTTGGCACAAGCAGAAATTGAGGAACTTACAAAACAAAAGGCTATCCTTTTATCAGCCAATTCCTCCACCTCCGAGGTGAAAACTCCCTACACCTCGGAGGTATCTCTTGGCAAAAGCATTATCCTCGAAATTCGCTCCGCAGCCGGCGGCGACGAGGCCGGGCTTTTTGCGGCAGATCTTTACCGGATGTACCAGAAATTCGCCGTAAGTCACAACTGGCGCTTTGAAGAGTTGGATCGCACCGAAGGCGGACTTGGCAATATCAAAACTGTCGTTGTTAAAATTTCAGGGCGCGATGTCTTAGAAAAACTAAAGTACGAATCCGGAGTCCATCGCGTTCAGCGCGTGCCCAAGACCGAAAGTTCGGGCCGAATTCACACCTCAACGGCAACTGTTGCCATTTTGCCGGAAGTCCCAGCAACCCAAATTGATATTAATCCCGCCGATATCGAATTTGAAGCCTTTCGTTCCGGCGGTCATGGCGGCCAAAATGTCAACAAAGTTTCAACAGCCGTGCGCATTAAACACAAACCAACCGGCATTATCGTCAAGGCTCAAACCGAAAGATCCCAAGCCCAAAACCGCGAAATCGCCATGCAAATTTTGCGCTCTAAAATTTACCAGCTGGAGGAATCTCAAAAACAGTCACAACTTGGCAACCTTCGACAGGCTCAGGTCGGTGCCGGCGACCGCTCAGAAAAAATCCGCACCTACAACTTTCCACAGAACCGTGTTACTGATCACAGACTAAATAAGTCGTGGAATAATTTAGATTCTGTAATTGATGGTAAGTTTGAAAAAATCATCGAAGCTTTAAGCGGTAAATAAAACCTAAAATGAAAATTAAAGTTTACGATATCAGCTTTAGTATAAAATAGATTAGTGCTTGATTTTGTAGAAAGATTCTCTTATTTAGGTCTCTTTCTTATTTTGTTTGCCGAAGAAGGCGGTATTCCCCTGCCGATTCCCGGCGACATTTTTATTGCCACGGTTGCGGCTCTACCAAAAACTAATTACTTTTTATTGGTTTTAACCGTAGTTACAGCAACCCTTTGCGGATCAACTATTTTATTCACGCTCGCCAGGTTCTTCGGTCACAAATTAATCGTCAAATTCGGCAAGTACATTAAATTAACCCCGGAAAAAATCAAAAGGATCGAGGCTTGGTTTGAAAAACGCGGAGGACTAGCAATCGTCATCGGCCGCCTGATCCCCGGCCTTCGCATTATCACACCGGCTGTTGCCGGCATTTTCGAAGTTAGCTACAGGACTTTCTGGCTCTACACCGCCATTGCCGCCTTCATCTGGGCCAATATATACTATCTAATCGGTAGATTCTTTGGGGAAGTCTTAAAGACGGTAATTAAATAAGGACTCTTTCGACATTTAACCTACTTATTCCTTGATCTTACAGCTCTTGATTCTCTAATTCGTCCTCGATAAACTTCACCACACCTTGCCAATACCTGATTAACTAATTCTACATAATCCTCAATCGATTTTCCTTTAGTTACCATTTCACAAATTTTTAGAGCAGCAGATTCATTAACATAAAGTTCCAATGCGTCGTCCCCTATTCTTTTGGCTGCCTGATATAAAGGATAATCTGAGTTAATCTTCAAAACCTGCCTACCAGTTTCTTGAACAACATCAGCTCGTTTATCAATTGCACCCATTGAGACAGGTTCCCAGCGGTCCAAAGCCCCCCAGCGTCTGACTGTTTCGCCAACAGTCGCATCCAAAGTCGGGGCAGTCGCCCCAGAAATTGCTTCGGGTGGGCGGTGGGTACCACCAGTTGGCACCTTAGGCTGAACAACTCTTTTAGTAGGTGGCCGACGACCAGTTGATTCACCCGGTAATTCTCTTTTAGTAATTAAGCCCGTAGTTGCCAAAACATGTTCAAAGACTCTTTTGGCTCTTCTGGCAATATCTTTTTCATAACTTTCAACCGGACTTTTCTGTTCAATTCTTAGCTTAGCCAATTTCTCTATCCAGGGATTAAGAACGTCGTGAATTCTTTTAGCGGCATTTTCCCATTGGGGACTACTGTGAATAAAGTTGGCTTTATTTGGCAAAACTGGGACAAAGTCCAAGTGGGCTTCCCCGATAAGCCTTGAAATCTGAGGCATTTGAGCAGGAGTAGGTTGACTAAAGAATTGTTCGTCTTCAATTAATCTGCCGCGGTAGTAACAGCGAATGCCGGGTTTTATTCTTTGAACTTCGGCAAGTATTCCAACTTTCAATTCTAGCCAATCACCGAATCTGGTCTGAACTCTAAGTATCTGCGGGCGCAAATTTGCCTCATCTTCGGCATATTTAATTTCCAAAGGCTCGACCTTCTTGCCATTAAGTAAGATCGTAACCGAGCCATCTAAAAGTAAAGGCCGGTAAATATCGGCCAGTTTGGCTACCAAAGCTGGTGCATTGACTTCACGTTTGAGATTGGTGACCCTCGCTCTAAAATAACCTTCTTTGGCAACCGCTTTTCTTTCTTCCGGCTCAAACTCTTTCCATTCTCCTTCTCGTCTTGTTTCCCATTCAGGATCAAAAACTCGATACTCACTATCTGAACCTCTAGCCGAACAAACGACTTCCATACTCCTACCTAAAAACCCCATGGCTGCCTTACCGCCGACTCCATAAAAACCAATTTGGCCGGTGGTTTTCTCCGATTCACCCCAAGAGAAAAATTTCTCCAATCCTGCGGGATCCAAACCCTCACCACCGCGATTAAAAACCACCAATTCATTTTTAGTTACTCTGACCCTGACCTCAAGCGGCTGATTTTCAATCCGGTTGTCGACAGCATTATCAATTAATTCCAAAAAAGCCTGTTGAGCATCCCTGTAATTGGACATTAAAGCCTCAATCGCTCTGGTGGCGACCCGTTCTTTAATTGTCCATGGTCCTCGTCCTAGTCTATCTTCTGGGCTCATGTTTCCTCCTTACCCACTCAACTTCACGACCACTGCCAGAAGGATGATCACGATAAAATTGTCTGACTGAACGGTCAATCTCCAGCCTTACCTTGCGTTTAAAGTCTTCAATGTCATAACCTGACCATCTTTGTTGAAGTAATTGGAGCCTTTCCCAAAGCTGCCTTTCTTCGACTGTCCAAGTTTCTTTCAAATGGGCAATTTCTGCCTCTTCTCTCATTTTGGTAAAAGCTGAGACAAACTTGTCTTTAAGTTCTTCTGCTCGATAGATAAAATAGATTTTGTCGCCCAAAACCTGTCTGTCTCTTTCTTTTGAGTAAAGTTCTCTTTGAAGCTCTTCAAAGCGCAATCTGGGATTTACCGAAAGCATTGAAACAATTACAGCCAAAAGCCGCGTTTCTTCTTTAGATCTTTTTTCCTCCTCAGTTGGTTCATAAGGTTTAACAATTACTTCAGGTGGTTGAACTTCAGCCGGTTCAACAACTGGCACTGCTGCTTCCGGTAAGGGTGCTTCTTCAATAACTAGCGCAACTTCTTCGATTACAGGAGCTTCTTCGCCCGTTGGCACCGCTTCCACCTGTTTAGTAATTTTTTCCAGATAGTAAGCTCCTAATTCACCTTGAATCCTTTCACCGCCAACAGTATTAACAATTTGCCAATTGAAGGGCTTTAGAAATTTCCTTAGATTTGACATCATTCTCCAGATCAGCGCTTGGTTTGTTTCGCTATAAACTCCATATAATGCCTCAGATATCTTATCAGTTTGAACTGGATTTTCTTTTGAAGTCTTAGCTAAACTTTCTAATGCTCTAGCTCTTAATTTACCTCGAATTTCAATAATTTGCCCATCAGGAAGGGTGACTTCAAAAACTTGATGGGATTCTTTGTATCTTTTGGTTTTTTCAACTTCACCCACAAACTCAACTTGAGCATTAAGACGGTAGGTGATCTTACCTCCAGGTCGAGAGGAAATTATCAATTGTGGGTTTTTGGGATCAAATTCGAGAATTCTCTTTATACTATCAACAACATCTCTAGCAGGGTATTTTGCTTTCGAACCAACTCCTCTGGCAATTCTTGCAATTTCACTCCAAAGAATATCCTTATTTTGATTCTTTGCCAAATGATTAAACACTTCCCAATTAATGCGGCCACTAATTTTTACGGTTCTTCCATCAATTGTCACCTCTCTTGTTTCTTGATCGATTCGCAAGGTTGGTAGTCTCTTTTCAACTTCTTCTACCCTTGAAATGGGTTTTTCCTTAACTGTTTCTGATCTGGTTTCTTCAGGCCAAACTACATTAACGTTTTGTAGCAAATACCAAGAACCCCCACTTTTATTTCCTGAACTTACTAAAATATCTCCCCATTCGGGTGAATTTATTCTCTCTCTTAATCTTTTGACCTTGTCACTTAAGAAAGTTTCGCGTGGAGTCGGATTAGCGAAAGCTTCTTGAGAAAGTCTACGCGTTGGAATTTTTTGGCCAACACTTCTTGCTAAAACTTGTAAAACTTTCAATTGTTTATCGGCTAGCTTAATTCTTCTCCCGGCAAGTTCAATCTGATTTTGTCCTGTAAAAAATCTAAGGATGGGTTTTTCAACTTCCTCTACCGCTTGTGGTTTTTCTTCAACCGGCGCCAGATAATATTTAGACTCATTTCCTTTGCGAAACTCACCGTGTGGCGTTAAATCAACAATTCTCCAACCAGCGTCCTGAAGTTTTCTGCGGATTCTTGAAAGAATAACTGATAGTCTATTTTTGGTTACAGCTATAGAAACTTTCTTATCATAAACTGTTTTTGCTATTTCAGAGCTTGTTAATGCTTCATCTGGACTAAAATGAAGTCTTGAAAGAATTTGCTTTTCTTTTGCACTTAGATCAGCTACCTTTCCACCATCAGGAAAGACGAAATCTCTCCCAATCTCTACCTCAATTCTTGGTAGAACGGAAGGGATGACAGTTGGCGCTACTGCTTCTTTTAGTACCGGGGCTCGACGTGCTTGTAGACCTTGAGCAATTTCAGATTCTGACCTTTTTGTCCAAATTTCATCAACCTTGGTTTTGGCAATAGTAATTTCGACCTCCACGCCTTCTTCCTTGGCTTTCCGCCATTGCCAACGGGTAACAGCTAAATCATGTAAATATTTATCAGCAACGGTTGCAAAAGTTTTTTCTCGCTCAGCCATTATTTTGCCCCCTTATGGTTGTTATTATGACCACCCAAAAATTTCTTCCGTTGTTCAACTGTTGCCCAACGGGGAAGATTGCGCATCAACGGGTTAATAAATACCCGATGAATATCTTCAAGCATTAACTCATTACCATCAAAGCGGGCAATTTGTGACCAGATTTTCTGCCAGCCTTCGGGTAATCGGGCAAAAATTGAACTTTGCAAAAAGCGTTGTAAGGTTGGGGCTTTGGTTAGCCGCCATTGGGCTTTCATTTGGTCATAAGCCTTTTGCAGATCACGCCTGATTCGTTCTTCTTGGACGTCAAGTTGTTTGTTAACGCCACTTTTTGGCCTTGAGTGACGACCAAAGATTGCATGGCGTAGATTATTAATGGCCGGATACATCAATTTCCCCCTCTCATCAAAGTTAAATACTTGAGTTAAAGTTTTCATATATCTTTCATTGGCTGCCGAGCCAAACTCTCGATCTTCGCGAATTTCCACCGGTTTGATCTCGATGGCCTGAGGTGGAGCAGCCTCTTCAGCAGTGGTATCAGTTGAAACAAATTCATCAACATTTCGGATCAAAAAGTCATAAAGCTTTTCGAGCTGTTCACTACTAAATTGTTCAAGATCAAGCGAAATAGCAAAAGCTTCTATCAAGTGGTCGTGGGCGTTAAGAACTTTATTTAAGTGGCCTTGATCAACAACTGTTCTTAATTTAGCCAGAATCTCACGCCTTTGGTTTTCTAAATCAGTTTTTTGTTCCGATGTTAAATTGACAAAATCGCCAGTTAAATCTTTTTCCAGTTCTTTAAGGCTTGGGAAGTTAATTCTGCCCCTTGAGAGTAGAGCTTTCTTTTGGACAAAATTAGCTGCCAAAATTCTAATTTCCTCATCGGAAAATTCAGGGACTGTGACTGCCTCTTCTTCCTTTGGGAAAAAACGCTGGTGAATCCACTCTCGAAACTGCTTGGCATCCGCAATGCCAAATTGCCCAACCACTTCTTGAGCTTGAAGCCATAAGCTCTCTTCAATGTCAGTTAACGTCTGTTGTTCGGCTCGCCGGTAAAGTTTGGTGATCTGGCCCGTCATCCAAAATTCACCACCCCTGACCGTGTAAGGACTGCCATCAGTCTTTGGTCCCATAAATTCAACCCATTGATCAGCGCTTCCCTGAGGGTTTTCCAATAACCAGCGTAGTCCTTTAACGCTTGGAGCACCAAGAGGAATTGTATCGATTTTTTTGACTACTTCAGAAAAATCGGCATTGATAAAATTTTCCAGTTTGTAAAGGGCACCGTGTCTTCCGACTCGTCTTAAGAGAAGAAATCTTGGGTTTTTGGGATCAAGTTCTATTTTGCTCCTTAAATTCCAAACAATTGTGTGCAAGGCATACCCGACCGCTTGAATCTCAGGTTGGCAAATAATTTGCTGTCTTTCAACTTCTTGACCTTGGACATTTGCCAAAATTGTTAATAGGCGCCTTTCAGCTTGATTAAGTTTTTTTCTTCGGCCGGCAATTTCAACTTGACCTGTTCTTGGATCAAAAAGCAATTGCGGCAGCGCTTCCTCTTCTGGTACCGTCCTAATCTCTAATTTTCTAGGCGCTTCTTCGATAACTGACGGTTTTTCTTCTTTTTGCTCGCGCTCGGCAATGATTCTCTGGCCTAAAGCGATGTCCAAGTCTTGGTCAGCTTGAGTCAGGAAAGTTTGGTATTCTTGTTGGCGTGACTTGAGAAGTTGGGAAGGGTAATCACCAGCAGTAGCTGCTCTTTCAAAAAGAGCCAGTCTTTCTTCCCAGAGTTGCTTTTCGTCATTAAAACGCTTGGCTTTAGCCACCAATTCTTCTTGGCGACTGATTTGATTAATTTTGTCGGTAATTTCCTCAGCTTCAACTATGGAAATAATTGAGTGGTCACGTACCCTGGCTTTAAAGTCCAAAATGCGTTCATCCATTGCAATTGATTGACCAAACCTGACCTGACCATCGAATCCTGCTCTGTTGGCAATAGATTGTCGAGAAGCAATACGCTTATCAAGCTGTTCTCTTCTCTGTTGTAATAGCTGTAAATCTTGTTCTTTTGGCATTTTTCAATCCAATAAAAATAGACAGGAACAGGGCGCATTTAAACATATTGAGTGGAATTTGTCAACCCTATAGTTGAGGAACTCTTATTATTCTCCCGAGGCTTCGCCGAGGGTCGCGGTAAAATCCAAAGTCTGCCCATCGCGATATACTCGAATTTTAACGCTGTCACCGACCTTTTTATTGCGAATTATTTTATTTAAGCTATTATCATCGGTTAATTTCTGGCCATCAAATTGAGTCACAATATCACCGACTTTAACCCCGGCGCGCTCTGCAGCCGAACCGGCAACGACCTCGCGCACCAGCTCCCCCTCCGGAACTTCATTTAAAAGAGCCGTATCGCGCGAAATATGTGTATAGCGAATACCTAAAAACGGCCGGGAAATTTTTCCGCCGGATTTAGTGAAATCTTCCATTAACTGTTTGGCGATGTTAACTTTGATGGCAAAACCAATATTTTCAGCGCTGGCTACTGCTGTATTAATCCCAATCACCTGACCGGCAGAATTAACCAGCGGACCGCCGGAATTACCGGGATTAATCGCCGCATCGGTTTGAATCAGATCCTCAAGCCTTTCGGCAACACCTGTTGCCGGATCAACCGGCGATACCCCCCGCCCAAGTCCGGAAACTACTCCCGTAGTCACCGTATTCTCAAATTGACCAAGTGCATTACCGATAGCAATCACTTTTTGTCCGACTTTAAGATTATCTGAATCTCCGATTTCAACCGGTTTTAAATCACCGGCATCGACCCGAACCAAGGCCAGATCGTTAAACGGATCCCGATTAATTTCTTTGATTGTTAGTTTCTTTTCTGGACCCGAATTTTCCCGAATTATGGCAATATAAGTTGCCCCTTTTTCCGAAACCACATGCTTGTTAGTTAAAATTAGTCCGTCTTTGGAAACAACAAAGCCTGTACCAATTCCGGATTGTTTTTCCTTCGGTTGTTGCAGCCCAAAAAACGGGTTGAAAAACGGCCGGTTTTCAACGGCTATTGAAACAACCGAGGGCGAAACTTTCTCTACAACATCAATGACAACCGATTCTTCCTCAATCAATTTTTGCGTCTGCTTAATCTGTTCCTTTTCATTACGTGTCTCGGGTAATTTCTGACCGATTATCCTGCCCACGGCAATGGCGCTGACTATCCAAAGAGCAATTACTATCAAAATTAGGCTGATTCTTTTAACTTTCACTTACTTATGATTTCTAAGGCTTTATCAAGCTGCGGGTCTTCTTTTTGTTCTTCCTGATCTTGTTGCGGAAATTCAATTATAAAATCAGGTGTAATTCCAACTGCAGAAATTGACTTTCCGCGCGGGGTTAGCCATTTGGCAATGGTAATATGCAAGCCCGAACCGCCGGCAAAATCAACAACATCCTGAACTGTACCCTTACCAAAGGTTTTCTCGCCGACAATTTTAGCGCGATTGGCATCTTGTATTGCTCCGGCAAATATTTCGGAGGCAGATGCCGATCCTGCGTTAACCAAAACCGTAAGCGGTATTTTCAAAAGTTTGCCTTCATGATCGGCTGCCAAGGGTTCCACATTTCCGTCGGCAAATTCCTGTCTAACTACTGTCCCACGGATAAAATCACTAGCCAGATGAACTGCTGATGACAAAAGTCCTCCCGGATTATTTCTCATATCAACAACAACTCCCATGACTTTTCTTGCCAGAATATCGGAAACTGCCATGTCCCACTCGCTGTCTGTCTGGTCACCGAATCTGGTAACTTTAATAACGGCAATTTCTCCTTTTTGCTCATTTTTAAATTCAACTTCAACGCTTTTGACGGAAATTTTTGCCCTCTCGATTTCAAGCTCTTGCGGTTTTTCTTGACCTTCGTGCAAAAGCTCCAATTTAACGGAAGTTCCGGCCGGACCACGGATCAAATCAACAGCCTCCGGCAGAGTTAAATCAAAAGTATCCCGCTCATCAATTCTTAAAATCAAGTCTTTGGCGCGAACATTCGCCTTTTGGGCCGGAGTACCGGAAAGTGGTGCAATCACTACCAACCGTTTGTCTTTGTTAAATCCAATCTGGATACCTACCCCTTCATAAACACCGGAAAGATCCGCCTTGATCGCCTCGTTTTGTTTGGGATCCAAAAAAGCGGTGTAGGGATCGCCAAGCGAGCGAACCATGCCGGAAATTGCTCCGTACAAAAGTTTTTGGCCTTCAAAGGCGCTCTTGTCTATATATTTTTGAGGTAAAGTTTCAAAAACCTGCCAAAAAAGTGAGAAGTCAATATTTTGATTCTTGGGGGGAAGCTGATTAGTTACGGTAATCTGCGGAACAAAACCCCTTTTGACAACTTCAATTCGCCTCTGGCCAACAGCAAATCCAATCGCAAAAAAGATAACCGCAATTACCAAAAACTGCAAAAAAAAGTTAAAAATCGGATTTTTACTATTTCTAATATTATTTTGAGGGTTGGGTAGGGTTTGGTCTTGAGGCATAAAAAGTTATCTTTGGCTAAACGGCAAAAGGGCCATATATCTTGCCCTTTTAATACTTCTGGTCAAAGCTCTTTGATGCTTGGCACAAAGTCCGCTGATTGCCCTTCCTAAAATTTTACCGCGCTCGGAAATATACTTTCTAAGAAGCGCTACATCTTTATAGTCAACAACTTGACTTTGCGCACAAATCGGGCACTTTTTAGATCGACGCAATCTTCTCATATCTGGACAAAATCAGAGGAGCACCATAAATTTTAAAAATTAAAAAGGCAAATCATCAAGATCTATCTTTTCTTCTTCCTCTTTAATTTCGCCGCTTACCTTGCTTTTCTCCTCTTTTGCACCTTTCGTCTTCTTGGCCGTTTTGCCTCTTGATTTCAAATCCCCCTTCGCCGCTATATCATCCTGGCTCTCTTTCGAAGCGCCACTTGCTTCGTCAACTTTTGCACCCGCATCAACCGGCGCTTCCGGCACCTGACCAGTAATATCTTCACCCGCAGATGCTTCTTCAAAAGTGCGTCTAGAATCCAGAATTCTCATGTCGTCAATAACAACTTCCGTTGTCTGGCGGCTCTGCCCGTCCGGTGTTTCCCAGCTTCGTGTTTGCAGCCTTCCTTCCACATAAACTTTTCTGCCTTTGGAAAGAAGCTGCGAACAAAGTTCTGCCAGCTTATTCCAGGAAACAATCCTTGTAAATTCTGCTTCTTCTTTTTTGGTACCGTCGGAAGCCACATAAACGCGGTTGGTAGCCAGACCAAACGTACAAACTGCCGCGCCCGAAGGCGTGTAGCGAAGTTCCGGATCGCGAGTCAGATTACCGATTAGTAATACTTTATTCAACGAAGCCCTTGAAGCCATTTATTTTTTCTTGACTGTACCTTTCACCTTTTTCTTTGCTTCTGTTTTTATCCCTTTTGAATCTTGTGATACTTTTGATACCTGTGATACCTTTGTTGCTGTTTTAACAGCAGTCTTAGTTGTGACAATTACTTTCGCCTTTGGTTTTTCTTCTTTAACTTTCTTATCTACAGTTGACTCTTCCGATACTCTTGATACTCTTGATACCCTTGGTACTCTTAATATAAGATACCGCAATATCGCCTCTCTCTCAAGTCTCAACATTTTGGAGATGACATCGATTGCTTCTGGCGGCGCTTCAAAGTTGAAAAGGACATACTCTCCCTCCTGTTGCTTGGCAATCGGGTAAGCTAAGACCTTTTTGCCAAGCTTTTCGACTTTTAAATTGGAAGCTTCGGCCTCTTTAACCGATTTTTCGATTTTTGCCAAAATCGGATCAGTACTCGAAACGGCAGTTGTCACCACCATCAATTCATAATTCATAGACTTAATCTTACCTCAATCTGACTCACCCTAGCTCTTTCCAAGAAAGGTCGGGGCAATCTGTTGATATTCCAACAATCATATCAGACTCTAAACTTAAACTCCACAACTTCTCCGTCTTTTACAACTTCATCCCGTCCAGCCGTATGCAACCACCCTTTTTCCCGGGCGTTGTGCCATGATTTGGCTTCAACTAATTTTGAAAAGTTGCAAACTTCCGCCGTGATAAAACCGCGGGCAAAATCGCTGTGGACTATTTCGGCTGCTTCAATCATTTTGGTGCCGACTTTGACCGGCCAGGCTTGCACCATCTTGCCTCCGGCAATTGTAAAAAAGGTTATCAGATCCAAAAGTTTGTAAGAAGCGCTAATCACCTGATCCAAACCACTTTTCTCAATACCTACTTCCTTTAAATACGCTTTTTGCTCCTCTTCTGACAAATCAGAAAGTTCCGCTTCTAATTTCGCACAGACTGGAATTACCACACCGTCTTGCCCTAAACCCTTGCTTTTTGACTTGTCAAAAATAAGCTCTCTTATACTCTTGATACCCGCGCTCTCTGTGATACTCTTCTCATCCATATTCAAAACATAAATTGTCGGTTTTTTAATTTCTGCAAGTTCCAGCTCCAAATTAACAATTTCAATATCCTCTCTAGGGTCAACCTTTCCGGCAACATGGGGAACCTGCGAATTTTCAAACGCGCGTACCACTTGCAAAATCGCATCAACTTCACGAATGTGGGCCAAAAACTGATTACCTAAACCTTCCCCTTGATGCGCTCCTTTGACCAAACCGGCAATGTCGATGAATCGAATCGCCGCCGGAACAATCTTTTGTATCGAAAGGCTAGTGGCCAAAAGCGAAAGGCGTTTATCCGGCACCTCAACCACTCCGATATTCGGCTCGATCGTCGTATAAGGATACTCGGCCACTTGGGCAATCTGCCGTTTGAGAACTGCATTAAATAGCGTAGATTTTCCACTATTTGGCAACCCCACTATCCCGATTGACAAACTCATCAGAAAAAGTTTACCACACTTCTACTTTAAATCCGTCCAAACACATACCTATTTCAAACGAACAAACTTTGCCTCAAAACAAATATCTTGACATAACTCTATCAGGAAAGCATACTAAAGATATGTCTGCCGCCAAAGGCTTTGTAATAATTTTAGTAGTTTTAGGTGTCGTAGTTATTGCTGTAGCCGGCGCTGCAGCTGCTGCTGTCGTCGGGCAGGCGCCTATGTGCCCAAACCAAGGCGGTGCGGCTAGAAGCGAAAATGAAATCGGTGATACTCTGGAGAAATCCTCTGCGGTAACAGTCACAGACAGCGAAGCTACCACCATTGCCCAAAAATATGTAAAAGGTAAGGTTCAAGATGCCAGGGTTTGTTTCACTCAAGGACTAGGTCATGCTTCAGGAAGCATCACACTCGGACCGGTAAGCCCCACCTTCTATGCATCGACAGGAGTTGATCTTTCTGGTACAACTCCCAAAACTACCAATTTGAATGTAAAAGTCGGCGCGCTTCCCAACATGCCTTTTATCTCCGATCAGGTTGGAAAAATAGTTGCAGATTTAATTAATGAAAATCTTGATAACATCCAGCTTAAAAGAAAATACTCCGCTCAGTTCTCCGCCGGCTCAGTCACTGTCACCGCACCTTAGAAATAATCCGCATGCGCCTTCAAGTAATTAAAAGAGATTCGTCAGTTGAAGATTTTGACCAGGATAAAATCGCCAGAGTTGTTACTGCCGCTGGACTAAAGCCGTCTGAGGGTTTAGACCTTGCAATCAGGATCGGCCAATGGGTCCAAATCTTGGAAAAATCCCAAATCACAACTTATGCTTTAAGAGAAAAGATTATCGAAGAACTGCAAAAAGTCAACCCGACAGTTACCCAGTTTTACAGTCAATACGAAAAGCAAAAAGACGCTAGTTCCTAATTATTGTTAAAATTATCCGTTTATGGCTTTAACTCAGTCGCAAAAAGTGGAAATTGACTCATCCGCACCTGATTTTAACCTGCCAGCAACCAATGGCCAAAATTATTCGCTTGACTCTTTCAAAAATGCCCACGCTTTAGTTATTGTTTTCACCTGCAATCACTGCCCTTATGCCAAAGCCGCTTGGCCGCTTCTTGTCAAACTGGCTCAAGAGTTTAAAGAAAAAGGCGTCGCCTTTGTGGCCATTAATCCTAATGACGACAAGCAATATCCCGAAGATAGCCTTGAAATGATGAAGCAAAAAGTAGATGAATGGCAAATTAGTTTTCCATATCTTCGCGATGAAACGCAGGAAGTTGCCAGAACCTACGGCGCGGTCTGCACTCCGGATGTCTTTGTTTTCAACCAAAACCGCAAGCTTTACTATCACGGGCGCATTAATGACAATTGGCAAGAACCGCAAAAAGTTACCAAAGGAGAATTAAAAGATGCCATCGACGCACTTTTGATGAGTAATCCCCCACCAACTGATCAACATCCCTCTATGGGCTGTTCGATCAAGTGGAAAACTGGCTAAGTATTAAGCTTATTTTATTAACAATTCAAATTCGCCCCCGTATCTTTTTTGAATTTAAAACTGTTTCATGGTAGAATCTTGCCGCCAAAATCATGTCAGCTGAAAGACCTAGAGGACCATCAAAGGGAGCCAGAAAACATATTAGAGAAGTAAAATCACAAGTTCGTCGCGAACTTGGCCTAACAGCTCAAGTCGATTCACGTATCTGGAATGAAACGGTTGAGATTCTCCGGCTTGAGTTACCGGATTTTGAACAAAAAATTGCCCCCCACCTTGCAATAATTTACGAATTCTTTGAATTAAGACAGCTTATACGCGAAGGGGGATCAGTCAAAGTAATTGGTGATTTTTACCATAAACATGGTAAGGAGTTAATACAAGAACTCGCTCCAGCATTCACTATAGTCAGAAGAACTCTTACGCCTAAAAGATAAAAAAGATTGACTCAGCCCCTTTGATACAATCCAATTAAAAGTGTCTGATCTAAAATATGTCCTTGCATTGCCTCCCCAATGTCCTGCTTTTTGGCAGATGAACCAAGTTCAAGTGTTGTATCCAGGGCATAAAGTTTAAATTGGTAGCGGTGAGTACCAGAAGGCTCGCCTCGCTGAGACTTTGGCGAAGCGGGCGGGCAAGGACCACCCCAACCAGTTTTACCAAAATCCGTCATTCCTTCAACCCCGCCAGTAGGAACTGTTCCTTCGGTAACTTCTGTCATCGCAGGATCAATGTTGAAAACCGTCCAGTGGACCCAATCTCCAGCCGGCGCATCCGGATCGTCAACAATTAAAACTAAACCTTGGGCATTTTCGGGAATTTCAGAAATGGTAAGCGGCGGACTGATATTAACTCCATCGCAGGTGTATTTAGCGGGAATCGACTGATTATCAGAAAAAGCCGAACTTGCCAATTTCATTTTGCTCTCAACCTTAACCGCACTGGAAGGCTTTGTTATCTGACCAATCGGTTTTGGCCCAATCTTCGATTGTCTTAAAAGTATAATACCACCGGCTGCAAGTAGCGCCAAAATCAAAACTGCAATCGCTACCTGTAACGGTTTCATTTCCCTAATTTTACCACTAGATTTCAAAAAAGAGGTCGGGATTTAAGGGAGGGAAAAGGCAATTTCGGCATCTTCATAAACTAACCTAAAACTTTTTTCAGTCTTTGGAGCAATAAAGGACACTCCTCCGATTATTGTTGCGCCGGGCAGAAGTGAGCCGAGTGTTAAGGCTTTATATTCTTTGGAAGCATTGAGCACGGTTTTATACTCCAAATCTTGTAAGTCTTTCAATATAAAATCGGTTGGTGTGTAAGAAAGAGCGTTTGACTCTTCATTGGCAAAAGTAACTTGAACATCAACTTGAACTTTATCCGGCAAAGCAGCTTTACTCTTGGCGTATGCACTATCCAACCAAACTTTATCTAAAGTTAGAGTTAATCCGCTTGCAAGTTTAACTTTATCACCGATTGCAGCCGGCGATGGTGAAGGTAATGGTGAAGGACTTGGGGTTGGAGGAACATTTACTGCCGGTTGACTACTGGGTGCAGTTGAAGGAAGAATCGTCTTCTGACCTGTCGAACCCTTACCTAAAAAATAGCCGCCTGTTCCCGAAATGGCAACCAAAAAAATCGCTGCCAAAAATAAACCGATTGGCGATGACTTTGAACCATCTGTCTTATCTTTTTCCAAATCAGACATTTTTTCTTTAGCAGCAATTGATTCCCCAGAACTAACAGGCATACTCGATAAGGCTTTGGCCTCTTCAAGAAGTTCTTCTGGTGTTTTGGGTTGTGGTGGCTGCGGAGAAACGGGCTCAGGCGGCGGATCGACTGGCACTCCCTCTAATTCGTTAGTTTCTTTCTTAATGTTAAGATTTGGCAAACGAGGATCCTGATCCTCAGGAGGATCTTTGTCAAAATCGGGCATTAAATCAATTGTAAAAGTTCGAGGTGCCTTTGTAAACAACTAGTTATCTTTTCCTATAGCCTGTGAGATATTGCCAAATCCGTCTTTTTTGAGAAGTTTTACCAGCCCTTGATTAATCTCGGAAATAACCTGCGGCCCTTCAAAAATCATACCGGTGATAAGCTCAACCAAAGACGCCCCCAGCTTAATTTTTTTGTAAGCATCTTCTGCGCAAAAAACCCCGCCTAAACCAATAATTACAAATTTTCCTTTTGTTTTACGGTAAATATAACTTATCAAATTATTGGCTAAATCTTCCACAACCTTACCGCTCATTCCTCCCTCTGTTCCGTCAACGCTGTCTTTGATCTTCCTATTGTTTCTGTTTTTGGTGAGATTGCTACAAATAAAACCTGCTACCTGATGCTT
Source organism: Candidatus Curtissbacteria bacterium RIFCSPLOWO2_02_41_11 (assembly GCA_001775055.1). Taxonomy (GTDB): domain Bacteria; phylum Patescibacteriota; class Microgenomatia; order Curtissbacterales; family GWA2-41-24; genus GWA2-41-24. The sequence goes on from MFBU01000002.1 coordinate 32,762, forward strand.
ATTGGAAATGGCAAGAATTCTGTCAATTTCACTCTGACTTAAGTCCGGCGATAGTTTTAAAAAAATCGGCTTTTTGGTAGAAATCTCGTCAAGTCTTTGAAGAAGTTTATCCAGTCGAGTTGCATCTGTAAACGGCTGGCCGCCATAGGCATTTGGACAACTGATATTAACCGTAAAATAATCTCCGATTTGGACAAACTCCTTGAATGCCTTAGCATAATCGGCAATGCCGTTTTCAACTTTGACTGTATTTGGACTATTAGTCTTGGCAATATTTGTGCCAAGCGGTATTTTAAAAGTTTTCCCCTTCAGACTTTTGGCAATAGCCTCAGATCCTTCATTTTTTAAACCGTAATTAACAACCAGTGCCTTTGATTTCTTAAGCCGCCAGAGTCTGGGTTTGAGATTACCAGCACAGGCTTCACCGGTTATTGAACCGACTTCGATAAAACCAAAACCAACGCCAGGAAGAGTATCCGTTAGAACTGCATCTTTATCAAACCCCGCCCCAAGGCCAATCGGATTGGCAAATTTAATTCCCAGAATTTCTTGCGAAAGAGTCTTGTCTTGATAAGAAAAGAGCAGAGAGACTAACCATCGAGTTAAGCTAAACTTGCCCAGAAACCGCCCGACATTGAGCATCCGGTCATGAATTATTTCCGGATCCTGCAAAAAGAAAATTTTTTGCAAAATTGCCTTATATAAAAAACGAAGAATATAGTTTCTGACAAAAATTACTTGTTCTTTCATGTCAGTCTTTTTAAAATTGCATCACTAGTCAGTTCTCGCAGGGCATCAGTTGCAATCCACTTGGCGGTTTTTGAATCGATTTTTATAATTTCCTGTGCTGTTCCAATCGCCATTTTATTCAAATTTCTATTGCGTTTTCCGATTTGCCTCAAAGCCCAATTAACCGCCTTTTTGACAAAGTTGCGCTCGTCGGTTGCAGCCTGTTTGATAAGAGAAAAAAAATGGGAAAATGACTCGTTGGAACTATTCTTATCATGCCATGCCAAGCAGGCCATTAGTGCAAAACCGGCCCGCTTTTCAAACTCATTATCTCGTCTAGTCCATTCTTTAGCTTTTTGGAATGCATGGGGCGTTTTATCAAAAAAATTCATACAAACCTGATCACAAACATCCCAGGAATCAAAGTCGCTAGTCCACAAATCCATCTGTTTTTCAGAAACCTGTTTTGGATCATCAACCATGCTGGCCAAAATCCGCGCTTCGTGAATTCCAGAATCCCAAAGTTGTTGGGCAATAGTATGGTTTGTTCCTATTTCTTTGGCTAACTTTCTCAAAATTGGAATAGATATTCCAAGAGTATTTTTAGAATTTATCCCAAACTTAACCATCCCTTGCACATTTTTGGGATTGGTCTGCGATTTTAGTTTTCTGAGAACTTCAGCGTACTGCACACCACAACTCTAGCAAGTTTTTAGTCGGGAGGCAAAATTAACTTTTACTACCAAGACGCTTCAAAGCTTTGTCTTTTTCAATTGGATTGATGTGAGTTTTGCGAACAGCTCCGGATAAAATAGAAATTGTTTGATCATAAGTCGGCCTGTCAACCGGATATGGCGTCGCATCTTTACCGCCATGGGCAAAAGAATATCTGGCCGGATCCTCATACGAGGGCTTTGCTCCGTAAATCACCTCGGAAACTAAAGAAAGAGCCCGAATCGTCTTTGGTCCAACCCCAGTAGTTGCCAAAAGCTCCTCATAAGTCTTAGGCTTGGTGTCTCCAAGTCTATTTAAAATCTTCTCAAGATAACGGCTTTTGGCAAAATCTTCAGCCATAACCGAATGAGAACTAAACTCAGTGTCGGTAAGTTCAAGCAATGTCAAAGACTCTCCCCGACGTCTCAATGCTCGCCCTGAGCGAAGCCGAAGGGCAATCATTCGGGAAAGTTCTGATGAATGTTTGCGGATAATTTCAATATCTTTTGCAAACCGGCCATAGCCTAAAGTTGCCAACTGGCGGCTGATCTTTTGATTCTTTTGACTTTCTTTGGCCGTCAGATTTAAAACTGTTTTTTGTTTAACTTGCGAAGCAATTCCGCTGTGCGGTTCACAAACCAAATCCGTGATCGTATCGGAAAACCAATGATAACGCCTGGCTGTTTGACTAGCTGTATTCATCCCCTGCTGAACCACTGCCCAATGACCGTTTTTGGAAAAGAAAAAGCTGTGATGATAGATTTGAAATCCGTCCTGAACCAGGGAACTGTCGACTTTGGCCGCCATTTTCGAATTGTAAACTAGGTTATTAACATGGCCGGATGATAGATTTAATCTTTCTCCCCAGCCGACAATCTCATCCGGCGTTTTTCTCGAGGTTTTCCCTTTACCTCCACAGATAAAAATTCCCAAATCGCGCTCTTGATAACGAATTGCCTCTTTCAAAGCTGCCGTCAAAATGGTCGTTAAACCCGAAGCATTCCAGTCGAAAGCCAAAACTGTGCCCAAGGATTGAAACCAGACCGGATCGGCAATGCGCTTAACAAACTCATCCGGTCCGTACTCGTCAACTAAAACCTGAGTCATTTCCCGCCCAAGCTTAACCATCCGCTCAAAAAGCCATCGCGGACATTTCCCGTAATCTAAAGTGAAAGTCGCGACTCCTCGTTGCATGCTTTCTCAATTCTAGCATTTTGCGACCCGAAAGAAAACCGAAGATTATTAGGGGGATGTGAAACAGAGTGAAAAGAAGTAAACAGTTAACTGGATTGAAATTATCAAATATCCTGAATCAGTTTACCAGAAGTCCGTACAATTATATTGCAAAACTAAACCGAGATAATGCTGTGTATTTTAGATATAGATTAAATAAAGGCCAAGCATCATTAATAAAATTGACATAACTTTAACACCTAAGACATCTTTACCAAGTTCTTCTTTAAGTATTTTTGGCAACCAAAATGAAAGGAACACAGCATAGACGAGTACAAATAAACTTTGGAATCCTCTAAATACACTAACTAGAGTAACCGGACCGATAGCTAAAGCCCAAAGGCCGCTTAGCGAGGCTGTGGTCACAAAAAACATACCTAATATCAGTAGCGTCCAACCTATTGGCTTCAGACCTGAAAGACTTTTAATAAATCTGCTTCTGAAAGATGCTATTAACAAAAGAAGTAGCGGAGTGGGAAGAAATTCGCCAAAACCAAGGTATACTGTCAAATCCCAAAATGGGTGAGCAACGTATAAAGATTTCAAAATTACTGCATAAATTGCGTAAATTAAACTGGATAGAACCATCCACCAGAAGGCGACTCTTAACTTAAATACTCCTTTTGTTTTCTGAAGGGAAATTAAGAGACCGCCTAACAAAATTAGCACAAAGGCTAAGTAATGGGTCAGTGTTAATACTTCTCCCAAAAACAAAAGGGAAAGTATTAAAACAAAAGGTGGAGTAAACTGAAATAGAGGTATCACTCTGGAGATTTCCTCTTTAGATATAGCTTGGTAGAAAGCAAAGACAGCAACTATCTGAAATGCCCCAGCAAATATTACCAGTGCCGCTGGACCAAAACCTATCCACCTCAAACCATTAAAGATGATAATGACCAGAGACAGAAGTAACGCAGAAATGCCAGCGATTAATGTGAGAGTGAGAGAATCAGGGAGATATCTTCCTCTTAAAAGTTTATCGACTATATTATCTGCTGCCCATAGAGCCCTAGAGAAAAGAGAAAAAATCACCCAATCCATTTAGCTGAAATTATAGCAAAAGTTCGAATTTTAGCTGGGATTCCTCAGTTTGAAATAAGGGAATTTCACTAAGGTGCTATCGGGCCGTAAGATTTTGCGCCTTTCATAAGTACAGGTTTCTTTTCTCCGTCCGCTCTGGCACGCTCAAGTGCAACCTTAATTGTTCTTCCCCAACCTGCGACCTTTTTATAATCGGACGACAAGGCGATCCATCCGCTCGTATAATTTTTGGTGATTTTAGTTAAATCAATAGGTTTCACAGTATTATTTTAGCATAATGTGTAAATCCTGATTTTAAAAGCTGGCAATTTTGGACGATTTCCGAACTGTTGGTTGAGTTGGACTTATTCCTTATCCTAAATTAGTTTATCAACAATCAAAAGTTTTTCTGCAACAATAAAGTATCACTTACCGAAAATTTATTAAAGTTGAGTACATAACCGACTTTTGCTAAAATTCTGAAACCATGAGAAAAGAAAGTCTAAATGTTCCTATAGTAGATAGATACAAAGGCTGCTTGTTGGGTGTAGCTGCAGGTGATGCTTTGGGTCAGCCCGTGGAATTCATACCACTCAATGGAAAGGACAAAGCCTTAGAGAGATTTGATGAACCATGGAAAAGGAAAATTAGAAAGTTTATCAAAGAAATTCAAGAAAAACACGGTGGGGTTATTCGTGAAATGTTACTAAATCCTTTTGGATATTGGGAAAAAGGTGAATATACAGATGACACAACTCAAACCTTACTCTTAGCTGATAGTTTTATTGAGAAAGGTAAATATGATCCAGATGATTTTGTTAGTAGATTACTAAAATGGTATGACAATGGTAAAGCCAAAGGTATAGGCAGAACCACAGAGCTAAGCCTCGGTTTAATAAATGCAGGTGTTGCTGATTGGAAAAGTGTGGGAAAGTATGTATTGAAAAATTTTGGTAAGTTTTTCTCTAATGGTTCACTCATGAGAACCTCACCTGTGGGTTTATATTTTAGAGAATACATAGAAGATATTGATCGGGTAGCAGCTGAGCTTTCGATAATAACTCATGCAGCTGAACCTGCAATTGTGGTTTGTCAAATGGCAAGCCAATTAGTATCACAACTAGTAAGTGGTGTGCCCAAAAATGAAGCAGTTGACTTTATCGAGAGGAAGTTTAAAACTGCTTATGAAAATGTCTATAATTCCTATAGCGATTATGAAAAGTATCCGATGAATGCCGATTCAACATTCTCAGTTGCTTTAATTTCTTTTGCTAATGCAGATAGTTTTGAAGAAGCTGTGGTTGAGGCGGTCAATAAAGGTGGAGACACAGATACATGTGGCTCAGTGGCTGGAGCACTTGCGGGAGCTTATTGGGGCGTTGCCCAAATACCTGAAAGATGGGCAAAATGTCTAAAACCACAAAGTGCTCAACAAATTGGTAGTAAAGCTGAAAAATTGTACCTTCTAAATACTTCTTTACGTAGAAGTTGAGCTGCTTTAGTTACTAACTTCCTTGAACTTTTGGTCTAATGCAAAGTTAAAATTAGAATCCCATGTAAGATTGCACGTTTGCTCTGGTTTTCTGAGGCTAAGAAAAAAGCTGGGTAGGCTAGCCTAAACCATTTCTCTCCTTATACACAAAACAGTAACATACACTAGCCATTATCTTTAGGGTTTATTTTAAAAAACGAATCTCGTTGATCACTTTGTGTAATTTTAATTCCCTTTACTGCCATTTCATTACTTACACTGTTAGGTAAGTAGACTATAGTTTTTTCTGCAGAATAGTATCTTGCGATGGGAGAAAAATCATAAGTTCCAACGTAAATACCTGTAACGTTTTTGCCAATAAATTTACCATGAAGTTTGTGATTTGCACCAATTCTAATTAAATCCACCAATTTGTCTGTAATTAACTTTCTATCTCCCTTTTTTTCTCTTTTCATAAATTTTCTAACTTTTTTGCTTCTTTTGTTAAAGTAATCTTCCTGTGTTGCTGGCAAATACCCATCGCACTTTAGAAATATAGAATCCTCGAGATTTTTTTTGTCTAAAACGAAACAATTACTATCGACATTGGAAATACTGAAATAAAAACGTTGAAATATATCTTCATAATCACTCCAGCCAATTCCCGTCAAAATTAGGTTACCTTTATGGGTATATGTTTCATTCAATTTCTCTCTTAAAAACGTCACGATATCTTCTGGTCCTTTGTTTCCTATTTTATAGTTACTTAATTCATTTGTTAGCCAGTCATGGACCTTTACATTTTTTATATAAGCCACACCTGTATATGATGTTAGAAAGCAAAAATGGTTTCCTCTAACTTGAGTCTGTTTAACTGAAAAATCATCGTGTAACTTTCCATTTTGATCGGTAAGTCTCATATCTGAAGTTTGGAACAAACAGTTTTTGTTTGCTGCTGTTATTATTAGTGTCATATTTGGTTTGCAAAAAGTCCTAACATATTTGTGAAGGCACTAGCTAATGATTTCCGAACTGCAAATTGGGTAGAAATTATTAAATATCCAGAGTTAGTTTATCAGAAATCGTAGCAATTTCTTTCTTAAATCACCAGAATTTGTAAATAATATAGTCTTCATACCCATCTTAGCTGCTGGTTGTAAAAACTGGGGAATATCATCAATGAATATTGCCTCGTTGGCTCTAACGCCAGCCTTTTGTAGTGCTATTCTGTAAATCTTTGGGTTTGGCTTCCTTACTCCTACTTCGTGCGAAAAGACCCCATCTTCAAACCATGAAATAAAATCATGTTCTTTATTGAGTTTTTCGACCCGTTCTTTAACATTATCTGACAAAAATAGTAATTTATACTTTTTTGAAAGTTCTTTAATTAAATCTTTGGTTTCCGTTATTAGTTCGTACTGGTTAATCCACTCTGTCTCTAATTTATCTGCATCCTCACTAATACCTAACTCATTTAAAAATCTTTCCCAAAATTCATCTCTAGAGATTTTTGACTCTCGATACAAAGAACCTATTTCCCCGTGCATTACCGTATTTACTTTTTCTCTATTCAGATTGTAAGTTTTAATTAAGTATTTAATGAAGCTCTTTGTACCGTTGGTAAAGAGTACCCCACCCAAATCAAAAATAATTGCTTTGACCATACAAATCATTATACCTAAAGTTCGAATTCACTTCGCGGTTGTTCTGTTTAATACAGTTTTTTGAGGCTAAAAATCCGGGTTCTGTATTAAAACTTCCCGTATAACAAATCAATAAATGCTTTGGGTGAAATGATTGAACTATCTTGAAATTTTGCCAAAGAAAGAAGTGCTTTTTAATTTCCCATTGACATAACTTTGCTTTTATCTAGAATAGAAGTAAGAACAATTTATAAAAATGAGAAGCATCAGAGGACTTCTTTTTCCGCAAGAAGGAATTTTTTTCGAACTTTTGGAAAGTGAAAGCAAAAATGTTTTAAAAGGGGCCCAACTGCTTTCGCAAATGGCTACGAAATTTGACAACAACACTAACTTGATACGCAAAAAGATTAAACAGCTTGAACTTGAAGGAGATAAAATCGTTGCCGAAATCCACCAGCGGCTCAACTCCTCATTTATTACCCCAATTGACCATGAAGATATCGCCAACTTGGCCAATACTTACGACGATGTCATTGACGGAATTTATACTTTTGTCAACAGACTGCATATTTACAATATCAAAAAAATAGATGGTGTAATTAAGTCTTTTGCAAAACTGGTCCTTTTAACCTGTCAGGAAATTGACAAAGCATTTATTTCAATGAAAAAACTTTCCCAAACGGAAATGGACGCCCGAAGCGATAATGTCAAAAAACTTGAACGAGAAGCTGATGATCTTTTAGATCATTCAACTGCCGCCTTATTCAAGAATAAAAATTTTGTGGCCATCTTAAAGTATAAAGAGCTTTACGAAATTCTGGAAGGTACTACCGATAAATGCATGGATGTGGTTGATATTTTACGCGGTGTTGTTTTAAAACATTCATAGTGGATTTTACTCTTTTCTCGCTAATCTTTATTATATTTCTGGCTTTTATCTTTGATTTTATAAACGGTTTTCATGATGCCGCCAATGCCATCGCCACCGTAGTTTCCACCCGTGTTCTTTCCCCCAGAAACGCCGTTGCTATGGCTGCTTTTTTTAATTTTATAGCATTTTTAGTCTTTGGTGTGGCGGTTGCCACCACCATTGCCAAAGGCATTGTTGAGCCAACTTCGGTTACCCAAGAAGTAATTTTTGCGGCATTAATCGGTGCCATCGCCTGGGACTTAATTACCTGGTGGCAGGGGCTACCGACCTCCTCATCTCATGCCCTAATTGGCGGCTTTGTCGGAGCAGCTGTCACTAAATCCGGGCTAACGGTTTTAATTTTACCCGGACTTCAAAAAATTATAGTCTTTATGTTAATTTCACCAGTTGTCGGCTTTATCCTGGCATTCATCTTGATGAGTTTGACCACGAGACTGCTTTTTAAAGTACCGGCGCCGAAAATTAACTGGGCTTTTAGAAAATTGCAATTAGTTTCATCTGGATTTTATGCACTTTCCCACGGCACCAATGATGCCCAAAAAACCATGGGTATTGTAGCTATCTTGCTTTTTTCCAAAGGTTATCTGGGTGATAAACTCTATATACCGCTCTGGGTTGTCTTAATGGCCCATTTGGCAATTGCCTTAGGAACTTTAGCCGGCGGCTGGAAAATTGTCAGAACCATGGGCAAAAGAGTCACCCACTTAAAGCCTGTTCATGGATTCAGTGCCGAAACTGCCGGAGGCATGGTTTTATTTTTTTCGGCATCGCTTGGGGTTCCGGTTTCCACAACTCATGCCATCTCCGGCTCGATTTTGGGAGTCGGCACATCACTTCGGGCAACGGCAGTCCGCTGGATTCTGGCAAGAAGAATAGTCTGGGCTTGGATTTTAACCATTCCGGCCAGTGCAACAATTGCCGCACTTACCTATTATTTAGTTTATTTAATTTCAAAAATCTATTAATCTTCGATCAACTTAAGGTTTCTTGGTGCAAGTTCCTCGCTTATCTTGTCGTACCAGGCACAAAAATCACAATCAGAACTTGCCTTCGGAATTCTCCCTTCCAAAATCTCAATTGCCCTGGCAATTCTTTTGACGGTTCTGTCAGGATCGCCCTTAAGCTTGACCAGATGAACAACCATCGGAAATCCCCTATGTAAATATTTACCCAAATCGGGATAAACATAGATTAAGTAGCCAATATCGGCAACATTTTGTTTTTTTTGCGAAAGTAGATAAATATAGGCATCAATTTGCGCCTGATATGCAGCCAAAGTCTCTTTTTCTCGGGGATCGGAACTTGACGTTTTAAAATCGATTGGGACCAACTGATTTTGATCGTCTACCAAACATTCATCAAGTTTTCCCCAAAAGCCGTATTTTGCGTCAATGGTCACGAAATATTTTTCTTGAAATGGATCTTGCAAACGCCCTTGAAGTTTGCCCTCAACCATCGGCGGCAGATCCGGGCGGTACATATTAAAATAATTTTTCAAAACCGTATCGAATCGGTTAGCAAGGCGCGACACAATACCTTCCGGCTGTCTTATCTTTCGGCGGTAAGAAAGCCAAAAACAGCGCGGACATCTTTCCAAACTCTCAACACCGGTGTGCGATAACCAAACCCGGCCGTCCTTTGCCATGTGGCCAGTTTAATTGCCGTCTTCTTATTCTGTCAAGGAAATTATTGATTCTTATTAAATTGCTTTTTGTAAAAATCTATATTGCGACTAACAACCGTAGACCATGAACCTTTGGCAAAATTGTGATCCTCGCCCCCATAAGTAAAATATTCGATCTCTTTGCCCAATTTTTTTAATGTTTCATAAAGTTGGTCGGACCACTTAACGGGAACTGCCTCATCCGCTCCTCCCTGGTGCAGCTCTATTGGTGCCTTAATCCTGTCATAATAATTGGTTAGCGAATATTTTTCTGCGTCATAATCTTTTTCAAAATCGGCAACGACACGCCTAAGCATCTTCCCACGGTCATCAAAATCATCAGTATAATAAAGGATAGAATATGGGAACGGTTTGGAAACCGGCGCCCAAAGAACAGTCGGATAACTTTTACTGCTAATTTCCAAAATGGTCAGGGCAATCTGGCCGCCGTTGCTATGTCCCCAAATTCCAACTTTGCCAATGTCTGCCGTAACACCGCCCTCTTTCCCTAATGCCTGATTTAAATTAGCAAGAGACTCTAATAAAGTCATGGAAGCAATATAAGTTTGAAAACGTTCTTCCATGGGATTTTCAGAAGGCATATCCGATTTGCCATAACCTAAAAAATCGGGGGCCAGGGTGATAAAACCATTTTTGGCGAAAAATTGGCCGGCACGGACACTACCGGCACCGGTTTGATAATTTTCTTTGTCAATATAACCTCTAAACATCACAATCACCGAATACACCCCTTCAGCCTTAGGAATATTGATAAGACCACTGACTTTCTTAGCTTGTCCTGAGGCTATCGAAGGATCAACATAGAAATAGAAAAGTCGGGAGGTAAAATCTGCTGTTTCTTCAAGAATTTCTGAAAGAATTATTTGACTGGCAGCAAACTGGGTTTTCGACAAAGCCTCAATGGTGTATTTAGCCAAGGGTTTTGGCTTTTCTTCTTGTTGATCTTTAAAAGCAGGGGTTAGGAAATTTGCGCCTGATTTGAATTTTGCAAAATACAATGCTGCTGCAACTGGCAAAATAATAACTAAAACAATCAGCAATTTTTTCATTGACTTTGGGACTGGATTAAACCTTTTACCAATTATATAATGGATTTATAACTTATTAATGCCAATTATTAATTGGGCAAAGACCCATAAATTAATAGTCGCCCTTTTTTTGGTAATTGCCTTCCTGCTATTTAGAAATAATATCGTATTGCCTCAAACTTCAAGTCGCAATTTACCACCAGCAAAAAATTTTACTGGAACTGGCGATCTGTCTGAAATTAGTCCAAGATCACTCTCAACTGCTCCCCAAGAAGAAATTTCCAAGGTAAGCGAATCCAAAGATCGAATTGTCATTCAAACCTCCAACCTCTCGCTTTTAGTTGGCGATGTGCGTAAAGTCGGCGACGAAATCATCTCGTATGCCAAAAGCATCAGCGGCTTTATGGTCACAACATCCTATACCAAACCCGACGTTTCACCGTTTGCTACCATCACCGTCAGAGTTCCCACCGAAAAACTCGACGAGGCCCTTGCCCATTTTCGCCAACTTGCGATTAAAGTCACATCAGAAAATCTTGTCGGCACCGATGTCACCGAAGAATATACTGATATTGAAGCCCGCCTTGATACTTTGCAGAAAACCAAAACCAAATTTGAAGGAATTTTGGAGAAAGCCCAAAGCGTTTCGGATATCCTTGAAGTTCAGCGTGAACTTATTAACTTGCAGGAACAAATCGATTCGCTAAAAGGCCAAAAAGAGGCCCTGGAAAAAGGTGCGAATTTAACCAAAATCACCCTTTATCTTTCAACAGATGAGCTGGCTTTGCCCTACACGCCAGACAAGGTATTTAGGCCCAATGTTATCTTCAAAAGCGCTGTCCGTAGCTTAATTAACACCTTGCAGGCTATTGGCGGTATTCTGATCTGGGTTGGAGTTTTCGCTGTTATCTGGGTTCCGCTTCTTATAATTTATCTTCTCTACAAACGCGCAAGAGGAAAAAGGTCAAAAGCACAATCTGGGCCTTCTTAATTCTCACCTTGTAACTAAATTACCATTTGCGTCAAGACACTCTGGCACCATGTCAGTGGGGAAATCATAAGGGGCAATTTGGGTACAGGTTGGAGTCGCCTGTCCGTCGTAAACAATTACCCAGCCGCTTTCTGTTTTGACTGCCAGAAAGTAACCGCCGCCGACCTCTGAAGTCTTTTCTTTTACATTGCCTTTTGCATGCTTGGCATCCTTTTTGGTAACTTGAACATCCAAATTAGTTTCAGATACTCCCAATTTGGCAGCCAGCGCTGCGGCAATTGCTTTGGCATCATCTTCCGAAAATTGAGGGGTTGGGGTTGGAGACGGTGTCGGAGAAGCTATAGATTGCTCAACTACAACGGTGGTCGCAACCGGAGAAGTTGTAGCAGTTGAGGTGATCTGATTAACTTTTTGGGTTTTTGCGGCAAAATAGACAAACAAACCAATAATAACCGCACCCAAAATAATGGCCAAAGGAATCTTATATTTATCTATCACTGCCCCAAAGTCTAGTCCAAACCGCCAAAACTGTCAATTTTTGTTTAAGGCAGTATAAAAGAATAAAACAATGATTAGGGAAAGGTTTTGTTTTAGAAGGAACTGGCGGTCTGCAATTGGGCAAGTTTGTGGGCGGTTCTGACTATCCTAGCCACTCGGAAATAGTCAGTTAATAGTCCATCGGCGAGCTCTAAATCTAGTGGGTCTTCTGCATCAAATTTGGCTTTTTGGGCAATCAGCAACAGATTTAGGGAAGTCCTTTCCAAATCACTATAATTAACAGATCTTCTAATATAATCATTGGGATCTGCCTCTTTCCAAACGGCAAACAAGCGGTTTAAATTTTGCGCTTTCGAGTCAAGATCATCAACCGGCTCTTTCGCAATCCCGCTGGTTAAAAAATCCAAGATGAGTTCCTCTCTTCTTTCCTTAAAATCAAACGGCGTCTCTGTTACTTGGGGAAAAGAGGGTCGATCAAATTGAATCAGGCGAAGATGTCGGTGTCTGGTGGTATTAACTCCCTTATCTCTTTCTCCCACAGATTAATTTAACCCTCAATTCCATCTTAGCCACCAAAAAAATTTAATTACAAGCCCCCATTTTAAGCTAGATTGCCTTCTTGATTTTAGATCGCCGATCGGTTAGGCTTATCAGAACTTTTTGAATATGCCAGCAAAAACAGCAAAAGCCAAACCAGTTAAGCCAAATGGCCCAAAAGGGTCAATTTTCCAAAAGATCAATCAATCTTTGGCAATAATTTTTTACCTTATGTGGATTGTCATTGGCCTGTTTTTCATGCTTTTGATCATTGCAAATATCCACCAAGGGGTATTTAGACAATTATTCGCTCCCCCGCAGCAAGCCCCGCCGCAAGTGCAGACACCGACCGAAACAACACTGTCGGGCATCGGCAAAGTCAATATCGAATGTATACAGTCGGCCTTAAGTAATGAAGTAATCGGCAAGATTATCCAGGAAGAGAATACTACTTTCTTAACCGATGAGGAAAAAGCCAAACTTGAACCCTGTATTGTCGAAAAAGAAGCAACCCCCGCCCCCTCACCTTCACCGTAAAACCCTGAGCTAAAAAAGTTATGGATTTTTAGGTTACCCCGACTTTTCTCTAATGATGGCAATTTCTCTAGGTGCCTTGATTACGGATACTAGCTGACGACCGTATTGGGGATCTTTCATAAATTTGAAACGGAGGTCTTGGTTAACAACTGAGCAAATAGTGTCAATGCGGACGACGACAATCTTAGTCGATGATTCTCTGCCAGCAATTACTTGTGACAAAGCCAAACGAGCAAAAGTTTCATTCCAGGTTAACAAGCGCAATCGCATAAAATTACCATTTTTAACATCACCAATTAACAAGGCGCCAAGTTTTTTAACTGCTAAGACCAAACCGCCAAATCTATCTTTTGACTGCTCAACTATTTGGGGGAATTCTTGATGACGACTAATCAACTCTTCCCTCAGTATCGGTAAATCTCTAGGAGCATCGATATTAAAGTAAATTCTTTGAAACGGATAAGGCCCTTGCGCCCGCACATGAGCATCAAGATTGATTTCTATACCATTAAGATGATAAGCCTTAAGAAACATTAAAGTCTGAAGCCGTGGCGGTTTCTCAAGATGGTCGGCAACTTCTGATACGACAAGATTAAACTGCCACTTATTCCAGCGAATCGGCCGAAATCTCAAGAATTCGCCTCTTGCAAAATCACCGGCAATAAAAGATTCGCAGCCACTGATAACCAGATGCAACCCAGAAATTGGTTGTTCGATTTCGATAAAAGTAAGACGGCCTGGCACTTCGCCGGTTCTATCTCTTTCAGACATTATCTTCTTTCATCTCAAAAGCTGCACCAATAATTTGCGAAGCATTTGCCCAGAAGTCGACATTTTTTCGGTGTTGATGCGCATCAGAGCTCTCTGGCACTGCACGGCCAAAACTTGCCAGGGCAAGCTTAAATCTTTCCTTGGCATGTTGGGCAAGGTTTTCCAATGTAAGACAAGCTACCATTCGTCTGGCCTCCATTACGGTTATCTTCAATGGCTCGCAAAGTCCCTCCGGATATTCTTTATAATATAAAAATTGATCTCTAAAATCTCTAGCCAATTGACTGGGTTCACCGACATCCCTAAAACGCTCATTAATTGATTTATCAGGATCAGACCGCACTAACTGGCCAAAATATACTTCAAGATATTTGGCTTCATACGAATTAACTAGTTCTCCTCGGCGAACTGTTACCCCAGATTCCACTCTAGCATCTTGTAATATTGCCATTGCTGCTTCAACGACTTCATCTGAACTAGATAAACCCGATTCTCGATCCCTAAATAACGACATAGGGCAAGATTATACAAGATCTCAGCCGGATTTTCCCCTCTTGCACTAAAGTGTTATAATTGCCCCACATCAAAATCTGCCGCAAAACTGCCCACTTAAGATAATTTTTAAATGAGAAATAATTTAAGTTTTGTAGTCGGCGCAGTTGTTCTGATTATCTTTTTTGCCTTAGTTGCCTTTGCCGCCTCCAAATTTTATCAAAGGCAAAGCGAGAAAAAGCTTTCGCCTTCGCCTAGACCAAGTCCTGTCAGCGGTTTTCCGACTGCCTCGCCAAGCCCAGAGACACTCGGTCAGGCTAATGTTCCGGCTGCCCAACCTGAATCCGGCAGTAATACTCTAGAGGAAAAGAATATTCGAATCTTTATAGAAAACCCTGCTCCTTCAAGTTTAATTTCCTCACCCCTTAAAATAAGCGGTTTGACAAATTTAACCTCAGGAATAATTATGGCTCAAGTCAAAGATGCAAATGGCCAACTTTTAGGACAAAACCAAACCAGTGCTTGTACTACTTCAGATTCCTGCAGTTTCCAAACAGAGATTGTCCTTGTCAGCCCTCAGACTCAAAGCGGTCTTGTCGAGGTCTTCAATTTGACAGAAGACAACTCAGAAGCTTATCGACAAAGCACCAGTGTCCGCTTTTGGTAAAAATCCCCAAGCGAATTTCATCTTAAATAATATGATAAACTAAATAACGACTAAACGGTTATTTTATGTCAAAAACGCAAGTTTTAGAAAAAATCAGCAAACAGCCTGCCTCGCCTGGCGGCGGTCAAGGCGGGCCAACCGCAATCGTTATTGCCGGTGCAACCGGCGATTTGGCGCGAAAAAGAATTTTTCCGGCGCTTTTTGAGCTTTTTACAAATAATCTTCTACCTCAAAAACTCAAAATAATCGCTGCCGCCAGAACCAAACATACCGACAAGAGTTTCAGAGAAGTTTTAAACGAAACACTTAGCCGTAAAAATGAAGAATTTTTAAAATTGATTGATTATTTATCGCTAGATGTTGCCCAAAATATTAATTTAGCAAATCTTTCAAAACATATTGAACAATTTGAAAAAATCACCAACTCCTGCACCCAGCGAATTTTCTACATGGCCATTGCACCAACAATCTTAGAAAAGGCGGTCGAAAATTTGGCAAGCAATAACTTACATCTTGGCTGTCCTATTCACCACCAACAAAATACCAAGTCAAGAATTATTATCGAAAAACCATATGGGACCGACTTAAAATCTGCCCAAAGCTTAGGCCAAAAACTGCTGCAATATTTTAACGAAGACCAAATTTATCGTATTGATCACTATCTTGGTAAAGAAACAGTCCAAAATATTTTTGCCTTTCGCTTTGGTAACGATATTTTTGAACCAATCTGGAACAAAGACTTTATCGACCATGTCCAAATCACCACTGCCGAAGGTATTGGGGTGGAAAAGCGCGGCGAGTTCTACGATAAAACCGGAGCCCTTCGGGATATTACCCAAAATCACCTCCTGCAACTTTTGACTCTGACTGCAATGGAGGAACCGGAAAAATTCGAAACTGAAAGTATCAGAAAAAAGAAATTGGAAATTCTTTCTTCAATCAAGGAGTTAACTTTCGACGAAATCCCCAAGTTTTCAGTTCGCGGCCAATACGAAGGCTATCTTGCCGAAGAAAAAATTGCTTCCAACTCCAAAACCGAAACTTATGCTTTAATCAAACTCTTTATCAAAAATCAAAGATGGCAGGGTATCCCTTTTTACTTGCGCACCGGTAAAAAACTGATGGGCAAAGTCACCTCAATTATTATCCAGTTTAAAGAATCAGGCCATAAGCTATATAAGAATTTTCAGGATACAATTCCCAATCACATAACCATCCAAATTCAGCCCAATGAAGGTATCGGTATCAGACTTGCTGCCAAAAAGCCAGGATTAACCACTCAACTGGAACCGGTTGATATGGAATTTTGTTACAAAACTTCTTTTGATACGCCACAACCGGATGCTTATGAAAGGTTAATTTTGGATGTTATTTTGGGCGATCAAAGTTTATTTATTTCCCAAGAAGAAGTCGAAGCTTCGTGGAAAATAATTGATCCTATCGAAGAAGTTTGGCAAAGCAGCAAATCAAAACTAACTCTTTATAAACCTGGTACCTGGGGCCCCAGCCAAGCCGATGATTTAATAAAGGCTGACAGCCGACATTGGTTGGCTCCACTCTTAACCATCTGCAAAATCTGACATCCTAATTTATCCAAATTTTTAATCCGAATTTTTTGCGAATATTCGGATTAATTAGAACAAATCCCATTCGGATGCATTCGCATCTACTTCTTCTTCACTTCATGCCCGCCAAAAGCTTGCCGGAGCGCCGCTACTAATTTGGCAGCAAAAGTTGAGGAGACTTTCGAATCTTGTCTGGACTTAGCCCGATACATCAATGATTCCTCGATAATTGGAACCGAAACTTTTTCTCTTTTGGCCTGCTCAACAGTCCATCTGCCCTCTCCCGATTCCTCAATATAGCCTTCAATTTGTGAAAGCTTAGGATCTTTTTCTAAAGCATCAATTGTCCGCTGCATCATAAAGCCGGAAACCAAAGTTCCCTTTTGGTAAAGTTTGGCAACTTTTAAAAGATCTAAATTATAAGGAGATTTTTGCAAGAGCCCAAAGCCCTCTCCGACTGATTGCATGATGCCGTATTCAATACCGTTATGGACCATCTTGACAAAATGGCCGGCTCCGCCTTGGCCAAAATATTCATGGCCGCCATTGGGTTTTGAAAGTGAATCCAAAATCGGCTTAATATGATCATAAGCGGACTGATCTCCGCCCGCCATCAATGGATAGCCCTCGCGCGCTGCAATTACTCCTCCCGATACACCAATTCCTAAAAACTTGACAAACTTTTTTCTAAAATGCCTATACCTGCGCTCTGTATCCTCAAAAAATGCATTGCCACCATCAATGATGACATCGCCTGACTCAACATACTTTTCGACCTCGTCCAAAATCTCTTCCGTTGCCTCACCAGCAGGCAACATCGACCAGATGACCCGGGGTAAATCAAGCTGATTAACCAAATCTTTGACACTACTTGCCACTTTTAAATTTCCCGACCTCGTCTCGACTCGGTCGAGGACGGGTTGAATTTTGAATTTTGACTTAAGCTCTTCAACTTTGCTTGAAGAGCGATTCCAGACCACCACCTCATGATCTCCCTCAAGCAGCTTTATAACCATCCGACTTCCCATCCGTCCTAAACCTATGAAACCAATTTTCATTTGTTTTTCCTTATAAGAATTAATAAAGTCTTATAGCCAGCAAATGCTGCCCATAAGGACTCAAGTACCAAAAACGGCAAGCTATTGATCATAAATGCGTAATAGGCTAAAAAGCTTGCCCCCCCCCAGATTAACAATATTATAAAAAAGTGATTCTTGATTTAGCTTTTTTAGTAAATTCATTACAAATCCTAAGAGCAACAGAAATAAACCAAATACTCCAATAACAAAGTTAAAATCCATTTTTTAATTTTTATTTGTATTTTTGATTTTTGATATTTGATATTTGAATTAAATATCAATATCCGTAATCAAATAAGATTTAGTGGTGGTTTTTTTAAAGAAAACCGCCGGATATTTACGCACATCCAAAAAACCATCTTCGAGTAATTTTTTTAAAACTTCTTTCTTCTCCTGACCGAAAGCCAAAATGATAAAGGCGTTAAAGCGACTCAAGGCTTTAAAAGTCATCGTAATGCGTTTGGGAAATTCGTCACTAACCACCTGCGAAACCACATACTTGGGCGAATCGATTGCCAGGCTATTGGCAAAAATCCCCGCCGTGTGCAAGTCATTACCAATTCCCATAACGGCTACTTTCTTCTCATATTTGACAAAAAGTTCCCTCAGTCTTCTGTCGTAATCAAAAGCAGTCTCCTCAAATTGCAACATCGATAAGACTTTATGAAGTTCGATATTTTTCGCTTTCAAGAAATCCGCCAAACCGCTTCGCTCAATAATCAACTCATTGCTATTTTTATGACCAGATGGTCCAAAGCGTTCGTCAACCAGACAGGCTGCACCCGGCAAAATGTTACGAGGAACCACAAGCATCTGGTTGTAATTGGGCGATCTGCCGCCGGAAAGCGCCAAAAGTGTAGCCGAATCAACAAAAATCCTAAGGATTGAATTTGCCCGAAAATTGCCCAGAAGCGGATCTTTAACTTTGATAAGCTGAATCATTCCGACCTCAGAAACATCACATTTTCTGATATATCATATTTTGTGATGTTTTTTCTTAATGCTCCATTTCGGCCCCTCCGAGGTGTCCTCAACATAGACTCCCATCTCCTGCAATTGCTTGCGCAGCCTATCAGACTCTTCAAACTTCCCAAGTCTTCTTAAAGTCTCGCGTTTCTCGATTAACTCCCTTGCTTCTTTTGGCAATTGGGCTTTCTTGACTTTATCAAGTCCAAGACCCAAAACCTGATCCATCACAATTATTGATTGATGTTTGGCGCTAGTTGGATAATTACTTTTGACCATTGCCCACATGATTGATAGTGCTTTGGGCATATCAAGATCACTATTGACGGCTTTTTTAAAATCACCTTCAAACTCCGCGCAGCCGATTTTAGGTTCATCCCAAGTGCTGATTTGACCGCGAAGATTGTCAAGAGCATTTTGGCAAGCCGCAAGTGCTTTCCAGGTAAAATTAAGTTTAGACCTGTAATGGGCGGTTAAGAATAAATATCGCAGAGCGAGCGGCTCAAAATTGCGCTTTTTGATATCCTCAAGTGTAAAAATATTGCTCAGGCTTTTGGCCATTTTTTCGCCTTCCACCAAAAGATGTTCGCCCTCCAGCCAAAAGTTGACAAATTTCTTGCCGGTTGCTGCTTCACTTTGAGCAATTTCATTCTCATGATGAGGAAATAAAAGATCAACCCCGCCAGTATGAATATCAATTGTCCGACTCAAATACTTCATGCTCATTGCGCTACATTCAATATGCCAGCCCGGTCTGCCTTTGCCAAACGGGGCATCAAACTCCGGCTCGCCAGCATTTGACTTTTTCCAGAGCGCAAAATCACAAGGATTATCTTTTTCGTATAAATCGGCGGCGATTCTCGCTCCGACTTTGATTCTTTTCTTTAAGAGATTAGACAGCTTCCCATAATCTTTAAATTTGGAAATATCAAAATATACGCCATCTTCGGTTTTATAAGCAAAACCTTTCTTAAGAAGCACTTCAATGATTTGAATCATTGAAGTGATGTGTTCAGTCGCCCTCGGATACTCATCCGCTTTGATTATATTGAGCTTTTCCAAATCATCAAAAAAAGCCTTTTCATATTTGGCTGCAATCTCCCTAAACTCTAGTCCCTGATTCCTAGACGCAGCTATGATTTTGTCGTCAATATCAGTGATATTCATCACATGCTTGACTTTAAAACCGTTAAAAATCAAAACCCGTTTTAAAATGTCCTCAAAAACAAAAGTCCGCCAGTTACCGATATGCACAAAGTCATAAACCGTCGGACCACAGGTATAAAGCCCAACCGTTTTGCTAATGGGCCTGAACTCTTCGACTTTTTTAGAAAGGAAATTATACAGCTTAAGCATTTAAAAATTTTTCCAACTGTCCTCTTTTTTGACTAACTTCTGCCAATTTGTCAGTTAAAACGTAATATGGATCTCCCATAAGTTGTGACTCTACCTTTTTATAACTTGAAGTCAAAGCCTTTGTTAGAAATTGCTCAAATACTTGGGGATTGTCCTTTGCTTCTGAAACCGCATCAAGATAGCCATCACGCCCTTCAACACGCCAATCAGGCAGATAATAACCAAATCTTCTTAAGGCAAAATGGATCAAACCTCTTGTCACTCGACCGTTACCGTCAAGAAACGGGTGGATATAAACCATCTCATGAATTTTCCGGCACAATCTCACTACCTTAGCTACGTCTTTATGATCTGCGACTGTTTCTTGCCATAGAGCTGATATATCCACTCCAAGCTCTCGCATTAATCTGGGGACGAGGTGATGCTCCGGATACTCTAAATTCCCTTCGACAACAATAATATTGGTGTTTCGGTAGCTTCTGGTGGATTGACCTAATGGCCGAAATGCTTCCTCGTAAAGATCAGTAGCCAAAGAAGGCAGGCTAAATGTAACTTCTGGATCAGCTGCTTTCTTCTCCACTAAACTTTCTAAATTAAAAATTCCTTCCAGAGCCCTAACTTCATCGGGTGTTAAAGTTTCCCTTTCTTTCCAGACAGGGGAGGCTTCAGTCGCAAGATTCACCTCATGAGATAGATCAGCCACAACTTTAGCGAGCCTTTCTCGCTCTGCGTCGCTTGATTTTTACTAGCTCTTCCCTAACAGCAACCTCAACAACTTGCGGATGCTCGATCACAAAGCTATCGACCACCACTTCATCAAGCTGTTGCTCCTCAATATCAGTTGCAAATTGCTGCGTAAGTTCTTCTGGAGTTCTCGGTTCGCCATGTCGTCTCGATTCTTTTGTCATGATAACTACTGATTTTACCACGTTACCGCCCTATAGTAAAGTCGGCTATTCTGCTCCGTAATTTTTAATTTCGGCGCGGGTTTTTTCAATAGCAGAAATCGGCATGTCTTTTTGTTGTTTTCCTAAAAGCTCCTCCTGCTTTTCTTTCTGCTCCCCTATTTGCGCTTGCTGCTGTTTTCTGGCCATTTCTTCTTTTTTACGCCGAGCGGCATGTTCCTCGTAAATTGCCTGGATTCTGGCACGAACCTCTTCTTGAGCTGCATCGCTAAACTTCTTGTCTTTATCCGAAAGCTTGGCCAAATCATCGGTTGTTGGGGTTTGCGCTTGTCCTTGACCAATTATCTGCGAAACTGCCACCTTACCGATTTTCTTTAACTCTCCTAAAAAAGTCGAGCCAACTTCTCCAGCCGTCTCGGCAATATCAGAAACTGCAGACCCATCATCCATATAATTTAATTGTACAGGAAAAACCGACTAACGACTAAAGACTAATGACTAACGCAATTTGAAATTGGAAATTTGAAATTTATTTAGTATTCTTTTCTTCCCTCAAGCGCCCGTCTGAGCGTGACCTCATCGGCGTACTCAATTTCCGCGCCAATCGGAATACCCCGGGCAATCCGCGTAGTTTTAATTCCCAAAGGCTTAACCAATCTCTGAATATACATCGCCGTTGCCTCCCCTTCCATCGAAGGATTGGTTGCCAGAATCAGCTCTTTTAAGGCCAGACCTTGTTTCGGATTATCAGAATAGGATTTTTTTAATCTGGATAATAGCTCGTTTATTCGCAAATCCTCCGGGCCGATATTCTCAAGTGGTGCAATCACCCCATGCAAAACATGATAAAGTCCACTGTAACTTGCTGACTTTTCGATTGCCCAAACATCTAAAGGATCCTCAACCACGCAAATTATTGACTGGTCGCGATTCGGGTCCTCACAAACCTCACAAGGATCAACTTCCGTAATGTTTTGGCAAATGGAACAAATTTTAGTTTTGGTCTTTAAATCGCGCGCCGCCTCCGAAAGTTTTTGGGCTAAATTATCCGGCGCATGCAAAAGATAATAGGTTAAGCGCGCCGCCGTCTTTGGACCAATTCCCGGCAACGCCTCAAACGTCTCAATTAAATCGGAAACACTTTTAGGGACTCTCACTACTTAAGAAAGTATAACAAGCTTGAGAAAGGTTTTGAAGATTTAACTTCCCCCACCGCCGAACATGCCTTTGAGGCCTTCGAGTCCTACCATTCCCTGCATCTTCTTGGCCGCCTGCTTTTGGCTTTCTTTAACCGCTTCGTTTACGGCCTCGACAATATCCTCCTCATTTTTACCGTTTGTTTCAATGGAAATAAATCTTTGAGCCAAAGTCACCTTCACCCTGACTCCCCTTTTTTCAACCTCAACGGTTTCCTCATCCAAGGTCTTTTGAATGCGCATGGCCTCATCACGCATTTTCTTTAGTTCTTTTAATTGTTGAAGTTTATCAAACATCTTATTTTCAAATACTAAATTGTTCTTCTTCAAAAGTCAAACAAAAAAATCTATCTTAAACAAGATCTTTTAGGGATTCTCTTATCCTTCGGCTTTTGAAATGTCCCCGGTGCTCAATCGTAGTGTCAATTACTCCCAATGGATTATCGACTCTGGTGATACCGGGGTCATTCACCTTAAGGATATCCATCAGCGAAAGGTAATCAATCAATGCTTCATGTGCTTCTTGTTTCGAAATATCAAACTCGACCTTCTTGACAACCTCATCGATTGCCACAAACATTTCTTTGGCATAACCACGAGTGACAAAAGCTCGTCTTTGACTATTCCTTATAAGTTCTGGAGCCTCGTATCCGTGAGGGTACCCCATTAAAATACTTGCTGAGGCATCTCTTGGTGGCTTAAGAATGTTCATGGCCTCCTCAGTTTTTGAAATTAAAACAGCAGTTCTGCCATCTAACCAGTTTGAATGTGAGAATCGATAACGAGTTACCTCCATCACGCCTTGAAAAAAATCCGTCATCCTCTCAAAAGGAGCTATTGACGCCATCATCGGTGTTGACAATCTTGCGCCCACCAAAAGCAATGGAATGCCGCCGGCCAGAGCAAGGAATTTTCTCCTTGACATTCCTCTTCTTTCACCGTCACCTTGAGATCCACGCCTTGATCTTAGTTGTGCCAAAACAATTGCTCCACTAATAAGTGCGGCAGTTGAAACATATGTTGCGGCCTCTTCCCGTATAAGTTTTAAGACATAGTCTTCTATTGCGCTGTTTTCCAATCGAGCCAACTCATCAGCAAATTGACTTTCTTGTCCAACTTGCCTCCTTAAAATTCCTTGATAGAGCGGATCACCCATAACCACATAGATACTTTCTCTGCCACTCATTTCCCTCGGAGAAGCTGGCAACCATCTCCAGACATGCGCCTTCTCGTTTTCACCCCTTACAATATCTGGGTCAAAATCAGAAATAACGGTATCAAGAGCCAACACCTGTGGTGAATACTCTCTCATTCTTCTGGCAATCGCTGACCCTGCTACCCAATTATGAGCACTCAAATCGCCAGACAAAAATTTCTCCTCTACATCAACTCCCCATTTCCAGAAAAGATGAATTCCTGGCTCAAAATGGATGCGGTATGATTCTTTGTTTACCTCGACCTGATTCGCTGATTCGATAAGTTCTTTTCTTTCCATAGCAATAATTGCAAATTGAGCGGTTATTCTACTATAGGTCTGATGTTAAGTCAAGGAAGGTGCTGTGATGGTTGTTAGATTTAACTTGTTAATAGTAAAATTAAAAAATCGATGAACATTGTCATCTCCGGCCCTCATCCTAAAAAAGAACCGCAATTGGAAGAGTACGCCCGCAAAAAGGTCCAAAAGCTTGCCAAGTATCATCCAAAAATTCTTC
>MFBU01000003.1 GCA_001775055.1 Candidatus Curtissbacteria bacterium RIFCSPLOWO2_02_41_11
CCTGCTGCAGCATTTTACAGGCTCAAAAAGCCATAATATTCATCTTCGTGAGTTTGCCCAAAAAAAGCACTTATCACTTTCAGAATACGGTATAAAGGTTAGGGGAGTACTTAAAAAATTCAAAACTGAGGAGGATTTTTATCAGTTTTTAGGAATGGACTGGATTCCTCCCGAGCTTCGCGAAGACACCGGTGAAATTGAGGCAGCAGCCAGCCACAAGTTACCGCAGCTGGTTAAGCTGGGTGATATTAAAGGCGATATCCACCTCCATTCCGATTTTCCGATCGAGCCCAGTCATGATCCGGGTGCCAATAGTTTTGAAGAGATTATCGAAAAGGCCAAAACCTTAGGCTACGAATATATCGGCTTGTCCGATCATTCACCCGGTTATTCCACTCACAGTAGGCAACAGATTATCGAGTTAATTAAAAAAAGGACCGACACAATCGAAAAGTTAAGATCTAAGCATCAAGAGATTAGCCTTCTTAATTTATTGGAAATTGATATTTTGGCAAACGGTTCGCTTTCGGTACCGGATGAGGGATTAAGAATACTTGACGGTGCGATTGCCGGAGTCCATTCAAGTCATCGGCAGGACCGAAAAACAATGACCAAAAGAATTCTCACCGCCTGTCAGTCTCCCTATGTTCAGGTAATTTCTCATCCTACAGGTAGGAAGCTTCAAGAAAGAGAAGCTTACGAAGTAGATTGGCGGGAGGTATTTGAAGAATGCCTCAAGACTAAAACAATGTTGGAGGTTAATGCTTGGCCCAATCGCCTTGATTTACCGGATGTTTTGGTCAAAGAAGCCATTAAGATCGGTGTCAAACTTATCATTAACACTGATTCGCATGAAGTTAGCCAAATGGACAATATGCGTTTTGGCGTGGCTGTTGCCAGACGGGGTTGGGCTAGCGCTAAGGATATAATCAATACTTTACCCTGGCTTGAATTTAAAAAATGGTTCAGTTATGATTAGGCCGTTATGTCGCCCACTTTGATTTTGGTTGCTGTTGTCGTTCTCTTAGCACTTTATCTTTGGTTTCTCTACAACGGCATGGTTACAGCCAGAATCAGAATCAGAGAGGCCTGGTCTGGTATTGAAGTTCAACTCAAAAGACGCTCTTCTTTAATTCCCAATCTTATTGAAACTGTCAAGGGTTATGCCAAACACGAAAAACAGGTTTTTGAAAATGTCACCAAAGCTCGCTCTACCCTGTTAGGAGCTAAAGGCCCAAAAGAGGCAGCTTCTGCCGATAATATGCTCTCAGGAGCCCTTAAAAGTCTGTTTGCAATTGCAGAAGCCTATCCCAATCTGCGAGCCTCAGAGAACTTCAAAGAACTTCAGGAAGAACTTTCGGATACAGAGACAAAAATTGCCGCTTCCCGCCAGTTTTATAATGCCAATGTGCTGGATTACAACACCAAAATCAAAATTTTCCCCAATGTAATGGTTGCCAGGCTCATGGGTTTTAGTGAGGAAGAGTTTTTCGAAGCGGAAGAAGAGGCTAAAAAAGATATCAAGGTTAAATTCTAAAGGGCAGATGATCTCTCCAAAAATTTTTGCCGGTTCTTCGAATCCCGAGCTTACTCAAAAAATATCAAAAATATCAAAAATTACTCTTGGGAAAATTAACCTGGGGGTTTTTGCCGACGGCGAAATTGATGTTTGGGTAGAAGAGGAAGTCAACAACTCCAATGTTTTTGTTTTGCAATCAAATTCCCATCCGGTTAACAATCACATTATCGAACTTGCTTTAATTGCCGATGCCTTAAGAAGAAGTGGTGCGCATAAAATTACTGCAGTTATTCCTTACTTTGGTTATAGTCGTAAGGAAAAACAGAATAGACCGGGAGAGCCGATTTCGGCCAAAGTAATTGCCGATTTAATAATCTCAAGCGGCATCAATAAAGTCGTTTGTCTGGATCTGCATGCCGACGCTATCGTTGGTTTTTTTGAAGTGCCAGTAATTTACTTAACAGCTTTGGGAATACTGGCCGAAAGACTCAAAAAGGAAAAATTGACTAACGCAATTGTTGTTGCTCCTGATGTGGGTGGAGTTAAACGGGCTAGGAATTTTGCGGCTATCTTAAATTTGCCTTTGGCAGTGATTGAAAAACATCGATATACCCATGTCAGAGATCACATGGAAGTGTTGTCGATGACCGGCGAAGTGTTGGGTGAGACAGCAATTATTATTGACGATGTTATTTCAACCGGCGGTACAGTTATCGAAAGCGCCAATTCCCTCAAACAAAAAGGTGTCAAAAAAATCATTGTTTGCGCCACCCATGGAGTTTTTGCTGCGGACGGTGTTAAAAAACTTGAGCAAAGTTCGATTGATAAGATATTTGTTACTGACAGCATTGCTCAAATTAAAAAGAGCCCCAAGTTCGAAGTCGTCTCAATTGCGTCCTTAATCGCCGATTGTCTCAAACAGGAAGTTTAGTGATTTTCCAAGACAAACTCGAAAAAGCTATCAACAAAAACAACAGCCTTCTCTGCGTCGGGTTGGACCCAGATCCTCAAAAACTCGAACAAGGCCAAAGCCAGTTTGATTTCAATAAAGCAATCGTTGACCAAACAGCCGGCCTTGTCTGTTGCTTTAAACCTCAAATTGCTTTTTATAGCGCCGCCGGGTTAAAAGGCCTTGAGGATTTAAAAAAAACTATTAACTACATCCATAAGAATTATCAAGACATCCCCGTACTTCTTGATGCTAAAAGGGGAGATATTGAAAGCACTAATGAAAAGTACGCCCAGGAAGTTTTTGATTTTTTGGCTGTTGATGCGGTAACAGTTAGTCCATATCTAGGATTAAATGCACTTGAACCTTTACTGGAAAGAAAAAATAAGGGGGTTTTTGTTCTTTGCCGCACTTCAAATCCGGGTGCTTCTCAATTTCAAGATCATAAAGTTAATGGCGAACCTTTATATCTAAAAGTTGCCAAGGAAGCAGTAAAACTTTATAAAAAATATGACAATCTTTGTTTGGTGGTCGGATCAACTTGGCCGCAAGAGATCAGAAAGTTAAGAGAAATTGCCAGAGAGATGATTTTTCTAGTTCCCGGTATTGGAGCTCAAGGTGGCGATTTGCCAAAAACCCTCGAGTACGGATTAACAAAAACTAAAAAGGGGTTGATTATCAGCGCCTCACGCGGCATAATTTATGCTCAAGATCCTCAAAAAGCCGCCCAAAGATTAAAAGATGAAATCAACAAATACCGATAAACTTCGAGGCCTAAAGACCTCGTCATTATGAAAAAAGTTTACAAGAGCGCAAGCGATTATAAAGTCGCAAAAGAAGTCGCCGAAATTTTGCTTGATATTGGATCGGTTATTTTTAGACCGCAGCAACCCTTCAAATTTGATTCAGGCATTTTAAGTCCTGTCTATGTAGATAATCGACTTCTGATATCTATGCCGCGAGAAAGAGAATTAATTATCAAATACTTAGTGGATACAATCAGGAAAATTGGAGTGCCAGATGTTGTTGCTGGAGTAGCCACTGCAGGAATTACTCATGCGGCCTGGATTGCTCAAAAACTCAATCTGCCAATGGTTTATGTTAGAGCAAAACCTAAGGACCATGGTAGGCAAAATCAGGTGGAAGGGCAAGTCAAAAGAGGACAAAAAGTTTTGGTTGTTGAGGATATGGTTTCGACGGCAGGTTCATCGACAAGAGTCATAGAAGCTTTAAGAAAACTCGGTGCAAGAATTAACGACGAAGTTGCTATTTACACACATAATTTCACAGTTGCCGATCGAAATTTCCAAAAAGCAAAAGTTAAATTTCATCCTCTTACTAATCTCAATGAAGTTATCCAAGTGGCGGTTTCTCAAGGGTTTTTAAAACCAGAGCAGGCTAAGATTATTTTCGATTGGACCAAAGACCCCAAAAATTGGGCCAATAGACAGGGATTTGAATAAATGATTGATATTTCTACAAAAATAGCCGGAGTTAAACTGGATGGGTGTGTTTTTAATGCTTCCGGAGTCAGAGATGAAACACTATTGGATCTTGAAAATCTTGCAAAATCAAAGTCCTGTGCCGTACTAATGAAATCCTGCACACTTGCACCACGAAAAGGTAATCCGGCCCCGCGTTGTGTAAATCTTAAATATGGTTCTATCAATTCAATGGGTTTGCCTAATTTAGGCTATAGGGCCTATATTAAATTTTCAAAAATTCTCGAAGAAAAATACCAAAAACCACTTATCGCCAGCATCTGCGGTCTCTCGCCAAAAGACAACATTATCATGTTTAAAGCATTCAATGACACACCAGTGGATTTAATTGAATTTAATCCCGGTTCCCCTAACACTATTGGAAAGCCGATTGTCGGTTACGATTTTGAAGAAATGGATAGATTACTGGATTCTGTCTCAAAAGTTACTAAAAAACCATTTGGCGTCAAACTTCCTCCATATTTTGACCTTACTCATTTTGAACAAATGGCCAATATAATCAAAAAATATCCTGTTAAGTTCGTTACTTGCGTTAATTCTATTGGTAATGGTCTGGCTATTAATCCGCAAACAGAAAAGGTTTTAATTAAGCCCAAAGGAGGGCTTGGTGGTATCGCAGGAGGCTATATCAAATACACGGCCTTGGCTAATGTACGCATGTTTTACCAGCTTTTAGCTGATAAAATACAGGTTATCGGCGTTGGCGGAGTTTATTCGGGTATCGATGCTTTCGAGATGATTTTAGCAGGTGCCTCAGCAGTACAGATCGGTACAGCTTTTTTGCAAAAAGGTCCAGGCATTTTTGCTAGAGTTCAAAATCAACTTAGTAATTTTATGAAGAAAAAAGGTTATCAAAATCTTGCCGATTTTCGGGGTAAATTAAATACTTTGGATTAATCGATCTTTGTAACACTTTCGGCCGGGCAGATCCATACTTGAATTATCCGTTTTCTAGTTGGATTTTTCCCCGACCCGTCTCTTCCATCAAATTCAAAAGCTGCTACTTGTTGATATTTTCCCAGTTCTAGCTTTCCATTTAAAATCGGAACTACTACGCTCGAATGAGAAAAGACTAGAGCTCTAATATGAGCTGCAGCGTTATAATCCTCATCTATTTCATTACAATAAGGATTATCCTGACAACGATGTCTATAGTCAGTTGTCGGATGTTGATAGTTTCCGGAAACTCTGGTGGATCGATTGTCTTCCGGAATTGAGTGAAGTGTGTGGTTTAAGATATCTTTGAGCAAATTAGGTTCTGCTATTTCATTAACAACAATGCCCAGCGTAGTGTGTTTAGTATTTACAAAAACAAATCCTTGCGTAACAGAAGTTTTTTTGATTGCTTTGTTAATATCGTAAGTTATGTCTAAGATATAAGTAGGTTTAGTGGACTCAAACTTCAGTTCTTTTAAAAATGCCTTCATTGATCAAGTCTCAACTAATAAAAATATAATATCTGTCTTAAATAATCAAGTTAGATATCTTCGAAATAAAGCTTCGTTAAGGTATAATTTCTTGAGGAAAGTGAAAGAAATTACATCAGAGGAGCGTCATCAACATTTATGTTGAGGCGACCTGCTGATATAATTCTTTTGAAATGACAGCCTATACCCAAATTTCTGCCAATCGCTTTAAAACCTGGCTGATAATGCTCACCTTTGCTTTTTTTATAACTTTTGTTGTTTATATTTTCACAAATGCCTTAGGCTTTCGAGGACCCTCTGCTTTAGGTTTTTCCGGAATTGCCCTAATCATTGCAGGCATTTTGAATTTTTTCACCTATTACAACAGCGATAAAATTGTCATGACCATTTCTGGTGCCAAGCAAATTCAAAAAAAGGATAATCCAACGCTTTTTCGTACAGTTGAGAACCTCTGCATTGCTTCCGGTCTTCCCATGCCCAAAATTTATACAATTGATGATACTGCTCCCAACGCTTTTGCTACCGGTCGGGATCCACAACATGCTTCGATTGCATTTACTAAAGGAATTTTAGCAAAACTTTCCAAACTTGAACTTGAGGGTGTTACGGCCCATGAACTGTCGCATGTTGGCAATTATGATACAAGACTAATGACAATAGTTTCAATTCTGGTTGGATCGGTAGCCCTTCTTGCCGATTGGTTTATCAGAATTACTTGGTGGGGTGGTGGGGGAGACAGAGACGAAAATAATTCATCAAATGCTATCTTTATGATTATAGCTTTAGTTTTGGCAATTTTAGCTCCAATTATTGCTATTTTAATTCAACTGGCTATTTCAAGAAAAAGAGAATTCTTAGCAGACGCCTCAGGCGCACTTTTAACAAGAAACCCCGATGGACTTGCCGATGCACTTCTTAAGATTTCGGCTGACAAAGAACCGCTTGAAGTTGCCAATAAAGCCACAGCCCATCTTTATATCGTCAATCCCTTTAAAGAAGGTCATAAATTAGTTGGTACGTTTGCAGGTCTTTTTAACACACATCCTCCAATTGAACAAAGAGTAAAAGCACTCCGCACCATGCAATGAAAAAAAATCCGAAATCCGTCTTTCGACTCGAAACTCGCTCAAGGCGAGCAATCCGAAATCCGAAATCCGAAATCGATATTGATTATGTTGCAAAGCTTGCTAATTTACCATTAACCTCAAAAGAAAAGTTAACATTTTCAAGACAACTTCAAGACATCTTAGGCTATTTTTCAAAACTTGGTGAAGTTGATACCCAGAAAGTCGAACCAATAGGTCACATAACCGGACTCACTGATATTGTCAGGGATGATCAAACTGCGCCTTCAATCACTCAAGAAGAAGCACTCAAAAATGCCCCTAGGACCCACAAAGGATTTTTTGAAGTCGAAGCGATTTTTGAGGAGCAAAATTGATCTAAACAATTTTTAAAACTTAGAAAATTTATATCATGATTGACATCGAAGACCTAACTATAAAAACTGCTGCTGATCTTTTATCAAAAAGACAAATAAAAGCCCAAGAGTTAACAGGGGCATTTTTGGATAGAGCGCACAAGTTAAACAAAAAACTTAACAGCTTCATTACGATCACTGATGATGTTGCTATAAAACAAGCTAAAAAAGTTGATGAATTAATTGTCGATAATCAAAAACTAAATCCCCTAGCAGGCATCCCAATAGGTGTCAAAGATCTCTTTTCAACTCAAGGCATCAGAACAACAGCTGGTTCAAAAGTATTGGAGAATTATGTACCAGTTTATGATGCGACTGTTGTTTCTCGGCTTAAAGACTCAGGGGTTGTAATAGTTGGCAAAACAAACCAAGATGCTTGGGGACACGGTGCAAGTGGCGAAAATTCTGACTTTGGATCAACCTGCAATCCATATGATCTCACAAGAGTACCGGGAGGTTCCTCGTCAGGGTCAGCCGCAGCAGTTGCTGCCAATTTGTGTCTTGCTGCAACGGGAACAGATACTGGTGGATCTATCAGACAACCGTCAAGCTTTTGTAATCTTGTGGGGTTAAAGCCTACATACGGTCGAGTTTCGCGCTACGGTATCATAGCCATGGCTTCATCTCTCGATTCAATTGGTCATATAACCCACACTGTTTATGATAATGCCTTAATTCTAAACATCACTGCTGGATATGATCAATTCGACTCAACAACTTCACCAAAACCAGTTGATGATTACACCAAAGATATTAATAGGGGAGTCAAGGGAATAAAAGTCGGTCTCCCCAAAGAATATTTTGAAAGTCTTGATCCAGGGATCGGAGAAAAAATAATTTCAGCAGTGAAAATTTTGGAGAAATTGGGCGCTGAACTTTTTGATATTTCGCTTCCTCATACAGAGTATGGAGTAGTTACCTATTACATCATTCAACCGTCAGAGGTCTCTTCAAACTTAGCTCGTTATGACGGCATCCGCTTTGGTTTCGATCGTGAAAAATTCGGTGCCGAGGCTAAAAGAAGAATCATTTTAGGCACATACACTCTTTCTGCCGGTTATTATGATGCTTATTACCTTAAAGCAATGAAAGTGCGCAGGTTAATTAGAGAAGATTTTGAAAAAGTATTTAAAAAAGTTGATGTTTTGATTTGTCCAACCTTGCCAACACCTCCCTTTAAACTCGGTGAAAAAATCACCGATCCTCTTTCAATGTATTTGGCAGATATTTTCACTGTTTGCCCAAGCCTAGCTGGAGTTCCCAGCCTTAATCTCCCTTGCGGGTTTATTGGTGATTTGCCTGTTGGTATGCAGATTATTGGGCCTGATTTTTCCGAAAAGCTCCTCTATCAAGTAGGATATGCTTATGAGCAAGAAACAAAGTGGTATCAAAAAAGGCCAGATTTAATATAGAACATGGGAAAAGAAACTGAAAAACCCGACTTTCTTCAAGCGCTTCAGCTTGGTTTTGAAAAGAATATTGCCAATATAGTCGGAATCGGTGCTTCCTTGAACCTTTTAGGTAACTCGTTGATTGAAACTCCAAGGCATGGTGTAGATGGGCTAGTAATCTTACAAGTTGTAACTGGGGTCATTTTAGGGATAGCGGTTTTTGCAAATTCTGCAATCGAAGGCAAACAAAGATTAAACAATCCGAAAAATGAATTACCAACCAGTAATCGGTCTTGAAGTCCACATTGAGCTTTCAACCAAAAGCAAAATGTTTTGTTCTTGTTCGGCCGACTATTTTGGCACCAAGCCCAATACCCATACTTGTCCAGTTTGTCTGGGATTACCAGGAGCAATGCCCAAAGCCAACAAATTGGCGATAGAATTTGCTCAAAAATTGGCCTTAGCATTAAATTGCCAGGTTCAATTGGGTAGTAAATTTGATCGCAAGAACTATTTTTACCCAGATTTACCGAAAGGTTTTCAGATTTCTCAATATGACCTGCCTTTTTCTAAAAAGGGATTTCTGATAATTCGAGTTAACGGATCAACAAAAAAAATCAGCATCACAAGGGCACATCTTGAGGAAGATACCGCTAAATTAAGTCATGCCACGATTAACGGTAAAAGAGTCACCTTAATTGATTTCAACCGAAGCGGAGTTCCATTAATGGAGGTTGTTTCAGAACCTGAAATGAGTAGCGCCGCTGAAGCCAAAGCCTATGCCCAAAAATTACAACAAATCGTCAGGTATTTGGAAATCTCTGATGCCGATATGGAAAAAGGTAGTATGCGAATCGAACCCAATGTATCCTTAAGAGATGTATCACAAGTTTCAAAAGTGCCGCGAGTACCACACGCTTTGCCAAATTATAAAGTGGAACTTAAAAACATTAATTCGTTTAGATTCGCCGAAAAAGCGATCAATTATGAAATTGAACGCCAGACCCAAGTTCTCAAATCTGGCAAAATCCCCCATCAAGAAACCAGAGGTTGGGACGAAAAGAACAATCGGACAGTTAGTCAGCGTACCAAAGAACTTGCCCATGATTATCGCTATTTCCCAGAACCAGATCTGCCACCTTTTAATTGTGACCAAGTTTACTTTAGTAAGCTCCAATCTCAAATACCTGAACTTCCCGATCAAAAAAGAGAGCGTTTCTTAATAAGCTATCAAATTTTAGAAAGCGAAGCCACTCTTCTTTGCCAAGATAAATATATGGCCAATTTTTTCGAAGAAACAGTCAAAGCCTACAAAGGTAGTCCAAAAAAGGTTGTTAATTGGATAACAGGTGAACTTCTAAGAAGATTAAATCAAACGGGTCAGGGTATTGGTGATATTAATCTTCTGCCTGCACAACTGGCAGAACTTTTGTATTTTGTTGATCAAAACAGGATAACCAATGCTACTGCTAAGGAAATTTTTGAAAAAATGATTCAAAGCACAAAGTCGGCAAGTGAACTAATAAGTGAACTGGATTTGGTACTCATGTCACAAAAAGAACTTGAGAAATTAACGGAAACGGTCATTAAAAATAATCAAAAAGCAGTGGCAGATTTTAAAAATGATAAGAAAGAAAGCCTAGATTTCCTAATAGGTCAGGTTCAACGATTGAGCAAAGGTAAGGCAGACCCGGCATTAGTTCGCCAGCTCCTGCTTGATAAATTAAAAAGCTAGAGTTCGTTGAAAAAAAATTTTTGCCAAGCTAAACTAAATCAGTAAAAAGACGACTTATTATGAACGATTTTGTCCACCTTCATGTCCACAGCGAATATTCTCTCTTGGATGGGCTTTCCAAAATACCCAAACTGGTCTCCCAAGCAAAAATAATGGGAATGAAGCACTTGGCTTTAACCGATCATGGTTCTCTTTATGGTGCGATCAAGTTTTATAAAGAATGTAAACAAGAAGGGACTAATCCGATTATTGGCTGCGAAATGTATCTTGCCAAAAGATCGCTAAAAGATAAAGAAACCGGTAAAGACAATGAAAATTATCACCTAACAGTTTTGGCAACAAGTTATGAAGGTTACAAAAATTTAATGAAACTTGTAACCATTGCCCATCTTGAAGGTTTTTACTATCGTCCAAGAATCGATAAAGAAACTTTAGCTAAATATGCCAAAGATATTATTGCCTTATCCGGTTGTAATTCTTCGGAAATATCTAAGACTTTAGTGGAGGAAAATTTAGATAAGGCTAAAAAACTGGCAATAGAGTATCAACAAATTTTTGGTAGAGATAACTTTTTTATCGAAGTTCAAAGACACCAATTTGAAAAGTTTAAAACCGCTCATGAAGTAGGCTCGGAAATTTACAATGAACTTGACCGTATGGCGCAAGAGGAGAAGAAAAATGTCGAAGGAGCCAAGAAACTTTCAAAGCTAACAAATATTTCCATGGTTGCTACTAATGATGTTCATTATGTATTGGCTTCTGATGCCCAAGCCCAAGATGTGATTATTTGTATTCAAACAGGAAAGATCATAAGCGAAACAAAAAGACTTAGAATGATTGACTCACCGACTTTCTATCTTAAAAGTACCCAGGAAATGGTTGAATTATTTGAAGATATACCCAGTGCTATCACCAATACTTTGGAAATTGCTAAAAAAGTTAATATCGAAATTCCAATTGGACAAGTTGCTTTTCCTAGTTTTGAAGTTCCAAAGCAGACCACACCAGATGAGTTATTAAAAGAATTGTGTTACGAGCGAATTGCAAGTAGGGTTGATAAAGTTACGCCCCAGATTAAAGAGAGATTAGATTATGAACTTTCGATAATTGCCAAGAAAGGTTATTCTACTTACTTTTTGGTTGTGGCTGATTTTGTTAATTGGGCAAGGGAAAAGGCTATTATTTCGACAACTCGCGGTTCGGCATCAGGCAGCTTAGTATCTCTCGCATTGGGTATTACAACCGTCAATCCTCTATTTTTTAAATTGCCTTTTGAACGCTTTCTCAATCTTTACCGGCCGACGTTACCAGACATTGATGTTGATTTTGCAGATACAAGGCGAGATGAAGTTATTGAATATGTCAGAGAAAAATACGGAAAAGACAAAGTTGCCCAGATTAGTACTTTTGGGACAATGATGGCCAGACAAGCAGTACGAGATGTCGCCCGCGTCTTAGACTGGCCGTATACCAAGGCGGATCGAATTGCCAAAATGATTCCATTCGGGCCTCAAGGTTTTCATATGTCTCTTGATATGGCAAAAAAACAAAATAATGAGTTGGGAAATCTTTATAAAGAAGATGAAGAGGTTAAGGAACTTTTGGATTTGGCCGAAAAGGTTGAAGGCAATGCTCGTCATGTTTCAGTCCATGCGGCTGGAGTTGTCATTGCGCCAAGTACACTCACTGATTTTACTCCGCTACAAAAAGAAACAACCGGAGAAAAAATTATTACACAATACGATATGTATGACATAGAGGAAACGGGACTGGTAAAAATGGATTTTTTAGGTATCAGAAATCTTTCAATTTTAGGTAATGCTGTAGAGATTGTCGAAAAAACAAAGAAAATAAAAATTGATCTTGACAAAATAGACCTTGATAATAATAAAGCTTTTGATCTTCTGGCTAAGGGCGAAACCATGGGACTTTTTCAACTTGGAGGCTCTGGTATGACTCGATACTTAAAGGAGTTAAAACCCACGAGCATATTTGACATTATGGCTATGATTTCGCTCTTTCGCCCGGGACCGATGAATTCAATTCCCGAATTTATCGAAAGGAAAAACAATCCCAATAAAATTAAATTTTTTGATACGCGGATGGCCGATTATCTAAAAGAGTCTTACGGAGTAATCGTTTATCAGGATGATGTTCTTTTAACTGCTATTAATATCGCCGGTTATAGTTGGGAAGAAGCTGATAAATTCCGTAAGGCCATGGGCAAAAAAATCCCCTCTGAGATGACCAAACAAAGAGAGAAATTTATTGATGGTTGTATCAAAAACGGAATGTCCGGCGAAAAAGCGGAAGATCTTTTTAAACTGATTGAGCCTTTTGCTGCCTATGGATTTAACAAGGCCCATGCCGCCTCTTATGCACTGATTGCTTATCAAACTGCCTTTATGAAAGCAAACTACCCCGTTGAGTTTATGGCCGCTGTTATGTCCGCCGAAACAGATGATCCCGACAAAATTGCCGCAGCCGTAAACGAATGCGCCAAAATGGGAATCGTAGTTTTACCTCCAGATATAAATTTTTCAGATGTCGGTTTTATTATTCAAAAGATCCCGCAGAAACTTAAATCAGCCTCAAAACAGGGAATTAGATTCGGCCTTTCCGCGATTAAAAATGTCGGCAAAGCAGCCATTGAGGTAATTCTTACAGAAAGAAATCAAAAAGGCGTTTTTAAATCCTTGGATGATTTTGTAAGACGTGTCAACTTACGCGTTGTCAATAGAAAGACGTTGGAAAGCTTAATAAAAGCTGGTGCCATGGATACTTTTGGCAAGAGAAATGCCATGCTTAAAGTTCTTGATGAAATTAGGTCAAGTGGTACATCGCTTTCAAAGACGATTGCAACTGGCCAGGGCAGTCTTTTTGATCAGACTGAACTCACCAAACAAGCAGCTGTGCCTTTTTCGATTAATTCTATCTTGACTGCGACAGAAGAAGCTCCCAAAGAGGAAATTTTATCTTGGGAAAGAGAACTTTTGGGATTTTATTTGACAGAGCATCCCATAGCAAAAGTGTCCGCTAAATTGGCTCAAGTAACAACAGCTAAGATCGCTGACCTAGATTTTTCGGCCAGCGATCATGAAGTTAGACTTGGGGGAATAGTTTCCAGTATCAGAAAAACTTTTACCAGAGCAAGACGAGAAGAAATGTGTTTTTTAAAACTTCAGGATGAGAGCGGCAGCATTGAGATTATAGTTTTCCCAAGAGTTTACGAGGCTTCCAAACACTTATTGTTACCTGATCAAATAGTCGTTATTTGGGGAAGATTGGAAATTAATGAAGATACGCCAATTCTTATCGCAGAAAAAATCTCTTCGCTTGATAGTGCATTGCAAACAGAAACAGAAGAGGAAATTTTAGAGGTGACTCTTCCTCAAGATGCCGATCGTATATTGCTTTCTAAAATTTATCAAGTTTTAAAATCTAATCCCGGTGATGTACCAACCTATTTAGTGCTGCCGTCAGAAAATGGCATGGTCAAAAAATTTCCGGTTCCGATGCGCTCACGTAAAACTTCGGCTCTGCAAAAGGAATTAGAAATTCTCGGTTGTCGAATCATAAGCCTTTAAAATTTTACATTTGTCTTAAGAATCTATATACTTTGGATCTATGCAAACTGTAGATTTTAAGCCCGGCGATACTATTAAACTTTATACAAAGGATCCTGGTGACCAAAAAGTCCACGCTACGCCTTTTGAAGGTGTGGTTCTTGCAATCAGAGGTATTGGTCAAAGCAAAACTTTTACTATCAGGAAGATCGCGACTGGCGGTGTGGCTGTTGAGCGGATTTTTCCGATTTACTCCCCGTCTATTGAGAAGATTCAAGTTGTCAAGTCCGGCAAAGTTAGGCGTGCCAAACTTTTCTATCTTCGCAAAGCAAATCATTCCCGCTGATGATCGAACCATCACTTGATGTTGAAAAATCTCTATGGAAAAGGGGATATAAACATATCGCCGGCATCGATGAAGTCGGACGTGGTTCTTGGGCCGGGTCGGTTGTAGCCGCAGCCGTGATTTTACCGCATGATTTTAAAATTCCCGAAAATTTCGGCGATTCTAAACAATTAAAACCTCGCCCGCGAGAAAAGATGGCAAAAATTATAAAAGAGATAGCAATAAGTTGGTCAATTGCCGAAGTTCCTGTTTTAATTATCAATAGATTAGGTATTGGTTGGGCAACCCAAATGGCTTTTAGAAAAAGTTTAAAAGGTCTTCATAAAAAGGCTGATTTTGTGATAGTTGATGCATTTCACATCAAGCATGTTAACAGAAAAAATCAGAAAGCAATCAAAAAAGGTGATCAAAAATGCGCGACTGTTGCGGCAGCCTCAATTATTGCCAAAGTTTACCGAGACAGTCTTATGAAAAAGCTGTCTAAAAAATATCCATTATACGGTTTTGGCAAACACAAAGGTTACGGTACGCGCAACCATCAAGAGGCCATTAAAAAATTTGGTTTTTGCCAAATTCACCGAACTTCCTATAATCTAAACTACTTAACTGTGTGACAAAAGTTACTCTTGGTAAATACGGGGAAGATTTAGCATGTCGTTACCTACAAAAACAGGGCTATAAAATTTTAGAACGCAATTTTCGCATCAGAGGCGGGGAAATCGATATTGTCGCTATTGATGGTCAAACCCTAGTTTATGTAGAGGTTAAGGCGCGTACTAGTTATCAATTCGGTCTGCCGGAGGAATCAATTACTCCTTTCAAAATCAAATTCTTACAAAGAGCAGCGAAATTTTACAGAAATAACCGAAGGAATCTACCAGAATTAGAACGGATAGATGTGGTTGCTGTCGATCTTATTGATTCTCAAAATCCACAGTTCAGACTTATCAAAAATGCAGCCTTTTGACAGGTAAAGTATAATTTGTCAGTTATGTCACGTGTTGAAGACGTTGAGAGAGAGAGGAGTTTTCTATCCAGAAAATTTTGAACAACCAGTTGGAGAATCACCAGATGGTTATACCCAAGGGGTACTTGGGCTTTGCCACCAAGTAATTAATAAATTCCCAGAATTAACTGACTATTTCCGAAGTCATCGTGGAAGATCTATTGTTTCTGGTGCTCTAGTGATTTCAACAGGAATTGCCATTTCAGCAAGAATGCGCAATGGTCATAGTCCCCAGCGTATCCTTGAACAGATTACAGCAACAGAAATTCTCAAAGCGCCAAAGTTAGAAATGGATTACCTGAGAAAACGGTTTCAAGGATTAGCGTCAAAAGTCAGAAGGCAAATCAAAAGAGCAAAAAGACACTAGGCTAGTTTTATTACCCCAAAAGGTGTTCTTCTTTCAAAAACATCAATAATATTTTCGGCGGCGATTCTGGCCATTGCCTCACGGCACTCAAGAGTAGCTGAAGCCATGTGAGGTGTTAAAACCACATTGTCAAGCATTTTCAATTCTTGTGAAATATTTGGTTCATGCTCGAAGACATCAAGACCAGCGGCTGCAATTTGCTGATTTTTTAGGGCAAAGATGAGAGCTTCTTGATCTAGCAGCGCTCCCCTGGCAGTGTTAATTAAAATTGCCGTATTTTTCATCAGTACCAACTCATTTTTACCGATTAAATGATGAGTTTTGGGGGTTAGCGGAATATGAAGTGTGACAATATCGGAATGTTTAAGTAAAAAATCAAGTGTAGTAAATTTTGCTCTGGTTAAAATTTCCAGATCTTCCGAGCGGCTGATATCAAAATATAGAATATTCATCTTAAAACCTTCATATGCAACGTGAGCGACAAAAGTGCCTGCTCTTCCTAAGCCGATGATACCAATTGTTTTACCGGTAATTGTCAAAGTCAGAAACCCAAGCGGATTCCACCCTCGATATTTTCCGCTTCTAGTATAGCGATCAGCAGCAACTATTTGTTTTGCGCATGCCAAAATTAAGGCAAAAGTATGTTCAGCAATTGCTTCTCCGGCAACTCCCGGAGTATTGGTAACCACAATTCCTCTTCTTTTGGCGGTCAATATATCGATATTGTCATAACCCACAGCAAAATTGGCGATAATTTTAAGTTTTGGTGATGCGCTATTTAGGATATCTCCGTCGATCTTATCGGTCATCAGAGTAAGCACTGCATCATATTTTGAAAGTACATCTTTCAATTGAGTTTTCGTGAGGTTTTGGCCAGAGTTGTTAATTTCAACTTTAAATCCGCTATTTATTAATAAATCAGATGCGATTTTGGGGATTTTGCTTGTTATATAGACAGCTGGCATTGAGTTTTGTATTTTTTATATTATTTAAAAATTAACAGCCTTAAAATTTTTAACATTATGTCTATGTTTTAGAAGCTGTTCTTTTGTTAAAAGACCATTTTGAGTACCGGTTTCGACAATGACAGAGGCCGCATTAATTGCGCCCCAAGTCATTGCCTCTTCAAGAGGCATTCGGCTAATTATTGCAGCCATGAATCCGCTGGCATAGGCATCTCCCGCGCCGGTCTTTTCTACAAGTTTTGTCGGGAAAATACCAATTTTGAGATTTCGATTCCCGTCTGAAACATAAGAACCATTAGCGCCATCTGTAATGACGACTGTTTTTGGGCCTAAAAGATGTATTCTGGAAAGTAAATCACGCTCATTAACTATTTCTGACTCGCTAATTTCAAGAATCCTTTTTGCTTCCTCAAGATTGCTAAAAATGACTTCACATTTTTCTAAAATTTTAGGGTATCTTTTGACATTGGCTTTAAGTTGAAAAGTGCCTGGTCCAAATGCCAGTTTTGCCTTTGATTTAGCAATATAGTGGTAAACTTCATCCATAATATTAGAATTGCTAAAACTTTCAGCCATTGAGGTTAAATAGATCCAGGAAGCATCAACAAGGTTAGGCAATCGATAATCCCAATCTTGATGGTAAACAAAAATTGTCCGCTCACCCTGAAAAGTTAAAACAACCGAAAGATTCGAATCTTTGCCGGAGTGAACCTCGACATAATCATTGGCGACGTTTTCTCTCTCAAGCACCTGCTTGATGTTTTTTCCATGATCATCGTCTCCTAAATTGGTGTAGATCGCAGTCCTCAAACCTAATTTTGAACAACCAACCGCCACGTTGGCGGCATTACCGGCAACCCCGTGGGCAATCGAATCAACAGGGATCTTGTCGCCGTACTTAACGCAAATCTTGCATTCTTGATGATTGATATCGCATTCAACTGTCGCATCATGAATTCTGATAAAAGTATCAATAGTAGAATCGCCGATAGTGATTAAGTCAAAGGCATTATTTGGCATGGGCAGTGATCATATTCTGAAAATCGGATTTTCGTGCAGATGTTTTTGTTTGGATAGTTTACTTTCGAATTCAGAAATTGCGCCAATTACATCCTCAGGCGTATCAACGATTTTGAAAACTTGTCGCTCCTCACTTCGAATATACATGTTTTTTGTGAACGCAAAAATAATCTCTTGCCAGAAATCGCCATATAAAATCAAAGGCTTGTGGTGGCCGTAATAGAGTCTGGCTAAACCCCAAGCCATCGCAAATTCCGAAATAGTCCCAGTCCCACCATTAAAGAAAATAAAAGTTTGACCGTAGGCTAAAAGTTTGAGGGTTCTTTTGACATAATTATCCTCAACAATTAACTCGTCAACAGTATT
The DNA here is from genome assembly GCA_001775055.1 of Candidatus Curtissbacteria bacterium RIFCSPLOWO2_02_41_11. Taxonomy (GTDB): domain Bacteria; phylum Patescibacteriota; class Microgenomatia; order Curtissbacterales; family GWA2-41-24; genus GWA2-41-24. The sequence continues at coordinate 17,640 of MFBU01000003.1, forward strand.
GCTTTCATCTCTGCCTTCAAACAGCGGCAAATCTTTTGGATAAAATGTAATCCCAATCGTTTTACCGCCCGCGCTTTTGGCGCCAAGAGTTGCAGCCTTCATCACACCGGGGCCACCACCGTTAACTACTGTGTATCCGTGCTTTGCACAAAGCTTAGCGACCTCAAATGCGGCCTCAAAAAGCTCATCACCCTCTTTGGCATCAGCATAGCCCAAGAAAGTCACATTTTGGATTTTTGCCATAAGTCAATTGTTAAATGTCAAGTGTCAACTGTCAAATTTGCAAGCTTGGCAAGTTTCTCATAGGCTAAGTAGAAATCAGGAGCATTGTAAAGAGCCGACGATGCTACTAAAAAATCTGCACCATAGCTAGCAAGTTTTGCTGCATTTTCAAAATTGACTCCAATATCAATCTCAATTGGCAGATCGGGGGCTAGTTTTTTGGCTTGTTTGATCCGCTCATATGTATTCTGACCGAGCTTTTGCCCAGAGTACCCTGGTTTTCCCGTCATTAAAAGTAGAATGTCAATATCGTCAAAGAATCGTAAAGCAACAGATACCGGAGTCTCCGGATTCAAAGAAATACCGACTTGCTTGCCGAAATTTTTAATTCGGTAAATATTTTCATTAATGTTCCCTTCAATCTCAAATGGAAAAATTATTCGTGATACGCAGTCAAGACGCGCCAGTTCGTCAATATAGTTTAACGGATAAATTACCATCAATTGAATTTCTAGTTGGCTTGAAGTCGGATATTTTTTAATTATGTCTGTTCCGACTGTAGTATTTGCTGAAAATTCTCCATCAACCACATCGATTTGGATAAGATCTGAAACATGTTCGGCCATTTGCAGCCGTTTGTGATAGTCTTTCTCGTCAGCTGTTAAAATTCCGGGAATAATCTTAGCCATAATTTAAAACATACTAAAATAATTATAAACTTCCGAGGGCTAAAAGTCCTCGGTATTTTCTTTAAGTTTACATGAGCGTAGAAAACTCTATCATTTTAAGGCCTTTACCCCTCGTAAGTATGTATTCGCTTTTTTGCATTCATCCCTGCGCTAAGAGCGTAGGGTTTTCTGCAAGCGAATATAAATAAAAAAGTTTTAAATTATATCAGAGGAGCGCCATTGGCATGAAGCCCTGAGCGAAGTCAAAGGGCTGTGCCAAGGCGACCTGCTGATATAAACTACAGTTCGTATCTTTCCCCATATTGAGGAATAACTGTTTCGATTTTAAGATTATTATTTATTGCTTTTGAAAAAGTTAACATCTGATCAGTTTCCCCATGCACCAGAAAAATTTTCTTGCATCCTTTAATATTACCTAACCAGCCAAGAAGTTGTGGCAAGTCGGCGTGTGCACTGTATGATCTAATTGATTCAATTTTAGCCTTTACTCTTATATTTTTTCCCAGAATCTTAACTTCGTGTGCACCTTCGATAAGCCTTCTGCCTAAACCGCCAATTGGTTGATAGCCAACGATAAGAAGAGTGTTTTTAGCATCACTTAAGTATTTTTGAGCATGAAAGATGATTCTTCCGCCGTTTAGCATTCCAGAACCGGCAATAATTACCTTCGGATTTGGTAATTCATCAATAGCTTCTGACTGCTGATGGGTTTGGGTTATTTGTAAATGTTCAAGTCCAAAAAAATCCTCATTTTTATGAAATTGGTTAAGAGTTTTGGAAAGGTATTCGGGATATTTTTCGAAAACTTTGGTAACTTTCGTAGCCAGTGGGCTATCAAGATAAAATGTTGGTTTTTCGCAATTACTAACAGCGCAGAAGTGCTCAATGTCATGCAATAGCTCCTGCGTTCTCTCAATAGCAAAAGTCGGGATCATCAATACTCCATTTTGGGCAACAGTTAAATTAATAATTTCTGCGAGTTTTTGCTCGCGCCTTGCGGAATCTTCATGTATTCTGCCGCCGTAAGTTGCCTCGCAAATTACATAAGTGGCATCTGTAATTAAACTGGGAGGATCAAGAAGTTCAGACGGGACATTGCCTAAATCACTGGTGTAGACAATTTTTTTGTTTTCCGATTCAATAAGTGTTAATGCCGAACCAAGAATATGGCCGGCGTTTTTCAAAGTAATTTTAATTTGCTCTGATATTTGAATTGTTTCTTCATAAGAGATTGCTTCAAAGAGATCCATTACTCTATCGATTTCTTTTTGAGTGAATAGAGGCGGGTGATTATCCCGTCTGGCTTCTTCTTGAGCCAGTTTTTCACTATCATCAAGCACAAGTTTTGTCAGTTCTTTGGTCGGGGCTGTAGCATAAATTCTGCCGCAAAAACCGTCTTTGACTAATTTTGGCAGTCTGCCGCAGTGATCAAGATGGGCATGGCCTAAAATTACAAAATCAATTTCTCGCGGATTGTATGCAAATGATTCGAAATTTTTTTCTTCAGCAAATTTGCTGCCCTGAAAAATACCGCAGTCAAGGAGAATTTTTTTACCGGCTGCTTCAAGCAAAAAATTCGAGCCCGTTACCTCACGGCAGGCACCCAAGAAAGTTATCTTCATAACTTTAGTATATAGAGAATAGAGTTTAGAGGATAGAGATGCAGGAAGAAGAATGTGTTTATTTACTGAATCACTCAGTGATTCCAAGCGTTTCGTCGATTTTGCCTTTATCAAAACCTAAGATTGTAACCTTCGATCCGTCATCTTTATCAATTACCGTAAAGGGTACACCCATTTGACCGGAAATTTCGATCATCTTTTGGGCTTCATCGGGATTTTCGTCAACCAGGATTTCTTGATAGACAATATTCTTTGAAGCAAAATAATCTTTTTGCATTTTGCAAAAAGGGCAGGTTCTGGTTGTATACATCGTGACTTTAGCCATGCTGATTATCCATCCTCACCCAAAGATCCCAAAGACTCACTAATTATTTTATCCCAAATAGTAGTTCCTCTCAGTCTAACTGCCAGATGTTCCGAAACCTCGGAGCTAACGGTTTGATCAATAGAATTGGGAAAATCTCCCCATGTACCACAAAATATACACGTGCCTAGTGAGGTTGGTCCATTTGGTGGTGCTATTATCCAATGATGCCGACAGTCGACTTCTCGTGGAACAGTTTGATTATCAGTCAAAACTCTTTCTTGGGTAACAGTCATTGTAAGTGGTTTAACTGCCATAATTTTAAACTTAATAATAATCGGGATCAAGTTTAATCAATAATCACATAAACCAGAAGGATTACCAGTTGTTGAAGCTTTTTTGGAAATACGGTGGCCCTAAGGGGAATCGAACCCCTCTTTGCACCTTGAAAGAGTGCCGTCCTAACCAATAGACGATAGGGCCAATTTCGCCTGTTGATTTTAGCACATTTGGCCTTAATTTTCGATTATTTTTTAAACTTTTCCCACAAAGATTCCAAGATTGACTTGGCAGTCCCTTGTCCACCAAGACCAAAAGCCAAACCTCCGGCAACTGCAATCATGGCTACTAAACCGGCAAACAGTATGCGCAGTAATTCCTGTGCAACTCCCAATTGATGGAGCACCAAAAAACCGACAAAGATAATCAAAGACCATTGGGCTACCAAGGCAACTGTATGGGCTAAGTGCGTACCAAGCGAACGACTGGTGCCGTAAGCTACGCGATAAGCCAGTTTTGCAAAGACCAGGCCAACGATAGCCAATACAACTGCTACGATCACATTAGGAATGTATAGAATTACCCGGCCAAGTACCGCATTGACCGCATCCAAGCGCCATACCTGTAGCGTTGGGATCAAAAATATAATGATGATTGACCATCTGCTAAGTTCTGCTAGGATCTCGCTCCATTCAATGTCTTTGCCTTCGATTTTAGTTACTCCGTATTTTGCCAAAAATTTTTCCAGCTGGACTGCTTTTAAAACGCCGACTACTATTCGGTAAACGACTGCCGCAATAATTAATCCGATTGTCAAAACAATCAAGCCGCCGATTAAGGCCGGAATAAAGTTAATAAACGTTGCTAGAGAATTGATGACTACTGAAGCAACTGATGTTGATAAATCCTCTACGCTCAACTTATTTCACCTCCCTCCTTGTTTTTAAAACTCTAACTTGAGTTTATATACAATCTGTGGAAAGGTCAAGTGAAAAGGTGAAAAAGTAAGAAAGTTTACCCTGAGCTTGTCGAAGGGTGGAGCAGTACGGTCGTGGCCCATTATGTCCCTATTGCACCACAGAGCTAGTGTACCACTTTGAGGTTAAACGTTTACACTGAGATAAATCGAAGTGGAACAAATGGCACACTATATCGCTCTTGCGATACAAAAGCAGATGTAATCTGCGATTATAACGCGCTAGAGTTACAAGAGCGCGCGATGTAATCGCAAGCGATTATAAAAAGGGTATCTCAAATTCTACTGATATAGTTTGATATCGTCTTAATGCTGTCGTACGAGATTGGAGCTTATTAAATAACTGATGCGGTCATTCCTTATCCTACGAATGTTAGGGCCACGCCTTTTTTGTTCATCCGGCCGGTCCTGCCTATTCTATGAATGTAGTCATCATAGGATGCCGGTAAATCATAGTTAATAACATGACTTACATCTTCAATGTCAAGCCCTCGCGAAGCAAGATCGGTAGCCAGTAGTATCCGGATTTGATTTCTGCGAAACATCGCGAGCATTTTCTGTCTTTGACTTTGGCTTTTATTTCCATGAATCACTCCCGCCCTAAATCCCCGGCTCGTAAGCTCGTTTGTAAGTTTTTGGACACCGCGTTTTGTTCTTCCGAAGATAAGTACTTTATTAAATCCTTCCTGAATCAGTAAATCGTGGAGTTTATCTACTTTATTCTGATTACCATCAACTTTAACTACGTCTTGATTTATATTTTCAATATTATCACTCTCTTTTACAGAAATGGTAACGGGGTTTTTGACAAATGTTTTTATAATTTCTTTTACCTTTGGCCCAACTGTTGCAGAAAAGAAAAGCGACTGGCGGTTTGCGGGAAGAAGTGAAATAAAGTACTTTATATCTGCAATAAAGCCAATATCGACCATTCGGTCTACTTCATCCATTACAACATTGCCAAATTGCGACAAATTTAAGCACCTTTGTCCAATCAGATCCTTTATTCTTCCCGGTGTACCTATTACAAAACTGGGATTTTGGCAAAGGTCTCTTTTCTGATTAAACAAACTTGTCCCACCAATACATAAGACACTCGTAATTGCCAGTCCTTGCGCGAATTGTGCAAGCTCGTCATGAATTTGCAGCGCCAGTTCCCGCGTCGGTGTAATAATAAGTGCTTTTTGCGACCTATCCAGGAAGGCTTTATTGATTAAGGGAATTAAAAATGCAGCTGTTTTGCCGGTACCGGTATTTGCAATACCAATAACATCCTCACCGGCAAGAATTGTCGGAATTGCCCTGTCCTGAATCGGTGTTGGGGAAGTATATTTTTTACTTGCGATATTTCTTTTAATTTCGGGAACAATAGCGAAATCTTCAAACTTATGCTCGGGAATATAAGAATCCCCGGTAGTTACACTGCTGGACGCATTTAGCTGTCTGCCTGCTGTGATTGCCCACATAAGATCCTGATTGTTGGACTTCACCGCAGGGGAAAAACGTCTTTTTAAATTGTTTCTTGGTCTAAATCTACGCCACATAAAATTAATAATTGCTGCTTAAAAAAAGTTAAAACAATAAATCTACTTAATTAAGAAGTTGTATATGAATAGGGGAAAAAGATACTTATGTGAGATTAATATAAAACAGACTATCTTTACCTTATCTAATCAAAAACTATTCAAAGTTAAGCAGATTTACTGCTTTAACCTGTTATTTACAATTCAGTATAGCAAAAAGCACGGTTAAAGTCAATAAACTATAAGTTAATCGGACAAGACAAATTGCTGGGTGAATGACACCCTGAGCTTGTCGAAGGGTGGGGGCACAGGGACTCGAACCCTGAACCAATCGCTTAAAAGGCGATTGCTCTGCCAGTTGAGCTATACCCCCTCGTCGAAATAAACTTCGCTTCTTTTCGCTTTGTTTAAAAACAAAGCTCACAAGCACTTCGTTATTTCTCCTCTTCAAATGCTATGCATTTGAGATTTTAACTTCAATCAAGCTCTTATTATATCCAAAATAGCCTTGATCATCAATTAGTCAATCGGTTAAAATTAATGTTTAACCGATGAACTGGGTAGATTTAGTTATTATTATTGTTGTTATTCTT
>MFBU01000004.1 GCA_001775055.1 Candidatus Curtissbacteria bacterium RIFCSPLOWO2_02_41_11
TTCTTTGGTAGATAATTTGATCTTTGTACGTTGTATATTGGTATGGTTCTTTGGTAGATAATTTGATCTTTGTACGTTGTATATTGGTATGGCTTGCCGCTTTCATCAAGAGGCCAGAGCGAAACAACCAGAGAGTCTAAACTAGAATAATAGCCGTCACAGATAGTGCTGGATGATAATACCGTTTCGCTTTGGCGGATTTGATTGACAATTTCATCAAGTGCCAGCCGGTTCTGGCTGGCGACATCAACGGCTGTAAATTGGTTCAAAAAAAGCCTAAAAAAACCAAAATAAGGCGAAGCAATTAAAACTGAAATTATACCGACAATACCTAAGCCAACTATCAGCTCGACTAAGGTGAAGCCATTTTGACAATTGACGCTTTCCCCCTGTTTGTTACATGCCATTTTCGGTAAATAAACTGACCATTTTAAGTTCTCTGTTAGCATTATTTTCTTTCCAGGTAATTTTCATTATTACTTGTTTTATTTTAGAACTTGTTTGAGAATAGTTGCTAATTGATCTGGTGGCAGCTGCAGTGGGAAGTTTGGCAAGATCAGGGTCACTGATTGAGACGGTGCCGGGAGGAAGCGCGGTAATTTCGGTCCAGGTGCTTTTCCTTAAGAATTCGAGATGCCTGCTGGCGATTTTGGCGGCGATATAGGCGAGATTAGATTTGCGAGTGGCAATGAATGTGCCGGAGGCCGATAAAACTATGGAGACAAAGATTAAGATTAAGAAAGTAGAAAGGACAATCTCGATGAGGGCGAAGCCACTTCTAAATTGTTGAATTGTTGAATTGTTGAATTGTTTTTTGAGAGCTAACAATTTAGCAATGTAGCAATCTAACAATTTAATCTTGGGCATTGATTTTATTATATCGTTTTTTCTGCTAAAATTAACAACGCTATAGAATATCTTGCCCAGGTGGTTCCCGCCTTCACCAAGGTTACGGTGGGTAGGCAGTGGTTGGCTCTCGTAGTTAAGTGGTATAACAGTACCTTGGTAAGGTACAATCCCGAGTTCGATTCTCGGCGAGAGCTCAGGGGTTCGTTTCTGAGCGGAGCGAAGAACTCGCGAAGGCAGTTCCCGCCCTGGGCTCAATCAAGTTGCCGAGATAGCTCAGCGGTAGAGCAATCGTTTTGTAAACGATAGGTCGTGGGTTCGAATCCCACTCTCGGCTCAAATTCCGGCGAGCTGGGATGGCAGAGTGGTCAATTGCAACGGTCTGTAAAACCGTCGCCCGAAAGGGCTCCGCAGGTTCGAATCCTGCTCCCAGCACAGATTTTGCAACCTCGTGTTGCTGAATCTGTGCTGTTGGGACTGGAACGAAGCTTTAGGTTCGATATTGCGAAATACTATTGCAACAGCGATTGCAATAGTTAATGCAGCAATAAGCAGATTCGCCAAAGGCGAATTGAAGATCCTGCTCCCAGCACTGCGTCGAAGCAAGCTCAGCTTGATCGAGAAGTTCTGACGAACTTCTCTTAAGCGCTTCGCTGCTTCTCCTTTTCAAATTGCTTCGCAATTTGATTTTTTAGTGACAATTATTTGATGAAGAACTGAAATATTGGATGTTAAGTTGTGCGGACTTGACTTGATCTGATACAATTGCACAAGTTTAAAATGGACGAACAACAAACACCTACTGCCGGAAGTCCTATTTATCAGGAGTCTCAGGCAAAGAATGCCAAGTGGCTTTGGTTTTTAATTGTTCTAGTCATTATCGGTGCTTTGGTTTTTGCTTTTGTTCGAGGAATTGGTCCATTTTCTCAATTTCAAAAAACCTCCCAAGAAGAAGTTTCACCGACACCGTTTGTTTTGGAAAGTCCGAGTCCCGAGGCGACCGCTGGTGCAGAACTTGATAAAAGTGAGCCGAAAATTAGAGTCTTAAACGGCAGCGGCACAGCAGGTGTAGCATCAAGCGTTAAGGATTTTCTGGAAGGCAAAGGTTATCAAGTAACTTCAATCGGTAATGCTGCAAATTACGATTTTACGCAAACAGTAATTCGCTTCAAGGAAGGATTCAAAAAGTTTGAGGAAGTCTTATTTAGCGACCTTTCCGATCAATATTCGGTAAAAGTTGATAGTGAAAATTTGGAAGCTACTGATTCTGCTGACATCGAAGTAATAGCTGGCGCAAAGTAAGTTCTAGTAAATCCTCTAAGAAAACCAGCCTTTCTAAATCTGAAAGACTGGTTATTCGACAATTTGGAGCATTATTTAGATAATTTCAACCCTACAGAGGGTGCATGGCTTAGCCTTTCTCCGGTGGAATCCAGGTGGGTATCCTACCCTCCAAAGCCAAAGCGTTGGAAGAATACCGGATTCCCGATGTTTTTCCATGAAGCGAAGAAAATCGACTAAGGCTTTTAAGGTGCTTCCCCAGTAGGGTTTAGTTTCCTGTGAACCAATTTAATAATACCACCAGTGTCAACTAAGAAACAAGAAACTGGAAACTAGAAACGAGGATGAATTTTGTTTATGGTTTCAAGTTTATAGTTTTAAGTTAAAAAGGGGCGGCAAAGCCGGGAATTAATATGCTAAAAATTGAGGAAATGATTGGAAAAAGAATCCGACCGACGGCGCCTGTTATCAGTAAAAATAAAAGAATAAAAATTCCATACCTTTCGGTTTGGATAAAGTCATAGTACCAATCCCGTGGTAATAGTCCTGCCAACACCTTGAAACCGTCGAGCGGGTGCACGGGAATTAGATTAAAAACTCCTAGTATTAAATTTAACCAAATGATAATCGAAATCACCTGATAAACGGCATTGATAGTTAGGGAAAGATTGCCCGTAAAATAGAAAAACAGATAGGGAATTGACAAAATTATTGCCAAGACGAAATTAGAAACGGCTCCGGCAACCGAGATTAAGGCCGAATCTCTTTTAATGTTGCGCAGATTAAACGGGTCAAATGGCGTGGGTTTGCCCCAGCCTATACCGACAATCAAAAGGGCCAGGGTGCCAATTAAATCCAAGTGTGAAGCCGGATTTAAAGTTAAGCGACCGGCAAGTTTGGCTGTCGGGTCGCCAAGTCTATAGGCAACAAATGCATGGGAGGCTTCATGGATGGTAATGCCGGCAACCAATCCAACGATAAATGCCAAAGCGATAATTGGGTTGGTTTGAAGAAGGGTCAGGATAATCATGAGTCAGGTCTTAAAATTGTTGGGCCTGCCTGTCGGCAGACAGGTTGTTAGGTTATCAGGGACTATGGTATATTCTAGCAGACTGAAGTGAGAAGTTGGAAATGGGAATGTTGAAAATGAAGTGTGAGGTTAGAAAATCTCAAAATCCCACATCAAAATCTAGCTTCCCACATCACACTTCTAACATCTAATCATGCGTGTTTGTGAAATTTGCAAAAAAGGTTCAATGATACAAAAATCCGGTGCCCACCAGTATGGGGGAGGTTGGGCAATGCGCGCGACAAAAAAGCGGGTGGTTTTTAAGGTTAATCTGCATTCGGTCAAAGTGACTTATCAAGGCAGACGCCAGACAATGCGCCTTTGTACCAAGTGTTTAAGGAAAGTGAAGAGTCAAAGCCAGAGTGAAGAGTCAAAGTCAAAAGAACAGGAAAAAGAAGAAAAATTAATTACACCAATTATTAAAGAATCAAGTCGAGTTGTCTCCGTTTAATAACTCCCCGATAAACTTTTTTGTCTCTGGATAACCGTTAAGGAACTCTTTGGTAGTCATCGGCCGCTTGCCCTCAGGCTGAATTAAATTTCCTGGTAGAAATTTAATAATTTTTAATTTTTCATTTTTAATTTTTAATTTTGTATAGACTCCCGGCCAGGGGTAAAAGGCGCGGATCATGCGGTCAAAGGTCTTGGAATCGGGCGGATTATTAAGATCGATATAGCCGTTGGATTTTTTAATACGTTTTGAAAAAGTTGCCTGAGAGTGGTTTTGAGTTTTTGGTTTGAGAGAACCTGCCAGATACTCAGGTAAAATTTGAATTAAAAGTCTGGCACCGATTTTTCCAAGATATTCGACAAGACTTAAATGGGTATCCTTTGGAGAAATTGTAATTTTTTTCTGGATCAGGATTGGTCCGTGATCAATTAGTTCGTCTAGAATTATTATTGAGATTCCAATTTTTTTATCATCAGAAAGAATTGCGGTTTGGATTGGTGAGGGACCTCGGTATTTGGGAAGAAGTGATGGATGGACATTAATAAAACCGTACTTTGGTGCTATGAGGATTTCTTTGGGAATAATTTGGCCGTAGGCTACAAGAATGGACAGATCAACATTTGATAATCGACTTTTGACATTTGACTCATAAAGATCTTTTGGCTGTAAAATTTCTAAGTTGTTTTTTAGCGCTGTCTGTTTTACTGGTGACATTTGTCTTTCTTGCCCGCGGCCAGCTTTTTTGTCAGGCGCAGTGATTATCAATTGGGGTTTGTAATTCGACTTGATGAGTTCTTCAAGGACGATTTGGGCTAGACGATTGGTTCCAAAAAAAACGATTTTCATACATACGTCACTTCAACAAATTGTTCTTTACCGCCTTTTCCTTTTTCAACTTTAAAGAGTTTGCCGTTTTGGCTGTGGACATGGTCAATAAATAAAATCCCGTTTAAATGGTCAACCTCGTGCTGAATAATTCTTGAGGGCAGTCCCGTGTGATGGCTTTTGATTTTTTTACCATGCAAGTTGTTTGCTTCAAGATCAATTTCAGCCGGCCGCACGACATGGCCGTAAAGATTGGGGACAGAGAAGCATCCCTCAAGATAGGCGACTTCTTTTTGGGAAAACTTGAGAATTTGGGGATTGACAAACGCCTTTATTTTATTTCTTATTTTGGCCACAAAAACCCGCTTGAAAACGCCGATTTGGGGTGCTGAAAGACCAAGTCCGGGCGGATCTGTTTGAATTTCCAGCGTTTCGGTAAGATCGGCAATTAAGGATTTTAGTGACCCGTCAAAACCGGTAATTTCCTGTGAGATTTGGCGCAGTTTTTTATCTGGTGTAATAAGAATTTTTTTAACCATATTGGTCAGTTTATATTAGCTGGTTCGATCGTAATTTGAAAGTCGCGGGGAACTTTCTGAAGATAGATTTCAAGATTTTGGCGCGCTTTTTCTCTTTCAATAAGACTATAAGTGTTGAGTTTATGTTTCAAAATTATATTATAACTGGGGACCTTTGCGCTAAAAATTGATTCGTAGGGTCCGAGAATAGAAACCGGAAATCGGAAACTGGAAACTGGAAACTGGGTAAGATCTTGGGTAAGATCTTGGGCCTTTTTTTCTAAAGTTTCTTTGTCTTTTCCCTTTATTGTCAATTTAATAAGTAAGGCAAATGGCGGAAAATTGAGTGCTTTTCGCTCCGCAAGGCTTTGGGCAAAATAAGAAAGATAATTGTTTTGTGCGGCATTTTTAAGAATCGGATGGTCGGGATTATAAGTTTGCAAAATTAATCGGCCGTTTTTGGCGGCTAGGTTTTTAAGGGTACTGACTTGGGCAAGCGTTTTTTGGCCTGAAGTAAAATCAGCAATATTTAAGGTGGTATCAGATAAGATATGGGCGACCAGATCATATTTTTGGGCAGAAAGCCGGTAAAAGACAGAAGCGGTGGCAATATCAATAGTTGGTAGTGGGTAGTTGGTAGTGGGTAGTTGGTAATGGGTGCCTTCGGCAATTAAGTTGATTTGGGCATTGGGAAGAAGTCGGTGAACAGTTGCAGCTAAAGATTCAATGTTTAGCATGTTAAAGTAGATATCCGGCGATTGGCAGTTTGGGCAAACTTGCGGTGGCTTTGGTGCGAATTCGTGGAAACGGCAGGCTTTGCAATAAACTTGGCCGGACTCTCTTTTTTTATTTAAAAAAAGCAATACTTTACCTTTCTGCCTGACTGTTTTGATAATTAAGGAAGAAAGCAAATCAGAAATTGCCGATTTGTTGCCCTTGTTTCTTTCATCGATCATGGAAACCAAAGTTGTTGGGACTTTTATTTTGGGAATTTGTATTTCTTTTTGGTGGGAAAAGTAAGTGGCAATTTTGGGTGAGGGATCGATAATTTGCAGTTTGGCGCCGGTGATTTGCATCAGTTTTTCAGCAATGGTTAAAGTGTCAAAATAAGGTGATCTTTCATCCTTGTAAGCGCCGTCGTGTTCGTCAAAGATGATGATTTTGGAAAGTTTTGGACAGGGGGTAAAAATTGCCGAACGGGAGCCAAAGACAAAGTCGACGCGGCCTTCTAAAATTTTTTTCCAAACGGTAAATTTTTCAGTTGTTTTGAGTTCGCTATGATAAATTGCATAGTTTTTGGCAGATGGAAATTTAGCCAAAGTTTCGGGCAGGAGGTTGATGGAAGGAACAAGGACAAGGGTTTGGGATGTGCGCTTTTGCTCGGATACTTTCTCACTCGCGATCAAATGTCCTTTCAGTAAACCTGCGGTCCTCCCGCCAGTTGGCGGGATGGAGTGATCGACTCGCTCGAAAGCATCCTCACCGCGCAAATATTGGCCTGACAACCCGATAGCCTGATAACCAGCTAACCTTTTTGGTATTTCGGGAATTATCGCCTCCAGGCAATTAACCATCGGCGCATGATAGTAAAACGCCATCCACTTGAGAAGTTTGATTTGATAAGAAAGTAAAATTGGCATTTGAAAGATTATCGAGTTGATGGGTTTTATTTTGATTGTTTCCGGTTTTTGGTTTCCAGTTTCTAGTATCAATCCAATTGGGTTTCTTTTGCCAAAAGGTACTTCGACTAATTGTCCCGACTTGATCAAACCTTCGAGTTTCTTGGGAACTTCGTAGGTATAGGAATCAATTTCCGGAGCCTGATAGGTTAAAACGACAACGTCGGCGTACATAGTGCGTTAATGGTAAATGGTTGAAAGTTTGCGGTCAAGAAACCCGATGAACGATAAGCAGAGCTTGCGGTCCTCGCAAGCTGCGGGCCTAAATCGATTAACGATTAACTAATTCAGGGATCTGAAGGTGGAGAGGATTTGTTGGACAATTGTTGCAAACCCTTGGTTTGTGGGGTCGCTTGTAAAATCTACTACCCATAGATATTGGTCTGTGTAGTCAACAAGTGTGTGCTTAAAGACGCCTAATCCTTTTATGGTGAAAGTGTAGGCGGTCTTACCGTTTAATGTTGTTTTGGTCACATTTGCGACTACTTCACCCGGCGGCTGACTCGAGAGAGAAAACTGCTTATTGGCAAAAGTTTCCAGACTTTGCCCGCCGAGGCTGCCAGTTTTAATTTTTAGATTTAAAGCGTCAAAAAATTCAGTGTTGGATGTTTGTGTGGCGCCTGATTTACTGAACCAGACGAAACCTTCCTCATCTGTTTTTACAGTGACATCAGGAGGGTATTTTACAGAAAACTTTAAAGAGTTGTTCGTGTATGTTTTCCAGTCTGCAGTTTCGTCTGCAGCCTGCGATTGAGAGGTTGCTGTTGGTGACGAGGTGGTTTGAGATTTATTAGTAAGTTTCTGATATCCCAGTGTCGCAATAACGCCGACTAGAAGAGCAACTGCAGCTACTGTCAGTAATGTGGGCAGTAGTTTTGTATTCATATCGCTTTTTATAGCATACTGGATTTGTTTTTAATAGGCAAGAAGTAGATTTTCGAAAAGGGAGGCAACGGTCAACTATTCTAAAAAGCGGAAGGTGGAGAGGATTTGGTCATAAAGCTTGTCGTAAGTACCTTTATTGTCTAATTGTTTTAAGAAAATAATATAGCCTTTGTTTCCGCGGTTAAAGTAAATTCTTGTAGCTTGTATGTTTGGTAATTCAGACTTTTCAGTGAAAGGATATTTGGTGGCTTTTTCCCCGGCAATTTGTGTAACAGAATAATTTGGGCTGATAATTTTTTCTAAAGAGGGAAATTTCTCATTTAGTACCCAAATTGTCACATCAGCTTCCTGAGGGGGTAACTGTTCTCCGACAAAACCGCAATCTGTTAGTTTTGTTTTTGAGAATTCTGCAATTGCTCCATAATCTATATTTTCCAAACAATCATATCCTGCTTGTCCTCCGTAAGGCCCTTGGTCAAACCAGAACCCTGGATATTTAATTGAGTACCCGAAAACTTTATTTGTATAAACTTTCCAGTTTGCAGTTTCGTCGGTGGGAGATGGTGAGGGTTCGATCAGCCTAATGGATCTATCCGTTGGCGATGGGGAAGGAGAGGGTTTTGTCGTTAATTTTTGATATCCGTATATTGCAGCAGCACCGATGACAAGAGCCATAACTGCAATAATTACAATTTGTACAAATCCTTGGGCAGTTCTCACTAATTTCATAATATCAGATCAAGTTTGGCTTTTGTAAGTTTCAAGGAGGTTTTCGAAAAGGGAGGCAACGGTCATTGGGCCGATACCGCCCGGGACAGGGGTAATGGCTGTCACAATTTTTCTGACACTTTCAAAATCAACATCACCAACGATTTTGCGGTCATGAGGTTCCGTTCCCGGTTTCTGGTTTCTAGTTTCTAGTTTCTGGTTATTTACCACATTTATCCCTACATCCACGACGACTTGACCACTAGAGACATGGTTTCTGCCAATCAATTTCGCTTTGCCGGCGGCAACCACCAAGATGTTTGCAGTTTTAGTGATTGACGGTAGATTTTTAGATTTGCTGTGGGTAATGGTAACTGTGGCGTCGCGGTTTAAAAATGCCAATGCAGTCGGTTTGCCCACAAGAAATGATCGACCGACGACGACTACGTGTTTTCCGGCTATGGGGATTTTGTAGTAATCAAGAAGTGTTAGGATGCCTTTGGTAGTTGCTGGAATGTGACCTTCTTTCCTGTTTTCCCATAAAAGTTTTAAATTGATAGAAGTTAGACCATCGACATCTTTTTGAGGACTAATGGAATCAATAATTTGGTCT
Organism: Candidatus Curtissbacteria bacterium RIFCSPLOWO2_02_41_11; assembly: GCA_001775055.1. Classification (GTDB taxonomy): domain Bacteria; phylum Patescibacteriota; class Microgenomatia; order Curtissbacterales; family GWA2-41-24; genus GWA2-41-24. Next base: position 8,876 of record MFBU01000004.1, read on the forward strand.
TTGTCAAGACTTTTTGGAATGGGCATTTGGACTATGATTCCGTGATATTGTGGATCGCGATTGTAAACGATGATTTGACCAACCAATTCTTTTTGAGAAATTGTTTCAGGGAATCGTTTTAATTTGACTTCTGCGCCGATTTTCTGGCCGAAAGCTTTCTTTCTGCCAATGTAAGCATTTGACTCTGGTACATCCCCGACTTGGATAATAACAAGTTTCGGTCTAGTTCCGCGTTTTGCGATCTCAGTTCTGAGTTGTTCCGCGATCTTCTCGTTGACAACTTTCCCGTCCAGAATTTTTGTCATTTACGGAATTGGGAATTTATTAGTTAAATTTTTGACTTCCTGCGCGATTTTTTTCAGATTTTTGTTATGTTCAACTCTAATTCTGAAACCTTTCATAAATTGAATACGGGCTTCCTTTTCAGTCGGAAACCTTTCGTTTTTTACTTCATCGATTGCCAGAGAAATCCACTTGGCGATTTTTTTCATTTCTTTTTCTTTCATGCCGCGGGTGGTGATTGCCGGGGTTCCGAGACGGATTCCGGAAGGGTAAAAAGGGGGCATAGTATCAAAAGGCACTCCGTTTTTATTAACCACAATGCCAGCAACTTCAAGGGCGATAGCGGCAACTGAGCCATTGACTCCTTTGGTGCGAAGATCAATTAGAATTAGGTGATTATCACTGCCACTGCCTGATAAATCAAAGCCAAAGCCGTTAAGTGATGAGGCCAGGGCTTGGGAATTTTTGACAATCTGCTCTCCGTAGCGTTTAAAGGGTTTACCCTGAGCTTGCCGAAGGGCAACAGCAATGGCGGCGGTTTGATTATCATGCGGGCCGCCTTGAAGACCGGGGAAAACTGCCTTGTCGATTTTTTCGGCTAGTTCCGGATCTTTCTTTAAGCCTTTTTCAGTGACCATAATGATTGCTCCTCTAGGTCCGCGAAGAGTTTTGTGGGTGGTGGTCATGATGATATCAGCATAAGGTACTGGGTCGGGATGGACGCCGGCGATGATAAGGCCGGTGATATGGGAAATATCGGCCAGTAAATAAGCGCCAACGGAATCGGCAATTTGTCCGAATCTTTTAAAATCAATTTTTCTGGGATAGGCGGTAAAACCACAGACAATGATTTTGGGTTTTTGACTTTTGGCCAGTTTCTCAATCGCATCGTAATCAAGCCAGCCATCTTTACCCAGTTCATAAGGTACAGTCTTAAAGTATTTGCCGGAAATGGAGACGGGTGCGCCGTGGGTTAGATGACCTCCAAAGGCTAAGGAGAGACCCATGATTTTATCTTTGAGCGGTGCCAGTAGGGCAAAGTAAACGGCTGTGTTAGCAGGGGATCCGGAATATGGTTGGACATTGGCGTGGGGAACCTTAAAAAGTTTTTTGGCCCGCTCGATTGCTAAAATCTCCACCTCATCAATAATTTTGTTTCCTTGATAATAACGCTTTTTGGGATAACCTTCGGAATACTTATTGGTTAAGACTGTGCCAAGAGCTTCCATTACAGCTCGTGAAGCGTAATTTTCGGAAGGGATCATTTCCAAAACTTCTGTCTGTCTCTTTTCCTCAAGTTTTATCAGTTTGGCAATTTGAGGGTCGGTTTTTGAAAGATTCATCAGGTCAATTGTCAATTGCTTGCCCTTCGAAGTCAAGTGTTCTATTTGACGAAGTAGGGTCAGCTGTCAGTTGTCAACTGTTGGTTTTGCCAACTGTTCAAGCAGTTCTTTTGCTTCCTGATAATCTGGTTTGAGATTTAACGCTATCGTGAGGGTTTTTTTGGCTTCTTCATTTTTGCCAAGACCGGCTTGGATTTTTCCTAAAGTCAAATAGACTTGGGGATCGGTCGGTGCAAGTTGGGTTAATTTTTGGCCAGTAGTTAAGGCTACTTTCGCATATTTTTCATCAACTGCGGAAAT
>MFBU01000005.1:0-49643 GCA_001775055.1 Candidatus Curtissbacteria bacterium RIFCSPLOWO2_02_41_11
TGACGATGCCGGTGCTGCCTCCTCAACTAACTGCAAGTTTGCCTATTATGACGGTACAGCTTCCACCGCCCCCCAAGTTGACCTTGCCGACTGTGACACTACCAACTGTTTCCCTTCACCGGCTACTTTGAGCGCTCCATACGTTCCTTTGGCTTTTGATGCGCCGTCTTCGAAAAACAGCGAAGGTGGAGTTACTAGCCTTTCGTGGCCGCATACCACTTCGGGTACTGATCGGATTCTTATTGTTGGAGTCAGTTTAAACAGAGGTGCATCCTCCATTACCGGAGTTACTTACAATAGCGTAGCCATGACCAACATAGGAACTGCTGGTTTTGGTACTGCTTTTATGTCTCTTTGGCAATTAGTAGCCCCCGCCACCGGCGAGCATGATATTGTTGTTAGTCTTAGTGGGTTTGCCGAAGTTATTGGTGGTGCGACGAGTTGGACAGGCGTACACCAGACGACGCCGCTTGGTACTTTCGCATCAGCCACAGGCACTAGTACTTCACCATCCGTAAATGTGACAAGCGCTACAGGGGAGATGGTAGTTGATACTCTAAACGCCAGAGGGACCGCAACTGCCACTGTAGATCCAAGCCAGACTGAACGATGGAATCTGTTGACCACCGGCGCAGAACCTGTGCGCGGTACGGGTAGCAACGAGTCGGGAGCAGCAACTGTCACCATGTCTTGGACATTGGGTGCTTCGGAAGGTTGGGCGATTGGCGGAGTCTCTCTTAAACCAGTCGGTACAACTAATCTTAGTTCTGTTTCCTTATCTTTGGATACGACCAATAGTCAGCTTTACGCCCATGTTATTAAAGACACTAATGAAAAGGCCTATTTTAAGTCCAGTGATAAAACGACAATCTCCTGGACTGGCGAATATGATTACGGCTGGTCAGGTTCAGGCGACCATTTAGGCCATATCAACTCGCCGATTACCGGGACAAACGCCAACGAGATTGCCGCAGTTTTGCGGGAGACCAACAATTACGAATTTGCCACATTGCCGGAAAGAGCCCTATTCTTGTTAGGCGCAGTGCCGTTTTTGCCGAAAGTATTTGGTAAACTTAGAAGGAAAAAAGAAGGAGGTAAACATTTTCAATTTAAAATTTAGAAGGCCGAGATTAAGATTTTTGCGGCGTGCCCAGGAGCCAGAAAAACTCGATTCAAAAAGGCCAGTTGGAGATTTAGTTAAGGTTGTTGTTTCGCTCATCTTATGGATAGTCATCGTCGTTTTTGCTGTTAAGATTTTTAACAAAGGCTTGCCCAAAATTCCAAGCAACCTGATTGATTGGACAGATTGGACGGATATCATGGATAGGACGCCGGCGGCTTCGCCAGTGGCAACTGCCCCAACTCCTAGCGCACAACCTAGCCTAATCCCAAACCCAACAACTAGTCTGCCAGCCCCTTCGCCAACTTCTTCGACAAGTTCTCAAGGGCCGTCCAAAGTTACGCGTTCGTGCATTGTTTGTGCCAATGCCAGTCCGAGTCCGAGCCCGAGTCCAGAATAGTGAATAGTCAATAGTCTAAAGTGAAAAGTTAAAATAAAAAATGCCAATTATAAGACTGCTTTTTAATACCAAATTTCAGCTTGCTATCATTATTCTCTTGACGGTCGGCGTTTATGCTAACACATTTGGTAATCAATTGGTTTGGGATGATAAGACCTTCGCCGATTGGGAATTAACCGCAAGTTTTAAATCCTTGCCGCAATTTCTCAAAGGTGCACTGCCGCATCCCCATGAGGGGGATTATCGCCTCTTTAAAGGGATTATTTTAACCTTTGACAAAGTAGTATTTGCAAATTCCCTGTTTGTTTTTCACTTGCAGGCGATTTTAATTCATTTATCGGCGACACTTTTAGTCTATTTTCTGACAAAGAAGATCTTTGAACTAGAAACAATAAACGATAAACGAGAAACTGTGCTAAAAGTTTCTAGTTTCCAGTTTCCGTTTTCAGGTTTAGTCGCCTTTTTGACAGCTCTTTTATTTGGGGTTCACCCAGTCCATGTTGAGGCGGTTACATTTATAACTAGTAGCACGGATATTTTGGGCATTAGCTTTTTGCTGGCTGCCTTTTACTTCTACATCAGGGCAAGAAGTGAGTATCAATATCGAAAAAAGAGGCTGGCCATTAGCGGTCTTTTGGCACTGTTGGCCTTTGCCAGCTACGAGATTACTTTTATCCTGCCAGTGCTTGTAATTCTTTACGATTTCTGTTTTCCAATGAAAATTAAAGAGAGCGCAAAAGAGAGAATTTTTAGGCATCTTTATTTTTGGGGAATTTTGGCAAGTTATGCTGTTTTTCGGTTTGGGATTTTGAAATTAACCGAGAAAAGGGAATTTCTGGAGAACAGTTTTTATCTAACGATGTTGGCACAGGCAAAAGCAATCTGGGAGTATATACAAATCATTGTTTTCCCATTGAATCTAACCATAAACCACAAACTCCCAAGCGGCATAAGCTCGCTTCACTATGTTGATTACAATGCGCAATCCTATCTTTCTCAGAAAATCACAGATTTATCTTTCTTATTTTCGGCAGCAGTCATAATCGGGGCAGTGGCAGCTGCTATTTTTTTATATAAAAGGTTACCGATTGTTACATTTTGTATATTTTGGTTTTTTGCCTCCATGGCAATAGTTTCCAATATTATTCCGCTTGGCAATTTTATGACAGAAAGGTATTTGTTTTTAGCATCGTATGGCTGGAGTCTGTTATTGGCATACATGGTCAGCCAAGTTGTTACTTCCAAGTTCAATCTCACAGTCAAATTCTCAGCTCTTAGTTCTTACCTTTCAGTTCTAGTGATGGTTTTAGCGGTGATAGGATTTACAACCATATTGGCTTTTTACTCAGTTAAGACATATCTGCGAAATCGAGACTGGCGTGATTCGTTTACCCTTTGGTCTTATGAATTGGCAAAATCTCCAGACAGTGTTCTGGCAAGTAATAATTTAGGCAATACCTATAAAGATAAAGGGGATTTAGCACGCGCCATTCAACTTTACGAGCGAGCAGAGGCTAAAAACTCAAGACGATTGAGCAAAGTTAACCTGAATCTTGGCGATGCTTATTGGGAAGACGGACGCTTGGAGAAAGCCCTGGAGCAATATCAAAAAGCCATTGAGGCGGACAAGCGAGAGCCTTTGGCTTACTATGGCTTAGGTAGACTTTATGTGCAGCAAAAAAAGACTGACTTGGCGATTGAGGCATACACTAAGACTTTAGATTTAAACTCACTCTATTACCCGGCTTATATAGATTTAGGTGCCATTCTGGCCGAGACCGGCAAGCTGGATCGGGCGATTGAAAAGTTTACAATTGCAGCCAAAATAAAACCAGAGGAGGCCCTGCCTCACAGAAATTTGGCAGGTGTTTACAAGAAGCAGGGTAAACTTGATTTGGCAATTGCCGAATATCAAATGGCGCTTAAGCTTGATCCTGGAAATGAAGAGATAAAAAAGCAGTTACAAGAAACCCAAATTAGGCGCAATATCAAAATCAATCAAAATCAGCAAAAAGAAACAGAAAACTAATATGCAGACAGAAGGTGGGCAAAAAGTTTCAAGATTGAATGTTTCCAAAGATACCTTTATTACACTTTTTTTAATTCTAGTGTTGGTTTTACTTTTTATGCCTTTTTTGGCGACTTTTAACGACCTTTTGACAAGACTAGTAATCAATCTGAAGGGTTATTGGTTTATTCGAGAGGTGATTGTGCCTTTTGAAGTGCGGATGGTGGCGGTGGTTTTGGCAACTTTGGGTTTTGAAGTGGCGGTGACGCGCGAGTATGTAATTTTGGGTAACAGCCAACCATTCTTTACGGAAATTGTTTGGAACTGTATTGGCTGGCAATCATTACTGTTTTTTGTGATTACGGCTTTTATTGGATTGCAGGGAGACAGATATACTAACTTCTCTAAGTTTAAAGCCTTAATAATCGGTGCTTTTGGGACATTCTTAGTCAACATATTAAGAATTGTAGCTGTAGTTTTGGTTGCTTACTTCTTTGGACAGTTTCCGGCGACTATTATTCATGATTACGGTTCGCTTTTGGCAGTAATCATCTGGCTATTTGGGTTTTGGTGGTTTGTGTATGCCTTCGTCTTAGAAACGAAGGCCGCGGATTAACGCTGATTGTTGCTGATTAACGCGGATTAGGTTGGTCTACCAAATTTTTTTGGGTTATTCGAATCCTTCGGGACAAGTAAACGCATCAAAGCTTCAAATTCTTGCAAAATGTTGGGGATAAAAATTAGAATAAAATTATGGATATGAAAAAGAAAGTTTTGTTAATCGAGGATGATCTACTTACTGCTAGGGCTTACCAAAAACTTTTGGAAAATGCCGGCTTGCAAGTTGTGTGTGCATTAGACGGGCATGATGGTTTAGAAAAAAGCCACCAAGGTTATAACTGCATTATTTTAGATCTTGCCTTACCCAAACTTTCCGGCTGGCAGGTTTTGGAGAGGCTTAAAAAACATGATGGACTCAAACATATACCAGTTATAATCTGTACGGTTTTAGATGGAGAAGACCATCGCAAAAAGGCAGCTGAAATGGGCGCCCATGCTTTTGTCAATAAATTCAAAGACAATCTTTTGGAAGAAGTTAAAAATGCCTTGGAGTTTTTTTAATTGTTTCGTTCTTCTAAATCATTCGGGGAAATTTTTGGGCAAGATTAAAACGGATGGCCAAATAGGACCAGAGCCAAATTGACAGGGCGATTGAGGCAAATATATAAAGAAAGTCTCCGGCTACTGAAATGTTTTGAAACCCTTTGACCTCATCCAGATAATAAAAAAATTCAGCAGTTGTCATTAATAAGAATCCTGCCCCAAAGGGAATTAAATCTCGGTGTTGGGTGTTATAGGCAATTTCAAAAACGTTTATGGAAATTAGCAGAGTTTGGACAGCCAAGAGCTGGTGGGATTTAAAAAGCAAAAGGGAAGCGATGGCAATGACAGTGATAAAACGCAATTTTGAATGGGAATCGATTATAAAAGAAGCAAATATTAACCAAAGCCCAAGACTATGCATCCAAAAAGTAAATTGGGGTTCATTAATTGTCGAAAAGCTAGAAACCAGGTTAAGGGCAAATGAAACTGTTAACAAGATGAAGCCGGTAGCCCTCAAAATTGCTTTTATTTCAATTTTTAAAAGAAGCGCATCAATATAAAGCCAGATAATCGCTGCCAGTGTTGAAGCAGTTATAAAATTAGCTAAAATGAAAATTAACTGACTGACTTGCATATGATTCAAGTAAAACACTTCATTTGTGGTTGATCAATAGGTTGAGAAGTTGTAGAGTTTCTTTTGAGTGAGAAAATCGGCCCCGATTTTTTTATTGGGATTTATTACATTATTTTTTATCTGGCCACTTTTTAAATTCGGCTACACTGCCCAAACTGGTTCTTTGGAACCGGCGACTTTGGTTTTAGCAAGACGCGTGGCCGAGCAGGGTATTTTGGGTTGGGAATCGAGTTGGTATTTGGGTTTTCCGTTTAGATTTGCCGGACCACCTGCCTCTTGGTGGGTATTAGGTGCGATTGAGAAAATTGGCATTTTTGATCTTTTGGCAGTTTATCGGATATTAAAAGCACTTGCTTTAGTTGCTTTTCCGATAACTTTTTATTTTTTGGCAAGGAGAGTATTTGGCGGTGTTTCAGCGGGTCCTGTCAAAGGCTCGTCCCAGCCGACGTCCTCGGACGAAAGGTCAACATTATTCGATACGGAAATTCATCAATTAACGTCCGGAGTAAATCGCGTCCTGCGGGCGCTCGATGGGACTCCCTCCGCCCGCGCCACCCGCTTTAAGATTGGAAATTGGAAATTGGAAATTGGAAATTCCCACTTCCCAGCCTTTTTAGCTAGCTTTTTTTTGATCATGTTGCCTTCTGTCGGTTACATCTTCAAAAAGTTTTTTGTACTCGGGAGTGGGTTTGGCTTTGCCCCAGCTTGGATGCAGCAGGAATTTTCTCGAAGTTTGGGTCTGGCGCTTCTACCTTTGGTTTTAATTTTCTATTGGCGGCTTTTGGAGAAGATTAACTATTCTCGATTAGTCGCAACAATAATCGCAACAGCTCTGCTTTTTCTGACAGATGGGGTAACTTCGCTTGCACTTTTGGTTGGACTGACAGTAATCGTGATTATCGAGGCACATAAAGGTGATACTGCGCGCAAAGTAGCTGCCGTGGGTCTTGCACTGGTATTAGCGTTTTTACTAGATGCCTTTTTCTTTACACCGCAAAATATCCGCTTGATTGCTTCTTCGCCTTCGATTTCGGGAATTGGGCTGGTTTCATTTATTAAAGTGATGGTTCAGGCGGCAATCGGTCTTGGGCCGGCGGTTTTGGTAGTAGCTTCGATGAAGCTTTTAAGCAAAGGTAGGCAGTCTTTAGCTTTTATTTGGCTGTGGCTTTTGCCTTTTATTGCGATTACTTTGCTGTTTTATTTTTCCAACCGCCAGTTTTTGACCGAATACACCCGCTTTTTACCGGAGATGGAAATGGGGATTGCGCTTTTGTTGGGTTATTTGATTGCCCAAAAAGCATCAAGTATTAAGTATCAAGTATTAAGTATCCAGAGTTTATGGTCAGTTGTTGTCCTGGGAGCAATTTTGATTACTGTCGTGTACAGTTTTTATAAAACGCCGGCGCGCTGGCAAATATTTAAAACAAATCCTAACATCAAGAACTCGGTTGAATATCAGATAGCCAAGTGGCTGGATCAGCAACTGACAACTAACAACAAACAACTAACAACTGACATCCCGGATAGGGTTTTTCTTTCCGGCTCAACGGCTTTTTGGCTTAATGAATTTGCGCCCGATGTTTGGCAGGTTAGAGGCGGCATTGATCAGGCTTCGACTAATCCGTCTTGGGCGCCGGCTGTCTATCATGTGCGCACAAGTCCAGATGCTGAAACTAGCCTTTTATGGCTGAAAGCCTTAAGGGTTGGTTATTTGGTCGTCCATGATCAAAGTTCGGGCGAGTATTACCATGATTTTGTCTATCCTGCAAAATTTGAGGGAAAGTTAGAGAAAGTTTTCGATAATCAGGCCGGCGATAGAATATATCGAATTGATTCCCCAATGGCCTCTGTGACAACGCAAGCGGGCTTAAAAGACTTACTTTTGCCTGACCCTGCCAAAAGGAATGAACGACAAGCGCTTGATGTGTATACTGGTTGGTTACAAGCGGGAAAAAGGGCAAAATTGGAAGAAACAAGTAATGGACTTTTGGTAAAAGCTGAAATTGGCAAGGATGAAGTTTTGGCATTGGGAATAACTTATGATCGCGGTTGGCAAGTCAAAGACTTACAGGGCGAAAAACTTAAGACAGCCGCTGATCCTTTGGGTAATTTAGTCATTTTTCCCCAAAAAGAAGGAGAGCAGACAATTACTTTGAAATTTCAAGAAGGAGTCGATCTTTGGCTGGGAATAGCTGTTTCTTTGGCGACTTTAGTCTTTATTAGATTTATCCTGTCCAAAAAACTGCCGATAATATTGGAAAGAGCCCAGAAAGGGTGGGAGGAGGAAGAGGAGTAACAATTGACAATTGACAATTGACAAGTTAGGAGGTTACGGTGACGATGCCCGTATCGGTAAAGGTAATTGGGTTAAGGTTATGATGCCGGTATAGTTTAGGGGTCAGGTTTTTAGTGTTAAATGACTCCTAACTTTACCTCTCAACCAAACCGGTTTCCTTACCTTTGCACTTACCAATATACGAAACTGGTTTCGTGGCCGATCAACGCTAAACGATTTGCAATGAACAAACATACTTTCTGGCATCATCTGGCAATGGTGGTCTATTCGGAGATTATTAATTTAGTCTGGCTTTTGGTGGGGGGAGTGCTGATTCTTGCAGGCCTGGCGATTTTTAAATTCGCCCAAGGAGAGTTTTTTAGACTGGCAATCGGACTGCCGCTTATCTTAATTGGCGCCAGTCTAGCCCTTTTTAAACTGCATGAAATAATTTTAGTGCTCGCCAGGCCAAACAGACTCAAAGCACTATGTGTTTTTTGCCAATGACTCAAAAACAGACTCGGATAGCTGATTTAAAAAAGGGAAATAAGCGCAAGATTACTTGAGAACATCCCTCGCGTTTATTTTAGGTTAAATGATTTTTGATTTTTTTAAACCCCAAGTCGAAAAGCCGGAAGAATTAGACCTTAAATTTACGGCCGAAACACTTAAAAAAAACGCTGTTTCGGGCGTGGTAGTTTTGGCTGTCAGGCGAATTAGCGTCCAGCTAATCCAGACTCTTTCGACGATTATTTTGGCCAGGATTTTGTTTCCAGAGACCTTCGGAGTTTTTGCGATTATGGTCTTTATTGTCGAATTTTTGGCTAATTTACCAAGTTCTGGTTTTATGGCGGCTATTATTCAAAAAAAAGAAAAAATTAAACAAGCCGATCTTTCGACAATTTTTTGGACTGTGCTTTTGGTCTCCGTGTTATTTTTCTTAATGCTTTGGATGATTGCTCCGCAAGTTGCCAATTTTTATAAGCTCAAGGTCGAAAATGGCCTTACTTTGACAAGACTAATGGCCCTGGCTATTTTTTTGATTAATATTAGGATGATCTCCCTGGCTATTTTGGAGCGACAAATTAGGTACTTGCGTCTAAGTATTATCGAGGGTGGTGAGCTTTTGATCATTCAAACACTTGCGGTTTTGATGGCCATAAAGGGTTTTCAGATTGAAAGTTTAGTCGTAAGTTATCTAGTCGGTAAGTCTTTGGGTACTTTGGCTTTTTATATTTTGAGTCCTTTTAAGCTGGCTTTGGGTTTTGCCAAGGATAGCCTTGCCAAATTTTTAGGCTTTGCCCTCAATTACCAGGTTTACTCACTAGCCTATGCCGTTTCTGGTTCGATCGCACCTCTTTATGTTGGTTATATTGTTGGGCCGGCCGGTACCGGTTATTTAACCTGGGCTGGTGGCATTGGACTTTTACCTTGGGCTTTTTCCGAGCTTATCGCCAAAGTCTCCTTTCCGGTTTTTTCCAGAATCCAAAATGATAAGAGGCGACTTTCTTCTTCGGTTAATTACTCGCTTAATTTGATTTTAATGGGTGTTTTGCCACTGACGGTTATTTTGCTCTTTTTTGCCGAGCCAATTACCAATGTTGTTTTTACTTACAAGTGGCTACCGGCGGTTTGGGCCTTAAGGTTCTTTGTTCTCTTGAGTGCCACTGTGGCTGTATCATCGGTGGCCGCAAGTTTATTAATAGCTTGCGGTGAAGTTAGGTTTGTGCGGAATGTTTCCATAGCCGCAGCTTTCTGTTTTTGGATATTAGCTTTCACCTTAATTCCTAAAATCGGCTTTACCGGACACCCCCTGGCTTGGTTTTTGGGTTCAGCTATTCAGTTTTTGATGATTATTAAGGTAAGACAAATAGTCAAAATTGACTATTTTAGGACAATATTGATTTATTTATTTTTTGCGGTCGTTTCAACACTGCCATTTTGGTATGTAGTTAAAATCTTTGGAAATGCTTTTGAGCTGGTGGCAGTTTTAATTGCTATAGTAGTAGTTTATCTGATTCTTGTTTTTCTTTTTAGAAAAAACTATGTTCTTTTTTATCTTGGGCAATTAAAAGTATTTCTAAAATAGGTAATAACGTTATTTACTAAAAAAGAATTAAATAATTAATGCTGGCAGTCGCAGATTTTTGGGAGCTAGAGATGATATTATTGCGACAGTCCAAAAAATGGTCAAAAAGCCTTTGAAAATAGCAGTACTGGGGTGTGGGTATTGGGGGCCAAACCTGGTCCGCAACTTTTCTAAAGATAAAAATTCAGAGGTGGTCATGGTTGTGGACAAAGATTACAGTCGCCTTAAATATATTAGAAAGCTCTATCCGAAAATTATAGTTTCGCAAAATATTTCAGATTGTTTTATTAAAAATGCTTGCGATGCAGTAGTTGTAAGCTTGCCTGTCTCGATGCATTATGCTGTTGTTGAGAAGGCTCTCAAGGATAATAAACATGTATTTTGCGAAAAGCCTCTGGCAGAATCAGTGTCCCAAACCGAAAAGCTTTTCAAACTAGCTGGAGAAAGAAAGCGGGTACTGTTTGTGGATTATACTTACATTTATTCGAATGAAATTAGGTATTTGAAAAAAATATGTAAAAAATTGGGAGATGGTATTTATACCATAGATATGAGACGTCTTTCTTTTGGGATTTTCCAAAAAGATATTGATGTAATATTAGATTTGGCACCACATGACATCTCAATACTTATTTATTTACTTGGCGAACCCGAAAAAGTATTAACTGTAGGACATGCTCACATCAATAGGAAAATTGTTGATGATGCGCATTTGGTTTTCGTCTACAAAAGAGGATTACTAGCTCATATCCATGTTTCATGGCTTTTTCCCAAAAAGGTTCGGGATATTACGATAGTTGCTAAAAATAAAATGATTGTTTATGACGATACGAAAACTAAAGATAAGATTGAGATTGTAAAAAAGGGTGTTAGTTTGCAGAACTTACCTAAGCCCCCTTACTATGCAACATATAGAGATTTTGCTTACAGGTATCGGGTAGGTAAAGGATTCATACCGAAAATTGCAAAGACAGAGCCGTTAGAAATTGCTTGTAGAGAGTTTTTAAAAAAGGTTCTTCAAGATCAGTCAAATGATGCAAATTTAAGTTTGAAAGTGGCAAGGATACTTGAGACATCTAAAGATAGTTTAAGGGGGCAGTCTTTTATCCATGTTTAAGACTATAAGAATTCTTGTCTTAGGGGCAGGTGGTTCACCAGCAACAAATTTTATCAGATCACTTCGCGAAAGCCATCATAAATTTTATATTGTAGGAACCGATGCCAATAAGTACTATTTTTGGCGAAGTGAGGCAGATAAAACTTATTTAATTCCAGATGCCAAAAAGAGAGGTTATATTGACGCGATTAATAGAATAGTTTCGACAGAAAAGATTCAACTTATCTATGCGGCAAATGATCAAGAAATAGCTAGAATTTCAAGGGACCGGCAAAAATTAAAGACAAAAGTATTTCTTCCCTCTAAAAAAACTGTATCCATCTGTCAGGACAAATATCTTTCATATCTACTCTGGGAAAAATCTGGTCTTTGCGTCCCTAAAACTTTTTTGCTAAAGACCTCTATAGACATCAAGAAAGCCTTCGTTGAACTTGGGAACAAAATTTGGCTTAGACAGACAAAAGGCGCATTTGGCAAGGGGTCGATTATTGCGGATAATTTTCAAATCGCTAAGGCTTGGGTTGAGTTTAAACAAGGTTGGGGATATTTTACCGCTGCCAGCTACCTTTCACCAAATTCAATCACTTGGCAGTCGATTTACAGGAATGGCAGGCTGATTTGTGCTCAAGGCCGACGACGGATACTTTGGGAGATTGAAGGTAGATCGCCTTCCGGCATAAGCGGAATCACTGGAGTCGGTAAAATTGAAACAAGTAAAATAGTTGATGAAATTGCTCAAAAGTCGATTTTGGCAATTGATAAAAGACCTCACGGGATATACTCCGTTGATATGACTTTTGATAAAGAAGGAATACCAAACCCAACGGAGATAAATATCGGTAGATTTTTTACAACATCATATTTTTTAACCAAAGCCGGACTAAACATGCCAGAAATATTTGTTAAAACAGCGCTAGGTATGCCGACAGAAAGTGGGCTTATCAATCCAATAAGGAAAGAATACTACTGGATTAGAGGTGTTGATTTTTTACCAAAACTTATAGCAGGTGCCCAGATTAAAAAATATGACAAACAGTGAAGAAATCAAAAGATTGGAAAAAATTGCCGAACATTTTTCAATGCTCAAAGGAGTTAATGGCAAGTTGGAAAAATATCGAATCAAAACTGTTATGGAAAATGCCATAGGCAGAACGATTTTGGATGTGGGTTGTGCAGATGGGGTAATGGCCAAGTCTCTCTCCGGAAAGTTTAGTGTAACAGGTATTGATGGTTCAGTTAGGTTAATTAAAAGAGCAAAAAAAATAGCCCCGAAGGCAAAGTTTATTTGTACTTTATTTGAAGATTTTGAAACACCGGTAAAGTTCGATAATGTTGTTTTATCTTTTATTTTAGAGCATGTAGAAAAACCGCAGGAATTATTGGGACTTTCCAAAACATGGGTTAAAAAAGATGGCCGAATAATTATCCTTGTGCCAAATGCTAATTCACTTCACCGAATGATAGGAAAAGCCATAGGGATTATTGATAATTTGGCTGAATTGGGCACAACAGATATTACCCAAGGACATCGGCGCATCTATGATTTAGTAAGTCTTAAGAAGGAGATTGAAAAAGTAAATTTGAAGATTGTTAAAACCGGCGGATATTTTATAAAGCCTCTATCCGAAGCCCAAATGATTAGTTGGAGCGATGATTTACTTAATGCGTTTTATGAAGTATCACGATCTATGCCTGCTAAATATTGCGCTGAAATTTATGCCATATGCAGAAAATAATCTATTTTGACCTCGATGGAACAATTCTTAACGTTTGGAAGCGATTTTGGCAGGTACATACTATTCTCGCAATAAAATCTAACCTCAAGCCTATACCTTTTTTGAAATATCGGAGACTGAAGCGTCAGGGTCTTGATGAGTACTTTTACTTTAAAGGAATATTTTCCAAAGAAAAATATTTGAGACTGAAAAGGAATTTATTGGAAGAGTCAAAATTTCTTGCGCTTGATAGTCCTCATAGTCAGATTGTTGAGGTCCTGGAAAATATTTCTAAGAGGAAGGAAATTGGAATCTTAACACACAGACACAGTAGGAAAAATCTTTTGTCTCAGCTTAAAAATTGTGGAATTATTGATTATTTTGGTCAGGTTATAAATATCAGTCCTGAGAAAAAAGACAAGGTGAGTTATTTAAAACAGAGAGCTACTATCTATCTTGGGGATACATTAGAAGATATCAGGATTGCAAAGAAGGCGAATGTGACAGCCGTTAGTTGTGGTTGGGGCTTTGCTCATCCACTTATTCTTTCTAAGGCAAGACCTGATTACTTGGTAAGATACCCGAAGGGACTTCTAAAAATAATTGGCTAAAAGAAGTCCCCTAAATTATAGATTTTAAGATATTTGCCTCTCTTTTGGTTAAGTTCTTCTTGTAGGGTAAGCATTTGTATGAGAGTTGCTTTTCGTACTTGTGCATGTTCAAGGAAAAATTGAGCATTTGCTTTTGCATTGTCATCAAAAGTTTTAATCGGTTCCAAATCTGACTCTATTCTCCTTAAAAGTTCTGTATCTTTAAATGATGCATAAGCTTGATTGTCCACTACAAGATAGTGATAGCCGTTATCAAATAATTTTCTGAGCGAATTTAAATCGTTATTTGGGAACTCTACTATATCAAAGTTGGGAAGATAAAATTTTGTAACTGGAAGCTGAGTTGTAATTATTTTTTGGGATTTCGGTTGAGTGAAGGATAAATTAAGATTTTTTTGCCCTGAGTGTAAATTAATATTTTTTAAGATACTTATGGTAGCCGGCGAAATAATCAAAAGAATGATGATAACTTTCAGAAAAATTTCTTTAAAAATCTTTTTTTCCAGTACATAATTGAGTGCCAGCGCCGCTAATATTGAAACCGGGATGGGTAAGAAGCTTATCAGTCTGGGAGCTTTTTGAATATTGAAAAATAAGGGTATGGTAAAAAGTAGAATCCAAAATAGCAGAAAAACTGTATTTTTTGATCGTTTAAAGAAAAGGCTTGCTGTTGCAAGAATGATGATTGGCCAAGAAAGATAAGTGATAATTACGTATGGATAAAATGAAAGATCAGTTAATCCAATAGTTGCTCCGTCATTTGCAAGGGTAAGTAATTGGAAGAAGTAGCTTGGAAATGAATGTGAGATTAGATGCGGAATTTCCCAAAGAAAAAGTGTTGCTATAAAAGAAATAAGCCAAATTACCAATGTTTTAAGATTATTTCGAAATAAAAAAATGAATAAGAATGGCATAAATATTAATTTTAGGTTCGAAGTATAAGCAAGACCGGCGATAAACCCAGAAAGTAGAGACATTTTGGGTGATTTAAATAAGTTACTTAATAAGATAGCCAAGGTAAGGAAAAAAAGAGCAGTAGTGTCACTAAGGGTAAGCCGGCTGAAAATTATATGGAGAGGTATGAGGGCGAAAAGTAAGGAGGCCAATATTGCAATTTTTCTAGAAAAGAGCTGCTTTGTCAAAAAAAATATCACTGGAATAGTAACGGCTCCCATAAAAGCGGATACTAACTGGCCTGCGTAGTCTGTTTCCCCAAAAAGCTTTTGAGAAACTGCCACTAAGGCAGAATATGTAGGTTTTGCTAAAGAAAGAGGTTGTCCGCCTGTGCCCCTTAAATATTTTGCCTCGTTAAGATAATTTGCCTCATCCCAAAAAATCAAACCGACACCTTGAATATTGGATAATCTTAATGTTAATGCAAGAACAGAAATGGTTAGGATAAATAAATACTGCTTCAAAATTATGTTAGAATTTTACCAGAAATGTCGGCTTTATCTATGCTTTCAGTCGTTGTCATTACCAAAAACGAAGAAAAACAAATTGCCAAATGTCTTGAAACCTGTAGATTTGCAGATGAAATAATAGTTGTCGATGATTTTTCTACGGACAAAACTTGCCAGATTGCCAGAAAGTGCAATGCTAAGGTCTACTTGCGCAGACTTGATTCAATAGCCAAACAAGCTGACTTTGGATATAGCAAAGCAAAAGGTGAGTGGATTTTAGCAATTGCCGCTGATGAGAGAATTTCATTTAAGTTATCCCAAGAAATATTGCGAGCAATAAAGTCAAAGGAATATGATGGTTACAATTTTTATTTTCAAAGTTTCTTATTTGGTAAAGCTCTAGGGTCCACACAGACAGATGGACAAGTAAGATTATTTAAGAAAAACAAGGGTTACATAACCAAAGAGAGAATCCATGAAAAAATTAGGGTTAAAAGAGGAAAAATCGGCCAATTAAAAAATCCAATTCTACATTATTCTTATCCCTCGGTTTTTGGAGTTGTTGAGAAATTTAATAGATATACAAATCCAGAATCATACTTAGCATACAAAAGAGGGGAGAGAACTAATTTATTTAAAATTAGTGTTGCAGTTCCCAGAGTTTTCTTCTGGCGATACTTGGTTGCAGGAGAATGGAGGGATGGTAAGCGCGGTTTTATCCTATCTTTTCTATTTGGTATTTATCATCTTTTATGGCAGTTGAAACTTTGGGAGATTCAAAATAAGAAAGGCAAGCATAAATTTCATTCAGTTCACTATATTCCCAAAGCATAATTTACCAATTGTCCAATGATAAATTTTAGTGTTAGTATGGTTCTAAGATTTTTTGATGAGGAAATATCTCTTTCTTCTGACTCGTTTAGTTTTTGAATTAATAACCCACGCTGCTTCTGCTGCCGTAATATTCTTCGCATTTTTACCACTTGCCAAATGGTATTTAAGTCATAGGCCAATTTTAGGAGTAGATTTCTATAATATGGTTTCAAACGCGGCATATTATTCTCGTCATTTGGACTTTCGTTTTCTTGGCTTCAGACCGATTAACTGGTCGGGCTTCCCATACCTGTCAGATTATCCCTCGCTCCATTTTTACCTTATTCAGCCACTTTTACATTATTTTGGAGCTCAAAAGGCCAGCCTTTTATACACGATGGGAGCGATGTATTTTTTAGCTTTGAGTTCTTACTTTTTATTCTGGACAATTTCGCGAAATGTAGTTTTATCGTCAATTTTGGCAATTTTGGGTCTTTATTCTATCGGGACATGGGGGCCGGTAGTTTGGGGAGGTAATCTTCAGTACTTTGCAACCATGCCGTTTTTACCTCTTTCGATGGTTTTTTTAGTTTTATACTTGCAAAGTAAGAGTCGCAAGAACCTTTTAGTGGCAATAGGAATACTGGGAATTTCTGCATTGGGACACCCGCAGGTGATGGTTACATATGCTATTCCATTTACAATTTTACTCTTAGTTTTTGGTTATTATTCAAAAATAAAAGTAACTTTAAGCAGAAGATTGGCAGATGTCGGAATTTTCCTCACAGGTGTTATTTTAATTTCCTATCTCCAACTACAGACATCTTTAGGTCTAATATTTTTGTTTCCCCTCCATTTATTAAACTTCATAACAAATACATTATCTGCGTTTTTAGGGACAAAATCAGACTATGGATATGCGGTTCCCTCGAATATATCATCAGAGGTAGCCAAAGCAATTGCTGCTTACAATCGGGCAGAATTTTGGCGATTTAAGCTGGAAGTTAACGGAGAGTTTTTTGTATTTGCCGCTTTTGCAGCCGTGTTTTTAGTGGTCGGAATTGTTTTGGCTAGAAACCGTAAGAGGTCCCTTGGGGTTTTGCCTTTTATTTTGTTTTTAGCATTTTTGTTCGGATACAATTTTGCACTGTCTAGGGGTTTTTCATTATTTCATGGCGGTTGGTACCGGGTATTTTGGCCCATGCCGATAGCCTTCGGAGCTTTGATATCTTTTAGTTATCAGTCGTTTTGGTTTTCTTTTTTAGAACGAGTAAAATTTCTTAATAATTTTACGGGTAAAACTTTATTAATAATTATATTTTCTGCTGTGATCGCTTTTGGGGGATATAATTTTTGGTCCAAATCGACACCACAAGACTTTATAGATAAACTTGACGTTACTGGTATCAGAGAAAAATCTGGAGTATTTCCCGAAGGTTTAAATAAACCAATGGATAAATCTGAATTTTCTGCTTTATCCAAAAAGTTGGTACCAACCTGGTTACCTGCAAACGAGAATCAATACCGACTATACAGTGCAGATCAAAAAGTAAATATTTGGTGGCCAACTTTCTATGAAATGCCACTTTTTAGGGGTTATATAGATGCTCCAATTGGTACGGATAGAGCTGGTGGTTATTACTGGACTGATCTTGCTTTAAGTGCGACTTCAGGCAGAGATTCACTTGTGGAAGATTATAAGTCTCCAGTAGAAATGGCAAAAAATAATGCTTTGTTTTTAATCGATTGGTATTCAGTTGGATATTATGAAGGGGGTCATGAGGGTAGTGATTCTTATACTCCACCTGCAAGTTATTTATTAAAAGATAGTGCTTTTGAGAAACAGGAAGAAATTCCGATACCAGGTTATAGCCAAGTTTATCAAACAGAAGCAGAAGGCGGAAAAATAAAATGGCATGATGAAATTTCGCATTCTCTTAAATATTTTAAATTTAAAGAAGGTTTAGCTTCACCGATCGCCTCCGCTTCTAATTCTACAACCATAGGATTTGTCGGAACTTTTAACAATTATGAAACATTCTTAAGAGTTTTAGGGATGACTAATACAAACTCCAAGCAAGTTATACCTCTTTGGCTTTCGGAGTCTCTTAAAGACATGCCTAATCTTGGCAAATTGAATCTTGATGGTTTAGTTCTTTATGGATACTTAAATGGTGATAATAAATCCGGTCTTAAAAAGATAGAGAATTATGTTAAAAATGGTGGCAAGTTGATTATTGAGACTGGAAGTGATGTTTACCAGACAAACCAAAAAAAGTTACCAGAGTTTTTCCCAATTGAGGGAACTAAGAGACAGGAAATCGGTTCGAGTTGGGAGCTTGGGGATTTTGGACCACCCGTTTTAGATGACAAACCATGGCTATTTTCCTTGCCTGTAGGATTAAAAAGTGGTTCTGAGGTGATATTAAAGGTTGGGGAAACTCCCTTGGTTGTTAGCGGATCGTTTGGCAATGGAAAAGTTATCTGGAGTGGTACCAATTTCTTTTTCCATGCCAATGTTTATAAAAATCTCAAAGAAGGTGAATTTTTAAAAGGTTTAATCTCAAAAATTGTTTTACTTGAGACTAAGTCCCAACCCCAATTTCGTGCAGATTTTATCTCCAATAGGAAGATCAAAATCGAGACAAAAGAGGCAAAAGCTGTTCTTCTTCGTCAACAGATTCACCCTGGTTGGCAAGCAAAAGTTAACGGCGTAAGACAGCAAATTTACAAAACAGGCCCGACTTATCCTGGTTTTATGTATGTTTTTATCCCATCAAAATTGATAAATGAAAAGGTTGAAGTAGAGTTTTTATATAAGGGTGAATACTGGACTTTATTCTATACAGTGATGACAGTTGTTATCTTGATGTTTATCATAGATTATCTTTTAGGCGTCAGATTAGGTAATTTTGTTGCAAAAAGTTTTAGAGGAAGAATTGGCTTAAGAGTTAGTAATTGGTGGGAAAAAGAAGATGAGTGAGGATCAGATAAACATTAACGAAGATAAAAATAAAGAGCCACCTGACTTACAACTTTCTACTTTAAGGAAGGTAATAAACAAAGCAGTTGCAGTTATTTTATTGGTTGTTTCCTTAAGCTTTCATTTGGTAGCTATTGGCATAATTTATAAAGTTTTAGAGCCGATTATAAGCTGGTATTTAACAAAAAGTCCTATTAGAGGAATTGATACTTTTCTTTCAGCAGTCTACGTGAACTATATTCTCAAATGGCATGATTTTTTAAGACCGGAAGCTTGGAAATATATCTGGTTTGGAGGTTATCCATTTTCTCTGGATTACCCCTCTTTATACTTTTTAGCGATGACCCCATTTGTTAATAGATTTGGTTTGATTTCCGGAGTGATGCACTTCGCTGCTTTTGGTTTAGTAGTTTTCGCTATATCTTCTTATTTTTTCTATCATGAGCTTTCTAAGAATAGAAGCCTTGCGTTGGTTTTAACTATTGCCACTATACTTTCGGCAAATCTGTATCGGGCTTTAGTTTGGGCAGGCGGTATTCCTTTTTGGACAACTCAGGCCTTTTACCCACTGGTCGGATTTTTAATTATTAAAGCTTTAAACAGTCGTAATGCAAAATGGTTTTATCTGGCAGCCATTGCTGCTGGTCTTGGACTAATGGGTCACCCCCAGGGTTTTTTAAATGTTATATTTCCATTTTGTTTATTAGTGTTGATTTTTTATAGTGGTAGGGACCACTTAAGGTTTCGAAAAAGACTAGGGTATATTTTGACTTTTTTTGGGCTTTCTTTTTTAGTGGGTTTGCCTGGTGTTCTTCTAGACTTTTTACCGACTTTTTTCCAAGGTTTTTTGCAAATTTTTGCTACATTCGGCACTAGATTCGGTAAGGCTCAAGGTATTGAGACAACACCCACTTTAACTGATACTACAGGACTGGAAATAATTAAGTTTACGAGAGATCAGTTTAATTATGTATTTTCTGATACTCAACAATTTGTTTGGTTTTTTCTAAGTACTTTAGCAATTGTCTGGTGTTTTACTCTTATTTACCGTAACCATAGAATTCGTGGATTATTAAACATTCTACCGTTTACCTTGTTTTTTGGTTATGAGATTAGCGTTGTATTTTTATTTTCAAGAAACATAGACATTTATATCGGGGGTTGGTATAAAGCATTTTGGTCTATTCCAGTGGCGACATCCGCACTTGTTGCTGTGTTTTTCGGACAAACGATTGATTCGTTTTTGCAGTTTGAGAAAATTAAGTTCTTTAAATATAGCAAATGGCCATTTTTGCTGATTTTAAATATGGCAATTTTGGTAGTCGGTTATCTTGTATTCCCACCAGTTACCGTTAAAAATCTAATTACCCGTATTGATTCTCTTTCTAATCCATCTAGTCCTTACCCGGACATATTGAATATTAAGATTAGTACAACCGAAAGGGAAGAGCTGAAACAGCAATTAGTACCAAAATTTCTTGATCCTAATGATAAGAATCAAAGACTTTATGTTATTGATGCTACGGTTAATCTTTGGTGGACTACGATGTATGAGATGCCTTTGGCCCGGGGATATGTCGATCCACCTATTCCAAATACAGGACGGTGGGGACTTTTTTGGCTTGACTCGGTAATGGGGCCTTCAGGAAAAGGTTCTGAAGCATCTTTGATTTTAGATTGGGAAACTCCGGAAAATGTAGTATTCGAAAATACCAAATTTCTTTTGGATTGGAATTCAATTTACTATATTTTAGGTAATTATAGTGGTGATGTACCAACTATTTTAGCCAAGCATGTTACCGACCCAGATTATATTGAAAAGACTGCAGAAGTTACGGTTAAGGGAGCGATGGATCGTTATAACCCAAGCGGAGAAAGATTTGAGCCAGATAAAACTCAATCCTTAATTTATTATAAAGTTAGACCCGAGCTTGTTAGTCCAATTTTAACGCCCAGTAATGCTACCCCTGTTCTTTTAATAGGAGATTCTTCTGCATACGATACGATTTATCGATATTTAGGTATGAAAAATCTGAATAGTCAAAAAATAATTGTTTCTACCCGTTCAAAATTTATTGACGATCATACCTTAAAAGAACTTAAAAAATTCGATGCTGTAATTATTTACCGCTACGATTACCATCGAGGTTCTAAAGCTTGGAAAATAATCGGTGATTACCTCAAGGACGGTGGGAAAGTTTATATTGATACCGGCCCTGATGTTAAGGAAGCAGCCAGCAATAATTTGCCGGAATATTTTCCATTTAGAAAGAGCGTTAGAGGCGATATTGGTAGGGATTGGAATGTAGAGGTAGGTGAAGGTTCTATTACAAAGGAAGTTGATTTTAATAAATTTTCACCACTTATTTTTGATGGAGGAGTTTGGAATGTATCCCATCCAGAAAAAAATGGCGATTTAAATTCCAGTGCAGAGGTACTCCTAAGAAATAATGGTAAGGTTGTAGCCGCATCAATGAATGTCGGCTCTGGAAAGCTAAGTTGGACAGGTTTTAACCTGCCCTATCATGTTATTCGAGATTACAATGAGCAAGAGGCTAACTTTTTAACAAATATTTTAGATTCTCTGGTCGATTTTTCCATTAAAAATACTCAAAGCCCTAATTATCAATTTATTTCTCCAGAACGAAGAGTGGTACAGACTGATGGTGCCAGGGCAGTCTTGTTTAAGGAAGAGGCCTTTCCAAGTTGGGTGGCTAAAACAGAAAAAGGCCAAAAATTGACAGTTTACAAGGCTGGTCCTACCTATCCTGGTTATGTTTACGTGCCTTTTTCTTCTGATTTGAAGCCTTCCCAGGTTATTTTAAGCTTTAACGGAGCCTTAAAATGGTGGATTTATCATCTGATTTCTTTGTTAACCTTAATTTTTCTTTTGGATAGAATCTTGACTGGCGGTCATCTGTTAGTTAAACCAGTTGGCAAAGTCGTATCAGTGATTGTCAGGCCAACTAAAACCTGGTGGCAGAAAGAAGATGAAGAGTAATTCATACGGCAGAGATTATTTTGAAAAAATTCACAAGATTGATAATCCGGAAAGAAAACAAATTTTAAAAAAGGATCTAGAGTTCCTCATTTCTAAGAAAAGTGGTATCAGAAAAATGTTAGATGTGGGATGCGGTTTGGGTGAGTTTTTGGGATTTTGTGATCAGAGGGGTATGATGAGTTATGGGCTGGAAATTTCCAAATTTGCACTATCCATCGCCAAAAAAAATACCAAAGCGAAACTTGGCCAACTTGATATTAGTAAAGAAAAATGGCCCTATAAAAGCAATTTTTTCGATGCAGTCTGCGCCTTTGATTTATTGGAACATGTTACCAATTCCCGGTTTGTTATCAATGAGGTTTATCGGGTACTCAAAAAGGGCGGAATTTTTCTAGTTACTACCCCTAATGGAGATTTAGAAAGAAATCGATTTTTAAGATTCCTTTTGCCTTATGATCCAACCCACATTAATGTCCAAAATGAAAACTTCTGGCAATCGTGTTTCCAGAGGGTTGGTTTTAGAAAATTTCAAAGCAAGGGTTGTTTGTTTTTTGGATTCCCTCCACACCCAAGAATCCGTCAGCGATTAAGAATAGTAGGGGTTAAAAGTTATATGGGTCCGATTTTTTTTCCATTTAAGGACATTTGTGCAACTTTGTATATCTATGGCTATAAATAACGGTTTCCTTTGAGATCAAAAAGCAGCCTTTCAAATTTATAAGTTATCTTTCTCCAATCATGTCTCTTGGTTTCAATTATCGCCTCAAGACTCAATCTTGATCTTTGTTCGTTGTCTAGTAAGAGATTAGCCACCGATTTGGCAAAACTTTCTGTATCAAATGGTTTAATTTTTACAAACCCCTTTTTAAAGACTTCTCCCAAGATACCAATGTCATAACCAATTACCGGTAAGCCTAATGCCATGGCCTCAAGACCTGCTAGACCAAAGCCAGCTTCATGATCGGTAAAAAGGAAAATTTTTGAAGTACTCAAGTATTGTCTTACAAGATTAAGGGGCAGGGGACCTAAAATCTCGATGTTTGGATCAATATTGGCTTTCTTAATCTGATCTTTGAGCTGTTTGAGGAATGGGGGAGCCGTTTGGCCAATAATTACCAGTTTTGCTTGGGGTAACATTTGACAGACAATTTCCCAAATGGGTACCAAGTCGAAGATCCCTTTTGAAGGATGCATTCTACCCAAAAAAACAGCATCAAACATTTTACTTGACAAATTTTGGCTCTGGGGTGCCTGCCATTTTTTTATGTCAATGCCAGCGGTGACGACCAAGAGTTTATCTTTTTGGAAGCCATGTTCGCTTAGGATTTTGGCAAGATTTGGGTTGAGAGCAGCAACTAGGTCAGCCCTTTTCTTTAAAGCGAAAATAGAAATCTGTTGAAGTAGATATGATCCAGAGTTAATCAGCCAATTTCCTGGTCGTTTACGTGGAGACAGAGAGAGATGGTGAACCCTGGCTAACCAACGAATGTTCTTATCTAGCAGCTTGGCAAAAAAACCTGGGATAATATCAGGGAAAACATTAGTTGATGAATATATGATATCCTTTGATGGTAATTTCGCAATAATTTTTGTACTTTTTATTATTCGCAATAAATAATTCACAAAAACTGCAAAAGGCCTCGGGTTGTTATCCAGAAAGGTTCTTGGTAATGTGACCACCTTGGCGTTCTTATTGCGCCAGTGCCAAGCGGCTATTTCAGGCACTATAACGGTCAATGAAACATTCGGTGATAAATAGGGTGCCATTTCTTCCAATAGTCTATCGCCTCCCGAAATAACGGTGCCCTGCGCATGACCTGTTTCTAAGGCAATGACTGCGATTCTTTTCATAGCTGTATTAATTAAACCTTCTAATTGTTTGGTATGATTTTCCCAAGAATGACCTTTTTTGATCGCAAACCAGGCCGATTTGCCCATTTTTTGAGCAATTTGGGGATTGGCGGTAAAAAACTTTACTACTTTGGCAAATTCTTCTGCCGTTGTTTTTCGTAAGAAAAATCCATCTCTTTGGTCTCTCAGGATTTGCTCAAGACCGGATCCTTTCGGCATAATCACTGGGCAGCCACAGGAAGCAGCTTCAAAACCTCCCATACCAAATGCTTCAATATTGGGGTGAATCCAGACTAAGGCCTCTGAATATAGTTTTGTCAACTGTTTAGGCGAAATATCTGTTTTTAAAATAACCCTTTTGGCAAGATTATTTTCTTTAATCTTGTGGCGGAAAGACTTTAAATCTACACTGTTAGTCCAGTTGCCAACCACTACAAGTTTGTTGTTTGGTAATGCTTTCATTATATCCAAAAGCAGTTGGGGGTTTTTGCCTGATTCCCAACGAGAGGATGCGATGAGGTAGTTTTGTTTTCTTTTAGGCAGTTTAAAAAGAGGTATTGTGCCAGCCAAGAGAATTTCAGGAGTAATTTGGTAATGTTTTTGAATAAATGAGAGATGTTTTTCTGAGATAACGACGACGATTTTAGCATTTTTGACTATTTGTCCTTCTAAATAAAAAAGTAGGGGAGAAAGAATCCAAAAAACATACCTAAGTGGTGTATTTGAATAAACCTTTTTTAAAATATACTCCATTGGATCGTAAATTACCGCTATATATGGGATCCTATGTTTCTTCCAGAGAGAAAGTGCCGTCAAGCAAGTTGTAGTGCCATGAGCGACAATGATGTCAAAGTTTTCACTTTCAAGTGTTTGTGGTGCCAGATAAGGACTTAACAGATGTAGGGTGGAAAAGAAGGAAAAAATTGGGAATTTTATAGAGTTTTTGAAAATTTTAGGATACCGATCTGATAGGAAGCTAATTGGAATTCTTGGAAAAATTTTTAAAAATTTTTTTTGGTACCCTCTTCGCATTAAGACCAATAGTTTTGCTCTATGTTTCAATTGATTTAAATGAAAGACTTCATTTGTTGCATATTTTTGGACACCGCCAGGGACGAGTTGATCAATAAGAACGGCGATTTTTAAAAACTTCTTGGCCATTTTATTTTTGAATCCGCGAATACCCAGACCTTCCATGGTCGGGGATGAAGCGGATGAGAAAACGTCATCCGAACCCACCCGATGAACTCTGCCCCTCTGCGGGGAGGATGTCATTTGCTAAAAACAAGAATTCTAATTTTCCCCATCATCAAATCATTTTTGGCTTGCCCAAAGACATTGTAAAGATTTCTTTGCACTTCTTGGAGTTTTCTATTATCTGTTCTGTCTATGGCATAAACGAGAATAATGGATTTTTGTGGATCAAAAGTTGAAAAAAGATTTGGTTTTAGTGATCCAAAAAGAGGAGCAGGTAAATCGTGGGCCAAAACTTGCTGATTAAGGTCTGGGTAATAATAGCGTGAAGGAAGATAGGTATAGAGATTGGCATGGACAATTTGGGTGTTTTGGTGTGGGAAACTAGCAAGCAGTGTGCTTGTTTGCCAAAGCGGTTCTTGGTTAAAAAAAGGTCTTTGGGTTGTGAGAGAAATAATGGAAGCGGAAGAAACTAAGTAGATAATGAATAACCATTTAAATTTGAAGTACCTGTCGATTTTATCAAGAACATAGGTTGTAAGTATTAGAAAGATGGGTACTAGAAAAATAAAACTGCGTACTGAAAAGAGAGGTTTGTAAAAAGAGACTAGAAATATAAAAAGGATAGGTAAAAAGAAGCATAACAGAAGAAATCTAATTTTAGGATTTTTATAAAATTTAATTGCAAATAAAAAGATCAAAGTCGAAAAAGCCAGAAAGCCTGTCAAGAATAGTTTTAAAAATATGGGAGTTGAAGGTTCAAAAAACCTCTTTAAGGTAATAAATCCAGCACCACCAAGAGACATGAATGCAAAGGTTGCACCAGAACCTAATATTGGTCCTAGACATAAACAATCCGGTTTTTCCTTGCCAAAGGTGAAGATCATCCAAGGTAGAATCAGGATCGAAATTGCCGTTAAAGCCCCAAAAAGAGTTTTCAATTTAATCTTAAAACCCAAGGATAGAAAGCTGGCCATTATTAAGGAAATTAAAGCTAAAATGGCAAAGTAATGAGTCAGGATTGCCACTGTTGAGCTTAAGATAAAAAAAATCAAATTTTTAATATTTGATTTTTGGACAAGGTTAAGAAATGCAAGCATCATCAAACTTGTCAAAAGGGTAAAGAGGCCATAGTCTCTGTTTTCAGCTGAAAAATAGACTAGTGGTGGTGAGACGATAGCCAAAACTAAAGTTAAAAGAGCCAGTTTGGGTTCAAAAATTTTTTTGGCGATTTTGTAGATAATTATAAGAGTCAAAGTACCGAAAATGACCGATGGTAATCTTATCCAGAGTAAATTGAAAGAGACTTTTTGCCACAGCCACATCAAAAGCGAGTAAAAAGGGGGCCAGTTATTATGGGAAAGGGCGTCTAATACTTTTGACAGACTGTTTTGAGCAATGAAATAATTTACTCCCTCATCAAGCCAAAAATCATGAGAATAAATGGCATAGATTAGTCTAATGACAAGGCCGAAAGCGATGATTGTCAAATGGCTTAGGTATTTTTTAATCATTTTTAGAAACTAAATAATTTTCTAATACCAAATACTTTAGACCGCTTTTTGTGAAAGTTTCGAGAGCATCACGAGGGCTGCAGACAATAGGCTCTCCATGGAGATTAAAGGAGGTGTTGAGGATTGTACTGCGCCCTGTAATTTTCTTAAAGTACTGGATTAATTGATAGTAGGCGGGGTTGGCCTCTTTGGTCAAAATTTGAGGACGGGTAGTTTTATCAAAGGGATGGATTGCTCCGGCCAATTGATGGCGATTTTTTTCAACGGTGTCAAAAGCAATTGTCATAAAAGGAGCGTCGAGTTTTTTGGGATTTACCAGATAATTTTTGGCATCAGTGCCCAAAATCGAAGGTGCAAAAGGCATCCAAAAATCTCGAGATTTAATCTGATGGTTGAGAATATTAACAACGTCATTTACCGTCGGATCAGCCAAGATTGAACGATTACCTAAAGCCCGTGCCCCAAATTCCAATCGTCCAGTAAATCTGGCAATGATTTGTCCCTTGGACAACAACTGGGCAATTTCGTAATTGGGATTTTTAAGTTGTCTCACCCTATACTTCCGGCCTAGTCTTACTACCTTAATGGATTTTTCTATTTGCTCTTTTTCATAAGAAGGGCCGAGATAAAGGTTTTTGAGAGGTTTAATTTTAATCTTTGGATTTATTCTCTGGCATCCCCAATAAGCTGCGCCGATGGCGTTTGACTCATCGCCCCCCGAGGGCATTGCAAAAAAGTTTTTAACTTTGGGAAGTGCTGCAATTTTTTGATTAGCTTTAACATTTTGAGCCACGCCTCCGCCAAAAACCACATTGCCAATGCCCGTTCTTTCAATCGCAGCCTCAATCAACTCGCATAAAAGCTCTTCGGTTAACCTTTGGACTGCGCCGGCAAGGTGGTCAAAGCGATGTCTTGGTAGATGTTCTCTAAGATAGCGATTTAAATTATCAGAGCTGACTATTGTTTTAAAAGATAAGCTTTTTTTATCCAGCCAGATTGTTTTTTTTAAAAACGCATAGATACTTAAAGTACCTGTCTCTTCAGCGTATGGTGCCAACCCCATTACTTTATACTCATGTTCGAGTGGATTCATTCCCATGATATTGGTGATACAGCCATAGAGACATCCCAAAGAGTTATCTTGGCTGGTGGAAGCAATTTTTTTTAATTGGTTGTTATTAAAAACAGAAACTGTTGCCGAGAGACCATCGCCGCCTCCGTCACATGTCACTACAAGAATTTGATCAAACCTTTGGGTAAATCCGGAAGCATAAAGGGCGGCAAATGTGTGGGCGGTATGATGGTTAAGATAAGTGTGCTTTTTACTATCAAGACCAAATTGTTTCTCCAGAAGCTTGGCAGTTTTTGGAAAGAAAATTTTTTGGGTAAGTTTGTAGTAAGGTTCAATAGTTATCTTGTCAATTCCTCTAAGAATAGGCAATCTGTATTCTGTTTTAAGGATTAAGGTTCTAAAGGCAAGGTGAGTGTTTTTACCAAGCTTGAGAAGCTTGAAAAGAGGAGTTTTGACAGAAGTTTCCCTGGCAATGGCTAGTGAAGACAGGAAAGTAGGGACACCTCCGGAAAATACTATTAGATCTACATCTTTTGGTGAAAAACTGCCAAACCTTAGACAAAAATCAATTGACTTAAAAGGGACACCAAAGTGGTTTTTAATTCTTGAAAATCTTTCTTCTTGGACTGCTGCTACTATTTCGCCGTCTACTGCGATTGCAGCACTAGCATTATGGGCTTCATTGATACCAAGAACTATCATTTTTTTTGGGCAACTATTAAAGATTGTTTTCCAAAAAATGTATGCAAAAGGGGCATTTTTAAA
Organism: Candidatus Curtissbacteria bacterium RIFCSPLOWO2_02_41_11; assembly: GCA_001775055.1. Classification (GTDB taxonomy): domain Bacteria; phylum Patescibacteriota; class Microgenomatia; order Curtissbacterales; family GWA2-41-24; genus GWA2-41-24. The sequence goes on from MFBU01000005.1 coordinate 27,670, forward strand.
TACAGGCTGACAAAAATTGGGGACTTTGGCAATTTCCCTTTTGTCGAGTATGGCAAAAATCTGGACTTGTGCTCTATAATTTTAAATTCAGTCAACTCTAAAGCTTCTGTCATGCTTTTATCTGTCAAAGGGAGCTGATGGTCCAAAAAATCCCAGTAACTTGTTCCAACGTATCTAATATTTGGCATCAGGATAATTAATATTCCACCTCTTTTCAATATTCTTTTAATCTCAACTAAGGTATTTACTAGATCATCTTTAGTTGGGAGGTGTTCGAAAAAGTTACTGGCAAAAACTACATCAACATCACTTTTAATTTTTTTTGATATTTCGGTGCTTGAACAGATAATTGTCCTTACGTTTTTTTGAGCATACTTTATTGTGTCAGGATTAATATCCACGGCAATTTTATTCTTTGAGTCAATATTATTTATAAATTCACAATACCCGGCTCCCAGGTCACAAACGGTATAGTCTGTCATAATATATCTTTGGAAAAAATCTCTGCACAAAACTTTCCAGATTTTGTCGCGCGTTTGTAATTCTTTTCTGAACCTGAGTTTGTAAAGTAGAGTTACATTAGTATCTTTCCTCATAAAAATTGCTAGATTTTAAATCTTAAGTTTATATAAATCATTTAATCTCTCTAAGTTCTGTGCCATCAAAATAAAAAACATAAGAGTTATCACTTTTGAGTGATTGTTGTTTTAAGTTTATTTGTATGTCGAGTGAATCATTGCTAAAAATTCCATAGTAAAATGCGGTTTCAATTACCTGATTTCCTTGATGATTATAATGTGGTTTTTCCGAGGGAGAGATGATAAATGGTGTTTCACTTGATAGAAGTATCGTTTGATCATCGATTATTCTAACCTTAGAATTCCCGACATCTAGATTGTAAGCGATAACGTGGGCGGTCCTAAACTTAATTCCGGCTAATTTTAACATTTGGTCAAAAGCCTTTCCTTGAAATACAAAGGATTTTTGATAACCATTAGGAAGATTTAGAAAGTACAGATTTGAATTATCGTTACTATCTTCTGTGTAAATAGCAGTTTGCTTTAAAACATTATCTATTATCGTTCCTGCAACTACCCACCTTTTATTTCTAACATAAAGAAAGCCTGCCTCCAACAAAATTATCAAGGAGACTATACTAACCAAAATCACTCTAGTGGTTGTTATTGGGAGATACTTACTTATTCTTTTGTAAAAAACGACTAATGCCTCACCGAAAAATAAAGATAGGGCTATAGACGATAAATAAAGATACCGTTCACTCGTAGGCAGAAAAATGGTTGGCGAAAAAAGTACGCCAAAGATCAACCAGTAAAACAACAATCTTCCTGTTTCCTCGAAACGCAAAGCTTTTAAAAAGGGCAGGAGTAATACGGAAACTGTAAGATAAATTAAAAATACCCTAGAAATTAAAAATTGTTGACAACTTAGTGTGCAACCTTCGTCATGCGGGTTTAAAAAAATATAGTTAAATATCCAGAACAATACCACGATCAAAAATGGAAGTAGGCTGCTCCAATAAACTTTCTTTTGCAGATAGATACCGAAGAGAATAGCCACAACTGGCAACGTTATTGCATTCTCTTTACTAAAAATAGCTATTGCGAAAAAAATGGCCGAAGGGAAAAGATACCTAATTTTTGATTCCAGAAAGCGTATATAAAAATAGAGTGACAATAAATAAAAAAAGGCAACCACCATATCGGGTCTTGCTCCATTCCAGCTCACTGTTTCAGAGTGAAATGGAAAAACTGCAAAAAAGAAAACAGATGACGATACAACTATTTGATAAACAGCTTTGGGTGATTTTATAAACAGTTTTTTTGCCAGCCGATATAAAAGAAAGATAATACCCATATGAAAAAGTAATTGGGTCATATGGTAATAGAAGGGATTTGCGCCACCTATTTTCCAATCAAGCCAAAAACTCAAAGAAACAAACGGTGTTACTCTATGAAGCATTACCTCTACACCTCCTAAAACTGGAGGTAAAAAAACTTTAAAAAGATTAGTTGCTGAAAGAGTATTGACTTTGCTTATCCATTCAAAATCCTCTGGTGTTAATGCTACGTTTAGAATTTGCCAATATGAAAATAAAGCTAGAGCAAAACTAATAAAAATAATTACGATATCTGCGAGATACTTATAGCCTTTTGGCATTTACAGTGATGATAGACTTATTCAAAAAGCCATTTCAATCATAAAAATGTTTGGCAAAAGAAAAAACACCTCATTTTAATTTTTGGGCAAGTAGATAGTAATTCATTCCACATTTTTTTAAAAAGCTTACTTTACCAAGGCTTATTTCGAAGAAATTATCAAATTTTTTTGGATACATTTTGATCATAGGTGGCGACCAGGCCGTTCCGTAATCGGAACCATGAGTCCAGAAAGTTTTGAAACCCTTAAGTTGATTTAGTAGTTTGGGTGGGGTCATGAATCTTTCATAACCGCCGGGGTGAGCCCGACCCGGATCCCAAAAGCCCTCACGAGTGAAAAAATCAATTATTTTTTTGGAAATACCTCTTGGATTCCAATAATTAGGGGCGGAGATTAATATGTAGCCATTTTTTTTGAGAATTCTTTTTAACTGGGACATGGTTTTTGTTAGATTAGGAACATGCTCTAAAGCCTCGGCCGCCAAGATGAAATCGAATGAATTTGGTTTAAACGGTAGTTTATTCTTATTAAGAAGAATGAAATCTATTTTCTTTAAATTCCTGTTTTTTTTAGCTAAACTGATGGCATTCGGCGATATGTCCGCTGCAGTAATTTTAGCAAAGTATTTCATAAAAAGTTTGAGATTGTTTCCTAAGCCACAGCCAAAATCTAAAACTTTCATTTTGGATAAGTCAGTTTTTGCTGATAATTCTTTAAGAGCTTCTTGTAAGATTGTTCTTTGGAATTGCGGGGAGTCCATAGCTGAGGTGGGTGCTTTGTACCGATAATAATTTAAAATTTCGGTTTCTGTCAGTTTTGCTCCTTTAAAAATCATTTATTCAAGATCTCTACAAATACTTGTTTGTATAAAAGAGTGATTTGAGTCCAGTCAAATTGTTTTCTAGCATTTTTCATAGCCCAGATGCCCATTTTGTGTCTAAGCTGAGGATTACCCACCAGAATTTTAAGGTATTTATACAGTTCTTCTGTGGATTGGGCGACAAAGCCCGATTTTTTATGGACAATCAGCTCTTTGGCAGCTGCAAAATTTAGGGCAATCGCTGGTTTAGCAAAATAGGCTGCCTCAGCGATTGGCAGTCCAAAAAAAAGATAACGATCACAAGAGGCATATATATCACACTTTCTGTATAGATTTATCAGTTGCTTATCGCTGACATTGACTAAAATTTGATTATTTTTGTTTTTGATCCGCTGTAGGTATTCAAGGTATCTTTTTTTGCCTAGTGAACCGGCGATGATTAATTTGATGGGCAGTCCACTTCTGCGAAGTTTTTCTACAGCTTCTATTAAGTGATGAAAACCTTTGTATGGTGTGAAGCGAGAGATGGAAAGGATGACCGGTTTATGGTTCACACTTGACAGGTCACGGTTTAAATTTTTTGGTTTGAGGCTTACGCCCAGATAAATGACTTTTGAGTTAACACTAAAGAGCTTTTTGAGTTCTTTTTGGGTATATTTAGATATAGCTATTACTTTTGTAGCCAGCATTGAGAGAATTTTTTTGTTAAGCCAAATTAAGTAATTAAGAATTCTATTTAATACTGTATCGTAAAAACTTATTTTTTGGTCTGGGGTAAATTTTTCTAAATAGGCATCGAACTGTGTTCCGTAATAGGTTTGGACTATTGGTTTAAGGGCTAATTTAGCAGAAATTGCTTCTGATAATGTAGCGTGAAATGAAATGATGTCAACCTTTTCCTTTCTCAATTTTAGCAACAAATCGATTGGGTTTTGGTAAAAGATTAATTGTACGTTTTTGGATTTGAGGAAGGGCTCTAAATTTTTTTCGGTATTTTTCTTTTGTGCAAATACCAAAACGTTATGAAATTTGGCCAAATATGTAGCCAATTCGAAAGGTACTCTAGCCCCAGATTTAGTTGTAGCTGACTTAGTTACGACTGCAATCTTTATCATTCTTTTTGAGCCAAAAGGTAAAAGTTGAGGCCGAACTTTTTGATGAAGGGAATTTTACCCAGAGTTACTTCAAAAAATGGTGTCCATGATTTAGGATAGAGGGGAATTGACGGTAGAGACCAGGCGTTGCCATAATCTGCGCCTCGCGTCTCGATAATTTGGCAATCCTTAAAATAGTCCCTGATCGTTTTGGGAGTTAGGAACCGTTCAAATCCTCCCGGGTGAGACCTTGCTGGTTCCCAAGTACCCTCCCCAAGTTTTGATTCCATGATTTTTTTTGAAATTCCACGCAGATTCCAGTAGACTGGGACGGATACTAGGATATAGCCATTAAATTTAGTAACTCTTTTTAGTTCTTTAACAGTGAATTCAAGATCAGGGACATGCTCGAGAACTTCGCAAGCGACAATTAAATCAAATGTATTGTCAGCAAAGGGAAGTTTTTCTTCCTTAATAAGTTTTAAATCCACCTTTCTAAATTTATATTCCTTTGATTCTGAAATTGCTGCCGGTGCAATATCAACCCCCGTGATTTTGCCGAAATACTTGACCATTTGCGGTAGATTCCAGCCATGGCCGACTCCGAATTCCAAGATATGCCATCTTTTAGTTGGGTAGTTGGTAGTTAGTAGTTGGTAGAAGTCTTTTAAAATTACTTGTTGAAACGGAGCGGAATTGCGGGCCGTAAAGACTTCTCCTTGGCTATAGTAGGCCAGGATTTGTTTTTTGGTGATTCTCGCACGTTTTATTACTTGCGGGCCTTGTGGTTTATAACGGCTTACTTTTCTTAAAGCTGGCAAGAAAGAATTGAAACGATTTTGCCTTTTAGCAATTAAAATATAGAGGCAAAAAAAGGTCTGGGACAAGATGGCTATTGGTTTTGACCAATAAGGGAAGTGCTTTTTAATCAAGTAGACCTTACCTTCATACCAGACATCGTTTTGCCACTTTTTGGGCATTTTCCCTGCCGTAGACGACTGTTGGTGGTACATAATCGCTTTGGGGTAGTAAATTACCTTTAAACCTAAATTTTTAACTCGAAGGCAAAGATCTAAGTCCTCAAAATAGAAAGGGAAGTTGGTATCAAATTCGTTTAACAGGCTGAAAACCTTTCTTTTTATCAAAAGTCCTGACCCGCTTATCCAGTCTACTTCCTGCACTTTTTGATAATTTTTTAATTTTTTAAGTCGTGATGTGAGCTTTGAGATATTGGCGGCACCGTCCAGGTACTTTATATTGGCCATTGTTGTGGTGATTTTGCCGCCGCAAACACCAATTTTTGGGTCTGAATTAGCAAATGTGATTAATTTATCAAAAAAATCAGGAGTAAAAGTAACATCGTTATTGGTGATAAAAAGGAAATAACCTTCAGCTTTTTTAGCTGCCACATTTATTGCTTTGGCAAATCCTAGGTTTGATTTTTGAGGCAGGATTTTTACCTTAAGAAACATTTTTTTGATATTGGGAACGGTTCTATCCTTTGAATGGTTATCAACGACAATAATTTCGGTTTTGTCTTTCGGGTAATTGAGTTTGTTTATAGACCTTAAACACTGCTCCGTTAGACTCCAGTTATTGAAGGTCGGGAATATGATTGAAATACTTTTAGTCATTTTTAAAAATTTGGATAGAGTTTACCCTTGAGCTTAGGGGGTAACATTATGATCACCTTATTATAGATGGGATAGCTTGATTGACAAGAGAGACAATGCATTCTTTTTGAATTCTTTTCTAAGGAAGATTTTTTACAAACAAGACAGATTAAAAGATCTAAGAGATTATTTTTTTGAATTGCTCTGGTCTCCTTCTTGATTTGTGCAAGGACAGTAATTCCGCCCCCTTCAATGGCAATTAGAATTTTCGTAAGTAAATTTATTGGCCAATTATTATCTTTAGCATCAAACTGCGCATTGGGTCCCCAAAAGACAGGTTCCAGCGAAATTTGTAAATTTTTATATCCTCTTAAAGCATCTTGCCACTCTCCAATAGAAAATTCGTTTTCGGTGACATTGTGGCTACTTTCGCTACCTCCAAGCCTCGAGATGAATGGAAGTAAATATATTTTTTTTAGTATTTTTTCGGCTAAAGTTAGATTATAATCCCTTTTCCAGAGACCAAGGTTAAAAAATTGTTTGACCGGTTCTTCTGAAAAATATATCGTTTTCTGTGAGACTCTCTTCATTTCTGCGAGGACTCGGTGGGGTTTAGGGAAATGATGGATAGTTTCAAAGGCAAAAACAAAAGGAATCGAGTTGTCGGCAAAAGGTAGGTTTTCGGCATCTGCACAGATTAAGATTGGTAATTTTTTTAGGTTGAGTTTTTTGGCAAAATTCGGTGCACTTTTGAGACTTTCGAAGGAAATATCAAGAGCAAATCCTTGAGCATTAAACTTCGATGTCAAAAGAGCCGCGCGTTGACACTTTTCGGCACCTATTTCCAAAAATGGTGATAAAGAAATATTCTGAGAGTTGAGATTTTTAAAAATGTTTTGGGAGGAGGCAACTCGTTGCTTTAAAATTTTTATAATTTGTTTTTGGTCTGGTTCTCCCTTAAAATAAATTCTTTGGCCGAGGTGCTGATTTACTAGTTTTTGCCGAAAAATTACTTCGCCAATTTTAGATTTTTGGAGTTGGTATGCCATAGACTCTATTTTTTGTATTTAAAGTTTTTGGGAGATTTATCAAATTCCAGATGAAAGCCCTGTATAGGGCATAAATATTTATTATTTTTCCCTGAAAAATGTACAAAAACGGAATTGCTAAAAGTTGTAATGGTAGAAAGATTAGAAGGTGATCTATTCTTCCATTTTTAAACATATAGCGAATTTTGCCACGATAATGAGCAAAAAGAGTTTCTTTGTTTGGATTAAGATTTCTATTAAAGGAATGATAAAAAATGGCCTTTGGTGTATAAAGGACTTTTAATCCAAATTGGCGAATGCGAAAAGCAAGGTCGTATTCCTCTCCGCAGAAAATAAAACCTTCATCAAATCCATTGATTTTTTTGAATAAATCTTTCTTAATAAAAAGACAGGCCCCAACAGCCCAATCACACTGGCGAATTTTATTTTTGTCTTTGAGATCGTAAGGGTGGTAGCCTAAATAGTGATTGATGCGAAATCCTGGGATAGCAAATTGGTCTTTTGAATCTAACATTTTGCCTGTGGTAATGCCCACCTTTTGCTGAGATTGGTAACAGTCAACAAGTGCGATAAAAGCATTCTTGTCAAAAGTGACGTCGTCGTTAGTAGCAAGTATGTAGTTTCCAGTTGATTTTTTTGCAGCAGCATTAAGGGCAGGAGCAGAGCCTTGAGTTTTGGCAAATTTGATTAGTTTTACTGTTGGCCAGGATTTTCTAAGATAATCACTGGTGCCATCAGTTGATCCATCATCGGTTGCAATGACTTCGATTTTGCCTTGATATTGTTGAGAATAAATTGATTTGAGAAGATTACCAATGGTATTTCTGCCATTCAAGCAAGGTATGACTACGGAAATAGAAGGGTATTTTTGCACCATCTAAACTAAAAAATTAGACCAATGATACCGACGGCAGCTTGGGTAGTTTTAAGAAAGATAAGGCCTGCGGCATGGATTGGATCCTTGATCATTGTACTAAAATTTGAAAAAGAGAAAAGTCTTCCTATTAAATTTGCTTGATTAATAAAGACTTGAGGGTGCTTTTGGGCGTATTTTTTGATGTGTTTGGCATAATAAAATTTCTTCTTTAAAATTTTAGCAAGAGATGTATCGCCTTCCAAATTATAAATTTTGGAGTTAATTTTACCAACTTTAAAACCGGTCTTTATTGTCCTTTGATGCAAATCCCAATCTTCACCTGCAATCAAATTTTCGTCAAATCCTCCAAGCTTGAGAAAGCTGCTTTTTTTGAAGAATCTGGCAGCCCAGAGATGTGACTGATCCTGATAGAGGGATTTTTCAAGTGCCAGGCATTTGGCCCAAAAAGTCTCACCTTTAACGGTTTCTGGAATAACAATTGCATCTAATTTGTGTTTATTGGTTGTTCTGACCGCATCTTTAACAAGATTCTTGGAAATTTCTTGGTCGGAATCGACAAATAATAACCAGTATCCTGTAGCTTTTTGAGCACCAAAATTTCTTTGGGCGGAGCGTTCGTTACCCTTTTGAAAAATAAGCTCTGTATATTTGGTAGCGATTTCTATGGTCTTATCTTTTGAAAAGTTGTCGATGACGATTATCTCTAAGTTTTTGTATATTTGATTCTTAATACTCCTAAGGCAGATTTCTAAGTTTGCCTCTTCGTTTAAAGTCGGAATTATTACCGAAACTAAGTCAGCGTGTTTTAGGTTCATACTTTATAATATTAACGTCAGAAAACTTTTGTAAAAGTGTTTGATTATGGGTTTTTCCCACGCAAGATTTAAATTGCACTGCTTGGTTTTTATGGAGTGGTGACGGGATAACTTCAATGAGCCAAAATTCTTTATCCTTAAGTTTGCTTAATTCGGTTGGAATAAATCCGAGAACAGTTTTATTTATTTGATTCATATATAGCGAGTCAATAGCTGCCCTATGATCCAATTGTGGCATTTTATAAGAATAATAGTAGAAGGTTGTCATTTCTGTGTGTAGAATTGGTTGTTTTAGGTTCACATTATTAAAAACGAAAGAATCAACGGCAGAGGAAGGTTTTTTCGCAAAAAAGATCAGGGTAGATAAAATCGTTATTATAGAAACAATAACGTAAACATTTTTAAGAAAGCCATTTTTTGCTATGGATATGCCAATAAACAGATAAAACGGAATTGAAAAAATAAGGATTGATCTTAATCCGAATACTGAAAACACCATAATGGAGAAAATAATTGTTATAAGAATAGGTATTATCAGCATTATTGTTAAAAATTGCTCGTTTTTCTTCAACCGGCCCGTGAATGTGAAAGCTAAAAGCCCTATATTTACCAAAGAGAAACCCAGCAACATGATTTTTAGATTGTTAATAGATAAAATTTCAGGGTTTATGGCTATTGCTAAATTTAGCGGGAATGTGTAATGAACTGGAATCAGAAAAATTTTTTGCAGAGAAAATTGAGGCAAGGCGGCACTAGGGACGGGCTCCACTCTCAGGAAACTTAGATAAAGTGGGAGCGTAATAAGAAGGGCTAGTATGAAAAGAATTGTGAAAGTTTTAAATTTCGAACCTAATGTTCTTATCTTATATAGAAGATAAGTGAGCAGACTCAATGTTAACACGGGGTAAAGATAATAAGTGTAATTTCCAAGAGTCATTATCGAAAATAATAAAAGGTTGTCTTTAAAAGCGGAGGAAGAATGTTTCAAAAAATTTATAAATAATATAAAAGTGAGTAAGCTTACAAGGATAGCAAAAGCATAGACTCTTAAATAAGAGCTGTAATAGATTTGAGTTGGGGACAGTGCAAAGACTAGAGCAGTCAGGATGCCCACTTTTGGATTGAAAAGAGCTCTGCCAATTAGGCCAATTATAATTATTGAGATGGTGCCGACAATTCCAGACAAGAATCTAACAACTATATAATTTTGAAAAATCTGTTCAAAAAAGTGGAGAATGAAAGACCATAAGGGAGGATAAGCACTTAAGGTTGCTTTAAGCATAGGTATAACTGCCACATTAGAAATGAGTATCTGATAAGCTTCGTCACCATCAAGCGGTAAATAAACGGCAAAAACTAACCTTATTAAACCGCCTAGAAGTGCCAGTAGGACAAGATTTGTTAAAAAGCTATTACTTTCTAATAACTTGGAGAGTTTTTTGGGCATAAACTTTATGAATATACTGTTTAATGTACTTATAGCATTCTTCCCAAGAAAATTGTTTAGACCAATTGTAGCCATTTTCGGCAAATTTGGTTCTTAATGTTTCGTTTGTCAGTAAGTTAACCGCCGCTTGCGCTAAATCTTGGGGATTGCTTTTAACCAATAACCCATTAAATCCCTCTTTTATTGAGTCAGTCAAACCTGGCACTTTATAACCAATAGGGATACAGCCTAAAGCATTGGCTTCTGTCGCAACTAAACTCCAACCCTCTCTGACTGCGGGAATAAGAATAATTTTGGCTTTTTCAAGAAGGGTTTTCTTTTTTTGATCTTTGACAAAACCTAATAATTTAACGCTTTTTTGAAGTTTAAACTCTGTTATATGAGATTTAATCTTATCAATATAAGAACTTTTTCCGGAACCGATAATTGCCAATTTTGCATAAGGGAGTTTTTGCTGAATGGTTTTGAAGGCAAGGACAGCATCGAGAGCATTTTTTGCCGGGGTAAGACGTCCGATAAATACTAAAAGATCCTCTTTTTCGGAAGTTATTTTTGGTTTGAAATCAATTCCTGGGAGATAAGTTGTCACTTTTTCAAAACCAAGTTTTCTAAGATCAGAGGTTGTTGATTTACCAAGTGCAATAATCGGCTGATTTTTGTAAATTCTAAGATAAATTGGTTCAAGTAAATAACCGATGATATTAAGCGGGAAGATAACTTCCAAGAACCAGTACTCCCGGGCAAGCTGATGGATAAGAGTCAACGCTTTTTTCCTTGCGTAAAGAGGTGTAAAAAATGGAAGAGTATTAATCTCGTCAATAATTAAATCGAATTCATCTTTTCTTCCAACATAATAAATGAAAGCAAATAGGCGGCAAGTAATAAGCCCCCCCCGACGGATTACTTTGACTCCCTTGATGTCTTCTTTATACTTTGCCCCGGGAAATTTAGAAGTGAATAGCGTGACTTTTATGCCGTCTTTGACAAACCTGCTTGCAACTTCGATTGCCACTTTTTCTGCCCCACCGCCATCTGGGTTTTTAATATCACGCCAAGAAAGCCATAGAATTTTCATTGAGATACGAATGAGTACGAATGATAATTCTGATTTAATATATTCGCTTAAATTCGCGTGCGAGATTAACTCTCGTGAGTTCTAGGCAGGAACGAATATTCACGAATAATTATAGAACAAGTCGCCTATTCGCGTACATTCGCGAGATGTTAAACGAAAGCCTTTTGAGGAGTAATTGAGATTTCGTCTTGTTCTAAGTGGTTGTGAGCGTCTTGATAGTATTTGAGAATGTTCTTGCGATAAAAAATTGCCAAGGTGTCTTGTAAGATCCATTTTATCGTACTCAGGTGAATTGTGGATGAGAAATTGTAATTTAAAATTATGGGAACCTCCACAATTCTGTTATAGCCAAGTAATTTAGCGACAACCAAAAGTTCTAAATCAAAAGCAAATTGCTTAACAACAATTCTTGGGAAACAAGCCTCAAGTACTTCTCTTCGGAAGACTTTGATACCAACCTGGGTATCAGTTACATTGAGATTAAAAAGTACTCTAATTATTATTTGGTATATTTTACTTAAAATTCTTCTTAAGATGGGATATTTGACTTGTGAGAGCGGATGTCTTTTTGAGCCGATTGCAAGAGAAGAGGTACTTTTTTGAAGATAGTCTAGAACTACAGGGATGTTTTCGGCTGGGAGATCAAGGTCTGAATCGGTGAAAACAACAATATCACCATGGCTTTTCTTAAAGCCATAATAGAGAGCAAAACCCTTACCCTGATTCAGATCATAAGAAAATATTTTAATCCGCTGGGTATTTCCATTGAATCGTTTACTACGGACAGCCTCACGGAGAGTCTTATCACGGGAAGCATCATCAACGACAATTATTTCCCAGTCATAGGCCAGTTTTTTTAATTGACTAACAAAGGAGGAGATTACTTCAAAAACTTCTGTGTCTTTGTTGTAGGCAGGAACAATTACCGAAAGCTTGGTATTTAATGCAGGCATTATCTTTAATCTAAAATAGTAAGCTTTTGGGTTACTTTAGTCCTAAATTAAGTATGAGTGCTTTTGTGATTCTTTGTCAAGCTATTAAGAATATGAGAGCTAAAGGCGACTGAGGTTGACAGTCTTAACTGTCGTTGCTATACTTCAAGTGGTGATTTTCACTGACTGTAATTCGCAAGTTGGCGGATTAACAAGTTGGGAGACTAATTTTTTAATGTTGAAATCTATTCATTTTCTACTTTTTAAGCGGTTTTTCGCGCCCTAAAAGATTAGCTCCCACAGAATTTAATTAACAATAAAAAAGTTTCGGACTCGATTGGCGTGCAAACAATCGGGCCGATAGCTCAGTTGGTAGAGCGTTGCATTTGCACTGCAAAGGTCAGGGGTTCGAATCCCCTTCGGTCCACAAAGCACCTTAACAATTGAATATGGAAAGAATTAATTTAATAAAGTTCGGTTTCACAAAACTAGTGTTTTAGAAACTGAATGGAATGGGTCAATTTTATGCGTTCAATGGATGCCTAGGTGCAACACACCGAAGAAGGACGTAGAGGGCTTACGATAAGTACCGGTGAGCTGCCGTCAAGCTTTGATCCGGTAATTTCCGAATGGGGAAACCCGCTTGTGCATGGCACAAGAGGTTTGTTAAGAGGTTACGGTTACAATGCCAGTATCGTTTAGCGGTTACGTTTAGCGTTAATATTACGTTTGACGTCTAACTTTTTACGAAACGGGTTTCGTTACCGATAAACCCTAAACGAATTTCTTGCGCTGTGCATGAGCACTTTAGTGCGAATACATAAGCGCTAGAGAGGGTACCGCCTGAACTGAAACATCTAAGTAAGGCGAGGAAAAGAAAACAAACCAGTGATTCCCTAAGTAGTGGCGAGCGAAAGGGGAAGAGCCTAAACTTGAGCGAGGCATTGAGCCTCGCAGTGGGTAGTTAATAGTTGGTAGTAGGTAGTTGGCGGCAAATTAATTGCAGCTTCTACAAGCTACAAGCGAGTCGAGTCCGACTCGACGAGTGAACTACTAACTACAAGTCGAATTCATTCGGCGTACTGCGAAGCTGAAAGCTTCGCTTGAGGGTTGCGGGACTCAAATATGAGACTATTGCGGATAGCAGAATAATCTGGAATGGTTGGCCATAGATGGTGAAAGCCCAGTATGTGAAATTCAAGATAGCTCTATGAGTATCCCAAGTACTACGGGACACGCGAAATCCTGTAGGAATCCGGCTCGACCATGAGCCAAGGCTAAATATGTGTTGCGACCGATAGTGAACTAGTACCGTGAGGGAAAGGTGAAAGAGTACCCCGGAAGGGGAATGAAAAGTACCTGAAATTGAACGCTAACAAGCAATCGGAGCCCCGCTCTTTTTGCGCGTAAGAAGACCATGATTTAAGGCTAGTAAAGTCGTGTTTAGATTAAGTCACGGTTTTGTCTTGTGTCCAAAAAGAGCGGGGTGACGGTGTGCCTATTGAAGAATGAACCGGTGAGTTTTATCATGCTGTAGTCTAACCCCGCTAAGCGGGGGGAGGCAGAGTGAAAGCAAGCGTTAATAGCGCGTTTTAATACAGCATGTTAAAGACCCGAAACCGCGTGAGCTAACCATGACCAGGATGAAGTCCCGCTAACGCGGGATGGAGGTCCGAACCCGTGTCAGATGCAAGTGGTTGGGATGAGTTGTGGTTAGGGGTGATATGCCAATCGAACGCGGAGATAGCTGGTTCTCCCCGAAATATATTTAGGTATAGCCCTTGTCTAACTTCACAGGGGTAGAGCACTGAATGGGTGATGCGAAGCAATTTGTGTCATTCAATCAAACTACGAATACTGTGAAACAAATTGGGCGAGGAGTCAGTCCGACCCGGATAAGCGGGCCAGGGCTAAAGGGAAACAACCCAGATCCAAAGCTAAGGTCCCAAAGTGTATTTTAAGTGTTAAAGGTAGTACTAGCGCCAAGACAGCAAGGAGGTTGGCTTAGAGGCAGCCATCCTTTAAAGAAAGCGTAACAGCTCACTTGTCGATTGCGGTAGTGCGCCGACAATGTACCGGGGCTCAAAAATACCACCGAAGCTTGGGATTTGTCCGAAGGACAAATATCGCGGAACTAAGCAGAACTTTACGCAGAAATACGCAGGATTGTCGGCGTTATTCCGCGTTTAGTTCAGCGTTTTTCAGCGGTACTTGCCCTTCGGGCAAGTGGTAGGGGAGCGTTTGCATTGCGGTGAAGGTCACGGCGTAAGCCGGACTGGAGCGATGCGAAGTGAGAATGCCGGTATGAGTAGCGAAAGTCCCGTGGGAATCGGGACCGCCGAATGTCCAAGGTTTCCTACGCAACGTTCGTCGACGTAGGGTTAGTCGGTCCTAAGGCGAGGCCAGAAGGCGTAGTCGATGGATAAGCAGTTAATATTCTGCTACTTTGGCAAAATCGTTTTAAAGCAAAGGGAAGACGAAAATGGAAAATTCCTAGGTCGAAATGATACGGCCCCTAAAAAGTAAGAAAGTAAAATGTGGAAAATCCCTTTTTATGATTATTCGAGCTTTGATGGTTAGCTGCCGCAAGGTGGCAAAAGGAAAAGTTTCAATTTCCAAGAAATTTTCTCGTTGTTAGATTTTATCAAAACCGTACCTAAACCGACACAGGTGGACTGGTATTAGAGTACCAAGGCGAGCGAGAAAACTATCCTTAAGGAACTCGGCAATATAACTGGACGTACCTTTGGTAGATGTCCTCCCTGGCCGTCTTTCAGACGGCTACAGTTGACATTTGACATCTGACAACTGACAAAATTGGAATTTTTTATTTACAAATTTTCCGCTTAAGTCAATTGTCAATTGTTATTTGTTATTTGTTGCCGCCCGACGGGCGGCTGGGGCGCAGTTAACGACGCCAGGCGACTGTTTAACAAAAACACAGGTCTCTGCAAAGTCGAAAGACGAAGTATAGAGGCTGACACCTGCCCAGTGCTCGTAGGTTAATCGTCTGAGGTGATCTGTCTTTGGACAGTGAGCTTCGGATGCAAGCCCGGGTAAACGGCAGCAGTAACTATAACTGTTCTAAGGTAGCGAAATTCCTTGTCGGGCAAGTTCCGACCCGCACGAAAGGTTGAACGACTCGGCGACTGTCTTGAGGATAGACTCGGCGAAATTGCAATGGCTGTGAAGATGCGGCCAACTTGCACCAGGACAAAAAGACCCCGTGGAGCTTTACTGCAGCTTGGCATTGATTTGGAGATTAGACTTGTATAGCGTAGGAGGGAGCCAGGTACCGTTTGGTACCTGGCGACAATGTAACACCTCCCGGTTTGCTTTTCAAATCTTACCGTTTGTCCTAATAAAATACGGGAGACGGGACAGTGTCTGGTGGGCAGTTTGACTGGGGCGGTCGCCTCCTAAAAGGTAACGGAGGCGTACAAAGGTCGACTCAACTCCTACAGAAACGGAGCGTTAGAGTGCAAAGGCATAAGTCGGCTTAACTGTAAGTGGTACATCACGAGCAGATGCGAAAGCAGGTCTTAGTGATCCTCACGTTGCTTATGGGAGCGCGTGAGCTTAACGGATAAAAGCTACCCCGGGGATAACAGGCTGATCTTCCCCAAGAGTCCATATCGACGGGAAGGTTTGGCACCTCGATGTCGGCTCACCGTATCCTCCCGCTGAAGTAGGCGGGAAGGGTTGGGCTGTTCGCCCATTAAAACGGTACGCGAGCTGGGTTCAGAACGGCGTGAGCCAGTTCGGCCTCTATCCGGTGCAAGCGTTTGATACTTGAGGGGGGTCACCACTAGTACGAGAGGACCGTGGTGAGTTAGCCTCTAGTGTGCCAGTTGTCACATCAGTGGCAGTGCTGGGTAGCCACGCTAATAACTGAGAAGCGCTGAAAGCATCTAAGCGCCAAACAGGCCCCAAGACTAGGTATCTGTAAGATCCGTTGTAGACTACGACGTTGATAGGCGGCAGGTGTAAAGCAAGTAATTGTTGTCGCGCGCAAGCGCGAGAGCGCTTAGCGGAATGCGTGGACTATTAACTAGAAACAAGAAACCTTAAACAATTTCTAAAGTTTCTGGTTTCAAGTTTCATGTTAATTGTTCGCCAGCTTCGCTGGCGTTCAGCTTAGCCGTACTAATAGATCGAATGACCAAATTCCATTCAGTTTCGAAGACACTAGATATGTATGCGAATCAATGCGAATAGGTATGGCGGTTTATCTTATTCGCTCAAATTCGCATGGGAGGATTACTTCTGTGAGTAGTTCTTAGCATGCGAATATAAACGAATATTTTAAGGCTGATAAGCACATTAGATAAAATTCGCGTATTGTAACTTGACAAAGTCAAGCTAAAGCGCTTAAATATAATCAGTTTTCACAAGCCTGCCCAAAACATTCCCATTAATCGGGGTGTTTTTTTTGGGAGGAAAATTATGATTGTTGAAAGATTAGACTATTTTGGCAAAATTGCTGCTAGAAAAGATCCAGATAATTATGAGCAGCAGTTAGAGCCGGAAGCAATCGGCTTTATAAAAGGGGTATTTAAGCTTCACCCTGATATTAGGATTCATTTGGCTAGACGTGATCCAAGAGTCTGTGAATTACTGCACACCGCTGAAGACAGGGATGCTTTTAAGCAGGCCATGGAGGGAGTTTTCGGAGGGGATACAGTCCATGTACTTGCGACAGCGGAACAGGATTTAATGGAATTAGTAGGACCGGTAATGACTGGAAAGCCTTCTCTAAGATTAGCAGAAATCTATGCGGATGATCCAGAGATGGTGTTGCATTTAAAAGATATCGTGACAACTGCAAAAAGGATTATTGGCGGGCTTAAAGATGAATTGCAACCGATTGTCAGAGAACCTGTTTTGGTACCCGCTTCCATAACTTATTGATTTTTCCATGACATTTTTGCTAGAATTTCATTTGCTGGTGTCTGTAGCGATATGGAACCACTCCTTCCCATTTCGAACAGGATAGTGAAACGTATCAGCGGCGACAATAGTGCCTGGGCAACTGGGTGCGAAGATAGCTCGATGCCAGCAATTTTTTTTTGAAAAAATTGCTGTGCTCGCGCTGCGGTCCTCTCCGCCAATTTGCGGATGCGGGTCTAATGCTCGATGCCAGCACTAAAATAGCTCACCCAAAAGGTGGGCTTTTTTGTGGAAGCCAAGTTGCGGTGTTCTCCTTCAGTTGGCAGATGTGCGCCTAATATTCGGTGCTAGGCATTAAGAAAATTACTCACCTAATCGGTGAGTTTTATATTATTATAATATTAGTATGAATGAAGTCGGTACTGAAGTTATTGAGAAAACAACTGCGCAACCTTCTGATCAAAGTACTGCCAAACAACCTGAGGTAGAAAAAGTAGCTGCACAAGTTCAACATACTACTAGAGAGGAAAACCCTAAAAATGCATTAACTCAGTTAGCTAACAGAAATAAAGTTAAACCAGAAATATCTGATTCTATTGAAAGTGAAGAAGCCCGCAGAGCGAGAGAAGTGTTAGGAAAAATTGTTCAAGGTGTTAAAGACTGGAAACCTTTTGAGGAAGAACACGACATAAAACTTGATGATGATCTTGAACACTTGGTGGAAGAGGGAGATATGTATTCACTTTTGAGACTGAAAAGCGAAAACTATAGGGAAATTGAAATGCATACTACTTATTCCTATAGAGATCGGAGTTATCGCTCTAGTAAAACTACAGAGATTGGGAAAAAGACAGAACTTGCTGAAAGAGATTCTGAAATTAAATCGGATTTGAGAAACAGTCTTCAAAGAAGGGTGCGGATAAAAGCCGCAATACTAAGAGTGGTAAAAATGAAAAATAGTGATTATAGAGAAGATGATATCTACACATACATTGATGAAAAAAACGAAAAAAGACAGAATATGTGGTTTGGTGATATTAGCAGACAGGAACTATTGGAATCTGCAATTGACTTAGCATTAAGTGTTGATGCGAATATACCAAATTCTTTGGAACTGTGTAAAATAGCTGAAAGTTTAGGAATAGGCGAATCAATACTTAAATTTTTAGTTGGAAGTAGAGAAGATTTTTTTTTAAAGTTGGTTACAAAAGTGTTAGATGAACCTTTTAAAGAACTACCAAATTATATTAAAGGATTTATGGCTCGTAATATAAATAGTGCAAAATTAATAGATTTAGCGTCAGCTCTTTCTGAAGAAAAAGTTAGTACACAACAGCTTTTTAAATCCCTTACTGAAAATTTATCTAATGGTGAATTACCGGGTATATTTCCAGAAAGATTGAAAGAATTTTTAATACTTGGTGAAAACCCAAATATTGCGAGATATGTTAGGTCTGGTGTTTTTGAAATGGAGGGTTTACTTAAACGTATTGTATCTAGAAAAGATTTTATGGGTTATGCTAAAACTTTTGACTTAATAATTGGGCGAGGAGACGATGCTAAATTATGTTTTGAATATGCCAGGTTGTCTGATAGTTTATCGAGAGGTAGATTCACATGGGATGAATTTCCTGAAATTCAAGGTGAAATTCCAGGACTACCAGATCATTTACAGTGGAGGAATATGAGTATTGCAAGTAGGCGGCGTTTTTTAAGTGATGGAGGGACAAAAACTGATGATCAAATTAGAGAAATGGATAAAATTGAACCTAAAAATTTTTCAGAAAAAGGCAGACTGATTTTAATCAGAGCGATATTAACTGAGGTTATAAGTAAATCAAAGAATAGTAGAGTAAAACAAAATGCAGATAAGCGGAACAGAGAGTTGGTTGGAATGGATGGTGAAGTATTAAAAACAGGGGATTTATTGCATGGAACTGATATTGGGCATTTTACTGCAATATTGTCTAGCGGAGATAGGTCAGGTGAATTTTTAGGTTTTGTTTCAATTAATGATGCTACTCCTTTGGGAGCTGATTATTCTCAAGTACTTCAAACCGATGTTGATGGTTCATTTACTTACGATGATGAAAAAGCAGAAACGAGATTATCAATACAGGAACTTAGAAATAGATACAAAGAGAATCCTTTTGGGGCAATTTATGGTGCTAGCATTGCGGCACAATATGGCGCAAGACCGAGAGAATCATTTACTTCTCATGATGCGAAAAGTTCCGAAGACACTGGAATATCTTTAATATTTAATAGACAAAGAAATGATGTGTTTTTGAGGGGTATGGAGTATAGCGGACAGATGAGGAGTCACCATATTCTTATACCAGTTGGATTACCCTCTACGGAGATAACGGGAGTAATTGTTAATGAAAATGCTACAGAAACTCTGGATAAAGCAAAGCAAAATATTGTTGACAATGGTTTTTTTATTCCCATTTATGGACTTGATGGAAAACTACTATTCACTCTTATACATTACGACCAAATGAGGAATAGTCAAGCGGAATTAACGAGTGCTGTTTAGCGTTTGCGGTTTTTTATTCAATTAAAACTGTAATACAAGAAATTAGCTTACTGGTGGTAGGGTTTTTATTAGTTTATTGCTGGGAACATTTTTAAACGATCGCAAAATTTTGTCTCTCAATTGGTAATGTTGAGTTTGGTCTTGATTTTTAAAGATTGGATTTGACTTTGGGGTTGGGAAGATTGTTGAATAAGAATAGAGGGAAATTATGCCAGGAGATCCAGAAGCAGGAATTACTCCAGTGGCCGCAACAGTTGGCGCTGCGGAAGCAGTTACTCCTGAAAAAACCGAAGCACAGCAGAAAATTGAGGCTTTGGTTAATCAAGTAAGGGGAGTAAATGCCCAACTAGGTGGAAAAGTCGCAGCGGAAGTCCACTTTGATGATGGGAGATCGACCCTTTTCTTTGCACGCACAAGTCGGCAACCAGGCGAATCTATATTTGTTTATGGTGTAGATTCACTCAGTGGTCCGGTTTATATTTCGGGAGAACTATCCAAAAGATTATTGCAAGGGAGCCAAAATGCTATTGATTTACAGCAAGCAGCAAGCGTGACTGAAGATGAGGTGCACAATTGGGTGCATCCCTTTAGGGATGAAAATGAGTTAACTAGTTGGTCAAAAGCCTTCGAAGAATCTAAAAATGCTGTACTTCAAGATCGAGTGGAAATGCAGAAAATCAGAGAAGCAAAAAACAGAATCTTAGATCAAGCATTAAGTGTTGTTTCCGAGCCAATTGATATAAGCACACCACCCTCAATTCCCACCAGCGCCTGATCGGCCGCCGATTTCGTAAATTTTAGCGCTTTTTTTATCCGCAAAAAACTGGTATACTGCCAGTTATCAATGTCCAATGACCAAAACCCAAATTCCAAAAATTGGAGTTTGGAGTTTGGAAATTTGTAATTGAAATTAAAAGATCAAGGAAGTGAGTATGATTGTTAAAATCAAAATCCTCAAAACCAACGGGATCTTCTCGCGCTAAACCCTTCGGTAAAACTCAGGGTAAACCTACCTCAATGGAGGAGTTACTCGCCTCAAGCGGGTACCAAATTCCTTCAATTCGGCGTGGACAGGAAGTAAGCGGTAAAATCGTTTCGATTTCCCATTCGGAGATCTTAGTTGATATCGGCGCCAAAAGCGAAGGAATTGTTGCCAGCAGGGAAATGTCTTCTATCCGAGATATCATTTCCGGGCTTTCTGTGGGAGACACGATTGATGTGACGGTTATCTACCCGGAAAATGACGCCGGTCAAGTGGTGCTTTCAATGCGCAAGCTTTCGCAGGATGTCCGTTGGCAGGATCTTGAGGATAAAAAGAATAGCGATGAGGAGATTGGAGTAGTTGCTCTTGAGGTCAATCGAGGCGGTGTAATCTGTGATTATACGGGACTGCGCGGGTTTTTGCCGGCTTCGCTGCTTACTAAAATCCCTTCGAATCTTGCCGATTTAATCGGTAAGAGCCTGACTGCTCGGGTTATTGAAGTTGACAGGCAAGGCAATAGACTTATTTTTTCCCAAAAGCAGCCTGACACTAAAGATCTTAAGGCTATTGGCAAGCTTTTAGCGAAGGTCAAGATAGGCCAGAAGCTTGCCGGAGTGGTTAGCGCGATTTTACCATTTGGAATTTTTGTGGAAGTTAACGTAAACGGTAAAGAAGGTCAAGAAGGTAAGGATGGTTCGGAAGGTGAAAAATTGAAACCTTCTAAGTCTTCTCAACCCTCCCAACCTTCTAAATCTTCTAAGCTCGAGGGCTTAGTGCATATATCGGAGATTTCCTGGGAGAAAGTTGAAGATCCTTCCAGGCTTTTTAAAGTAGGGGATCGCGTCGAGGTAATGGTAATTGCTAAGGAAGAGGCAACCGGCAGGTTAAATCTGTCGATCAAACAGCTGGCTCACGATCCCTTTTTGGAAGCATCGGCGGCCTTTTCCAAAGACGAAGAGGTTACCGGCAGTGTAGCCAGAGTTACCCCTTATGGAGTTTTTATGACTTTGAAAAACGGGGTTGAGGGTTTTGTGCCTATCTCCAAAATTTCTCCAAACGAGAATTATCAAATCGGGCAGAAAATTACCTGTACGATTGAGTCAATCGATTCAAAAGCCCGGCGAATTTCGCTTTCGCCACTGGTTCGAGAAAAACCGATTTTGTATAGGTAGCAGCATTAGAAGTGGGAAGTTGGAAGTGAGAGGCTGGAAATTGATGTGAGAATTTTAAGAAATCGAATTATCCCACTTCGATAATCTAGCGTCGCATTTCTCACCTCTCACTTCTTGAAGTTGATTGATTGATGAAGATTCACTCTGAGTTTGTTTGCCAACAGTGTGGGTATCGATCTGCCTCATTTTTGGGCAAGTGTCCAAATTGTGGCGAGTGGAACTCGCTCGTTGAGCAGATCGCCCAGGAGCAGAAGTCGGAAAGTCGGATTCAGCAGGCAGAAGTGGAGCTTGTTAGGCTTGCCGAAGTTAAAAGCCAGAAGTTTCCCAGAATTGCGACTGGTTTTTTGGAGTTTGATCGGGTTTTGGGTGGCGGTATTGTTCCCGGTTCAATTGTTTTAATTGCTGGCGATCCGGGTATTGGCAAGAGTACATTGTTGCTGCAGACAGCAATGGTTATTGCTCGGGGTCCTGTCAGTCGTTTTCTTCCCGCC
>MFBU01000005.1:49650-80427 GCA_001775055.1 Candidatus Curtissbacteria bacterium RIFCSPLOWO2_02_41_11
CTCGCAAAATGTCAATTGTCAATGGTCAAATGTCAAATGTAGTTCTTTACGTTACCGGCGAGGAATCAGCCCAACAGGTCAAAATCCGTGCTGATCGTATTAGCAAGGTTACAGATAACCTTTATATTTTGCCGCAGACTGATGTTGGCGCAATCTTGGCGGCTTCTGAAAAACTTAGGCCTGTACTTTTAATTTGCGATTCGATCCAAACACTAACGACAGAAAAACTCTCGACCTCGGCAGGCAGCATCGGGCAGGTGCGTGAATGCGGCCAGATTTTGCAAAGATATGCCAAAAGTAGTGGCACCCCCATTTTTATTGTCGGCCATGTCACTAAAGAAGGCGTAGTAGCCGGGCCTAAGGTTTTGGAACATTTGGTTGATGCAGTTTTGAATTTGGAAGGCGACGGTACGCATGCTTTTAGGCTGCTGCGGGCGGTTAAAAACAGGTTTGGTTCGACCTTTGAAGTCGGGGTTTTTGAAATGGCGGATTCCGGTATGAAAGAAGTGGCAAATCCGTCAGAGATTTTCCTTTCCCAAAGAATTAGCAAGCGGGCAGGCAGCGTGGTTACTTCAACTCTGGCCGGCGGGCGACCTCTTTTGGTCGAAGTTCAGGCTTTGTGCACGGCAACAATCTTCCCGGTGCCCACAAGACGCGTAACCGGGCTTGATTTTAACAGAATGCAGGTTGTAATGGCTGCACTTTCGCGCTCGGCAAATCTTAAACTTGCCAACCTTGATATTTATCTTAATGTGGCCGGCGGTCTTAAAATTAGCGAGCCGGCAGCAGATCTTGCGGCAGCTCTTTCGATTGTTTCGGCGACTGTTGATAAACCTATTCGTGAGGGAATTTGTGCTTTTGGAGAGGTTGGTCTTTTAGGTGAGCTGCGACAAGTGGCAAATAGCGAAAACAGAGTGAAGGAGGCCAAAAGGCTCGGATTTGGCGATTTTGTGACGCCTGTGAAATTTAAGACTTTGGAAGAAGCAATTTCCTATGCGGTACACGGAGGGTAGAGTCTAGTGACTAGAGGTTAGTGTCTAGACTCTAGCCTCTGTACGCTAGACCCTAAAATAATGAAACTAAAGTTCCTGCTGCGGCCGGCGCTAACTGTTGTTTTTGGATTTATCGGTGCTTTGGTTGCCAGAAGCGGCACGCCGCCGGTTATTTTTGCCGCAACCGGAGATTATTTCCTGATCGTTGCCGTTTTGGCTTTTGCCATTTTGGGTTTTATTTTGCCGGACATTTTGGAGCTTGCCGGCCGGGCCGGAATTACTGCTCTTTCACACCAAATTGCCAGTTACTTACAGACTGCCAGGAAAAAAGTCAGGAAGGGTTCGAAAATAACCAAATATGCCAATGCAATGGTTGTTGATACTTCAGCCTTGATTGACGGCAGGCTGGTGGACATAGTCAAAACCGGTTTTATTTACGGCACATTTTTGATTATTCCTTCGGTAGTTTCGGAACTTCATCGACTGGCCGATAACCCTAGCGAACTTAAAAGAGTTAAAGGCAGAAGAGGACTGGAGTCGCTTTCCAGCTTGCAGTTGGATAAAAATATCAAGGTTGAGATGTTGTCTTTTGAGCCTGACAACCAAACTGTTGACGATAAATTGGTCAAACTGGCCAGCAGCATCCGGGCAAAAATAATTACCGTTGATTTTAACCTAAATCGCGTGGCCAAAGTTAAAAAAGTAGCCGTTCTTAACCTCAACGAGCTTGCCAACGCCGTTAAAACGGCCGTTTTGCCAAGCGAGCAGCTTAGGATTCAAATAAATGCGGTTGGTAAAGAGAAAAATCAAGGTGTGGGTTATCTTGCGGACGGGACAATGGTTGTAGTTGAAGACGCGGCGAACTTAAAAGGTAAAACCGTTGATGTCGAAGTTTTGAGGGTATTGCAGACAGTCGCGGGAAAGATGATTTTTGCCCGAAGGGCAAATAACGCTAATGAACGCGAATAGGTGGGCGAATTTAAACGAATGAGCGAATCCTATCTTATCCAGTTTACTTCCTTTTAGCCCGCACGAAGTGCGGCGCAAGGTAGTTTAACTACCTTATATATGTACTACCGTATCATCTAGCCTTGATTTCAAAGTCGACTAACGCTAAACGACTAAGGACTAGAGCGTTAGACTTTAGTTGTTAGTCATTAGTCAAAATTTATTCGATTTTACTATTGTAGTAGTCTAATCTTAATGATTATGTAACCTCTTGAAACTACAGGTCATCATTTTTAAGCTCGCTATTTTACTATCGGATAGTATTGGGACTTGACAAAAATTATAAAGTAGTGTTAGAGTTTTTATTTGCAGGCTGAATGTTCTTTGCCAATTTGGCAAAGAACTAAATAGCACTTGAATCTTTTTTAATTTTTAAGAAAGGTTTGGGTGTTTGTTAAAACTAAAAAAAGAGCATCACTACCGCAGACTGAAACTCGAATAGCAATGCTCTTTTGAGGTGTAAGGGAAGCGACTTAGGGCAGCTAAGTTGCTTTCCTTTTTTACATTAGAACAACTGAGTAAAATTTGTCAAGAGGGTAAGTGTTTTGGACTATTACAATAAGATTTTCATAGCGACATCTTTTAGCTTCAAGGACTGGATACAAAAATAGGACAACAGATTTTTTAGATCGACCTTCAAAAATTTGACATCCAGTTTCCTATAGTGTATATTCCCTCCGAACTCTAATTACTGCCTAAAATCTGCCCCTTTTTAAAATAATTGGAATCCTATATCAGCAGGTCGTCCTTCGACAAACTCAGGGCGTTCCTCTGATGTAAGTTTTTAACTTAATAATATAATAATAATTTTTAAAATTTAAAAAGAAGTTAATAACTTATAGTACTTGACAAATGGATAATCTTATGTTATATTATCCGCTTGATTAAACACCTATAGTTGTAAAGTAGGTTTAATTATGTCTAATACTGCCGATATTGCCAAAGAAAGATCTGGTTTAGGGAGGAAATTAGTCACTGCCGGTGCCATCGGAGTTGGTGCTGTGGCGGGCGTTTGTACTGTTCGGGAAATTCTCAGAAGGCGACAGAGTGCTCCTCAACGGCCATTAGGTGATCAAGAATTCGACCTTCCTAAGAGCTTTAAAGGGCCTATCGAGGCTGATTTAGCCGTTCAAGAGCCAGTCGTCATTCCCCAGATTCCAAAATCTATTTTAATAGACATTCAAAATTTTCTTCAAAGAGGTCAGAAAGCGCCACCTATTACTGCAGAGTTGACACAGTTTCTCCAGGATTACGAGCAAGAACCCGATAGGGACCCGGTAGTTGCTTGGGACAGAGCCGAAGAGATTGTGTCGGAAGAATTTGCGATATTTCTTGATGTTCTTGACGAGCAAGTGCGTCAAAATGTTGAAGAACGCGGTTTCAGGGTTAATCCCGAGTTCCAATCACCTTTTGGTAATGAAGACGGTTTAGTCCCTCAAGTAATTAAAGATGATATCAAAGATCAATTATGGAATGGAACAGATAAATCTGCCGAGGCACTTGAGGCTTTATTGGAAGTTGGCTACATACGCAGTGCCGGAGTCGAGGCGCTTGAGAGATATCTTCAGATGAATATGCTTCCTTCGCTGGCGACTCTTAGGGACAGTCGAGATGTAAGTCAAGCTGCAAAAGAGTTGTCTACGGCGATAGGCCATTTAATAGATACAGATCAACAAGGTGCCACGCCATTTATTCAACGAAACTTAGAATTTAAGAAAGCATCATTGGAATTTGGTGATCCTTCAAGTTATGCAGTTCGGGTGAAAGCAGTTTGCGATACGGTTGATAGCGCAATACCAGAGATAGAACGAGTCGAGTCTTTTAAAGATATCTCTGAGGCTGAAGATTTGATAAGAGGTGTTCAGGTCAACGACGAGGACAAACTAGGTGAAGCCCGTATTAATTTGCATCAGGCAGCTCTTGATGTGGCTTTTGATGCTAACGGAGTTCGCAAACCGCCAGAGGCAGCTGCAGTTGCGCCACCTGCAGAAGGCAAAGGCAAAGGTAAATCCGGCGGAAAACCGCCTATTGACGAGGAGGGGCGAGAGCGTCAGCGAGATCGTCGGTGCAAGAAGGGTCTTTTGGCTGGAGCAGTTTTGCTTTCTCTGGCGGCCGGCTTTGGCGGTGGCTACATTTACAAAGATGTAAGAGGTCCAGAAGCGGCACCACAACCTGTTAGCCAATTAAATATCGGTACAGTTACTCAAACTTTGAATAATATTGTCAATGAGGTTGTAGGTGACAGATTAGATAAGATCGAAAATAGACTGGGGGAAATTGAGGATAGACTTGAGCAAGATCAACCCCAGCAACAGGCTCCACAGGCTCCGACACCAGCGACGCCACAGGCTCCAGAGACGCCAGAGGTTCCGGGTGTTGGTGGTCAAATTGCCCCGCAACCGCAGGAATTGCCCAATACCGGTACTGGCGGTGTTGTTCCGGCAGAGTCCACTTCCCAGTTGAGCGATGAGCAAATCCACGAAATTTTGGGCGAAACGCTTAAGGTTGAGATAGACGGTTCCAACCGACCAGAAGGTTTTGATACGGTTGACTGGGCGGTCACTCGTGAGATTGAGGAAAAAACTGGGATTGACTTAAGAGAAGCTGATCCAACCGGTGCCACCGATTGGCGGTTTTTGGGAGCTTTGGCTAGTGATCAGAATCCGGCCAAGCAGGCAACTGATTTCAATTTGGTGCCAAATGGGCAAGAAATTACTTTTGAGGTTGGACCTGGGACAACTCAAGCTTTTAGGGATGCCAATTTGCCGATTAGTGTTTCAATCGCCGATCTTTTGGACGAGGAAAGCCAGTCAACGAGCCTGCCAGGCAGTGCCGGTGAGGCTCAAGCAGCTACTCAAGAGGCAAGTTCTATTCCCAATGTTGATTTTGTAGTTACCAATATTGATAACGCGCAAGATGGTGATAATACGGCCGTAATTACCGGCCTTAGCGGCGGTGGACAGGAAGTTAAAGTTTCAGTGACACCTGCCGCTTCAATTAATCAATTAGGTTTAGATAAAGGCGAGGAAGTTGCAGTCAGAGCAAATCAACTAGCCAATGGATTTACAGTTACCAATTTAGATAACGGCCAAATTTTAGTTTTAAGAAGCGGCGGTTTTATACCGGTATTTCCTAAATCGGCAGATTCAAATGACGGTACGCCGATCCCAACTGATGAGGGAACACCTATTCCGACTGACGGTACTGTCGTACCAGAGTCGGTAAATAATGACTTCCCAACACCAACAAGAGTACCTCATACCCCGACACCTGTACCTACAAGTACCGAATTTCCCACACCCACAAGGGTGCCACATACTCCAACGCCGGTTGCAACCAGCACTGAATTTCCAACACCAACTAAGGTGCCACACACGCCTACGCCAGTGGTTACTGAAACACCGACTCGTACACCGACAAACACACCGACGGCTACTCGGACGCCAACACCAACGCCAACTCAAACACCAACAGCTACTCCGACCGAAACACCGACAAACACACCGACAGCGACAGCAACACTTAGTCCGACACCAACTGAAACTGTGACAGCTAGTCCGACACCAACCGGCACAGTAACTGTCACCCCATCTCGTACACCTACCAGGACACCAACCGTTTCGCCTTCGCCAAGTCCGAGCCCAAGTCCGTTACCAAGCCCGATTCCACCGACACCGCCCGTAACTCCACCGGCAGCACCGCCTCCGCCACCGGCTGAAGTTATACCGCCGCCTCCGCCACCGGCACCTCCGGCACCAACCGGTTTTGCTCTTGGAGATCGTTTTGATGATTTTTCAAGACAAGAGGGATTGGCCAGCTTTGCCGTTGCCGACCGCGTAGGTAATATCCAAATTGTCAGGGGCGATCAGGTTATTACCGGCGGCCAGGTTGAGGAAGCGCCGTTTGGCGAGGCTAATGTACTTTCGGCAGGCGAGTGGAACTACAATGTTCCTACCTACAACGTTCCATTGAACGCCAACTTTGGTCAGTTAATTGGTGGCGGAATTGAAGCCGCTGACAATCAGGACATCGTCACAATTCATCGCAGAATTGATACTGGTGTTAACCCTATTGGCGAAGTTAAGACAGCTGTCGCCCTTGAGGATGTTCAAGTTGGCGATCAATTAGTAGTGACGATGGCCGACGGAACCCAAAAAACTCAAACAGTTACTTTAGTTGGTCATAATCTTGATCCCAGAACGGTAATGAATCCGGATGCTCATCAGACAATTATCTACACCTGTGAAGAAGATTTACCGAAATTCGGTGAGTCTGAAAGATTGGTGATCGTCGCTTCGGATGCGATGCCGCCTATTGAGGCAGAACCAGTCTCTGATACCACAGCTAATGATCAGCCGGTGATAGTTAACGATAGCTCGGCACAAGTCAATACGCAAAGCGATTTACCAGACCAAGATCAGATTCAGGCACAAAGCCAAATTCAAGTTCAAGCCCAGTCTTGGCTTGATTCAATATTGATCCGGATTTTGATGTCGCTTTTGGTTCCTTTTGTGGCTTTAGGATCAACTCTTTCAGCCGGCGGTTTGGCAATTCACAAGATGCGACAAGCACAAAGAAATTTAAATATAAATTGAAAGGGGGTGAAAGAGTAGTATGGATGCTCAAATTAAATTACTCAAGACTGGTTGGAAAGCTGGCTTAATGTTTTTAGTCGTAATTAGCTTGGTGTTTGGAGGTTTATTTTTAAGCCTTAGGAATGCATTGGCTGGTAATCCTAACTTAACGTTGTTATACCTTGGTGTTAACAACACGAATCCAGTTGGCTGGGCTCATAGCGTTACTTTAAATCATGGGGAGCAGGTTAAGTTTTATGCTGAGATTCATAATACCAACGTTCCCTCAACTGCTAATAATGTCAAGATTAAAGTAACACTACCTGGCGGTAGTTTTACAGATGGCACAAGTACAGCAACTGCTTCTGCCGATAACGCCAATAGTGTGTCTGATAATGTGGCTCTACATATTAATGGCAGTGGTCAACTGCAATATGTTGCTGGTTCAACTGCTATGACTTGGGATGTAAATGGTGATGGTAATTTAGAGTATAACGGAACTCAAATGCCGGATGGTATTGTAGACAACGGTTTAGTACTTGGAAATCAGCAAGGTTGTAATCAGTATGTTATCCAAATTAGTTTTAAAGCTAATGTGGTCGGTCAACCGCAATCGAGTCCAAGTCCGACACCGAGTCCGTCGCCAAGTCCAAGTGTCTCACCAAGTCCAAGTCCGACACCATGTACAACTTGTGGCGGCAACGATATAGATATCGATATCGAGAACAATCAGACCCAGACCCAGACTGTCAATGTGACTAGTCCAGTGACTACGGCCGCTGTGCCTGCAAAGCAACCGGAAACCGGTGCTGGTGTTTTAGGTTTGGCAACAATGTTTAGTGCTGCACCCATTGGTTTAGCTTTGTCAAGATACGGTCGAGGTAGGGTTGTAACTGGTAAAAAAGAAGAGAATTTAGCGGGTATTGCTAAAGGTTTGGTTGAATCAAGACATGGGAAGAATACACAGGTCTAAAACAGCCCTGTTACCAAAAACCGGTTCAGGGCACATGTTTGGGACCGTATGTAGGGCAGGCATGCGGTCCCTATTTTGATCACCCCAAGTTTGCACTTGGGGACCCCGAGAATAAAGTTCTATAAAATTTGACAAAGTAATTTTCACCATATACAATTTGTCTGGTACTTCAATTGGATTCCCAATAAAAGTCATGTTCCCGAATAACTAACTTAATTTATATTGAGATTGAGTGTTTGCTGAGATTGACTAATTTGTATCTACCAACTACCGACTAATAACTAATAACTAATTTATGCCTACTGCTAAAGTTTCCGTGAGAGTCAAAAATCAAGCTGTCGGATCACAAAGTGATCAGGCGCTGTCACGGCCAGATAGCGAAAATACTAATAGCCCAGTCGTTAAAGAGCCAGGTCCTACGGTTAGTAGTGTCATCGATTTAAGAACCCCAAGCGCCACAGAATATCCGCCTAGCGCCGGCAGACGGATTATAAACGGTGAACCAGAAGAACTATATGAGCGGGATCAGCCGACTCAAAAAGTTCAAGGATTTCTTGATATCACTGGTGACGGCCACGGCTTTTTGCGGCCAAAATTCAGACCATCGGATGGCGACATTTATATTTCGGCTTCCCAAATCCGCAAATTTATGCTTCGTCCGGGCGATGATGTCGAAGGTTTAGGCCGGCCGCCCAAGGAAAACGAACGCTACTTTGGTCTTTTAAAGGTTGTTAGCGTCAACGGCGTTGATGCCGAAAAGCAGAGCAGAAGGACCAAATTTGAAGATTTAACGCCGATTTATCCCAATAAAAAATTAAAACTGGAAACTACTAAAGTCCAACTTTCCGCCCGGGTCATTGATCTGATTTCACCAATCGGCATGGGCCAGCGCGGCATGATTGTTTCACCGCCAAAGGCCGGCAAAACGACGATTTTAAAAGATATTGCCCGCGGCATTTCGGAGAATTTTCCCAAGGTTCACTTAATGGCGGCTTTAATCGGCGAGCGGCCGGAGGAGGTAACCGATATTTCAAGATCGGTCAAAGGTGAGGTGATTGCCTCCAATTTTGACGAGCCGGCCGAGGAACAAACCAGAGTTGCCGAAATTGCCCTTGAGAGGGCCAAAAGACTGGTTGAAACAGGCGCCGACGTAGTCATTCTTTTGGACTCAATTACCAGACTGGCGCGTGCCTACAATCTTTCGGTGCCGCCTTCAGGCCGAACTTTAACCGGTGGTTTTGATCCGGCTGCTCTTTATCCGCCAAAGCGATTTTTTGGGGCTGCCAGAAACTCTGAAGAGGGTGGATCTTTGACCATTATCGGTACGGCTCTTATCGACACCGGCAGCCGTATGGATGATCTTATCTATGAAGAATTCAAAGGCACCGGTAATATGGAGCTTCATTTGGACAGAAAGCTTGCCGAGCGCCGAATATACCCTTCTATTGATGTTGAGCGGTCTTCAACCAGACAGGAAGAGCTTTTATTTACCGCCGAAGAATATCCAAGAATCGTGACCATGCGCCGGATGCTTTCGGTCCTAAATCCCGACGAGCGCACCGAAGTTTTGATTGACAGACTATCCAAAACGGGCAGTAATAAGGAATTCCTTGAATCTTTATCAAAAGATATCAAGTAATTCCTTGCGCCGCGTCAGACGCGGGCTAAAAGAGTTTCTTGAATCATTGAGTAAAGATATAAAGTAGAGAGGTACGAGATGTATGAAAAGTACGATAAGTACGAGAGGTATTATATAATGACTTTTCGTACCTTTGGTACCTTTCGTACTTTTGATACTTTTTAAAAAACGTGGATCACGACCCGATACATAAGGAATTTGTTGCATTTCTGGTGGCCTTCGTCTCTTATTTAACCTCGCGAATTCAAAAAACCGGTTTAAATTTTGAGAAAATAAAAAACATTGTTGTCGATACGCTTTTGGTGAGGCGGGGCGCCAATACTTCGCTTTTTATTCATCTTTCGATTCTTGGTTTGGCAATTACTGTTTTAATTTCAGGTGGCGTGTTTTCTTCAACCTCGGTTATCTCCGGTTCTTATCCGGGTGTGCCGGCTAATCCTTTGGTTGCCGGGGCAACCGAAGATGTTACATCGGTTGGTGTTATTTCTTCATCAATTACACCTGTGACAGTCATTTCCGATAAACCCAGAGATAAAACTGTTGAGTATGAAGTTAAAAGCGGAGAGACTGTGTCTTCAATTGCCAAAGATTTCGGGGTTTCCGAGGAAACAATTCTTTGGGCTAATGATCTTTCGGCAACAAGCCAGATTAAGGAGGGCCAAAAACTGGAGATTTTGCCGGTTTCCGGTGTTGCCCACGAAGTTGAAGGGGGAGACACTATTTATTCTTTGGCCAAAAAGTACCGCGCCAGCTCCCAAGCAATTATTGATTTTCCGTTTAACGATGTCGGTGATGACTTCCAACTTTTAACAGGTCAGACCCTGATAGTTCCGGACGGTGCGCCGCCTGAAAAGCCCAAGCCGGCGCCGACTCAATACTTGGCGCGCGAGAATATTCCGGTTTCCGATCTTGGGACTGCCCAATTTATCTGGCCGGCATCGGGTGATCTTGCCCAGTACTTTTCTTGGTATCATCCGGGCATCGATATCTCCAACCTTGGTGGCGGCCCGATTTTTGCTTCGGATTCGGGTACGGTGGTGGTAGCTGGTTGGCCGGATAACTTCGGCTATGGTAATCGGGTGGAAGTTGATCATGGCAACGGTTATCGAACCCGCTATGCTCATCTTTCGGCAATTTATGTATCTGTCGGCCAAAAAGTAGTCAAAGGTGAAGTAGTCGGTGCGATGGGTTCAACCGGCCGTTCAACTGGCGTCCATGTGGACTTCGGAATTTCCAAAGACGGCACTGCTCTAAATCCGCTTGGTATTTTAGGGAAGTAGAAGCCTATACGACCTATTTGTCTTATAGGTCTTATAATTTGTTCCATGATTGATTACGCACGAATTACTGCTCGCGCCGGGGACGGCGGAGTAGGTAACGGTTCTTTTTTCAGAATTAAGGGCAAGCGCTACGGCAAGGCCAATGGCGGTGACGGCGGACGCGGAGGCGATGTTTATCTTTTGGCTACAAGAGATCTTAATACGCTTGAAAGCTTCCGTTATGTTAAGGATTATCAGGCCAAAAACGGTACAAACGGCCTTTCTCGCCGCCGCAGGGGGGCAGACGGTCGTGATTTAGTGATCAGGGTACCGGTGGGAACTTTAGTTAGGGGTACCACGGGCTCCATGGGTACCACAAGTACCAAGGGTTCAGAAAGTTCTAAAGCTCGTGATACCCGTGATACTTTTGATACCCGTGATACTCTTCTTTTTGACCTGATAGAGCAAGATCAAAAAGTTCTAATTGCTCGTGGTGGTGATGGTGGTCGAGGTAACGCTCATCTTCGCGATCAGTTTGGCAGGAGACCAAAAATTGGAGAGCAGGGGCAGGTCGGTGAAGTTTGTCATTTGACACTTGAACTTAAATTAATTGCTGATGTGGGTTTGATTGGTCTTCCAAACAGTGGCAAATCGACACTACTTTCAGTTTTAACTGCCGCCCGTCCTAAGATTGCACCTTATCCTTTTACAACTTTAGAGCCGAATTTGGGAGTACTCACAGAGTTTAGCGTTCAGGGTCTAGGGTCTAGTAATAATCTAGACGCTAGCTCTCTAGCCACTAGTCTCTCACTAGTAATTGCCGACATCCCCGGTTTGATTGAAGGTGCCAGCCGGGGTCGTGGCCTTGGCGATCTTTTTCTGAGGCACATTGAAAGGACAAAGATTTTACTCCACTTGATTGATATTTCAGGTAAATCTGACAAATGGCAGGATTATCAAGTTATTAGGAACGAACTTAAAGCATATTCCAAAGAACTTGCCAAAAAGAAAGAGTTAATTGTTCTTAATAAAATAGATCTAATAGACCTACATACAGTCGATAAATATGTCGGTTTCTTTAGGGCAAAAAAGAAAAAAACTTTTGCTATTTCTGCTCTTAAGAAGGAAAACTTAACAGAATTGGTAAGTCAAATAAACAAAATGTTATTGATTGCCAAGTGATAATTCAGCAAGAATAGTTATGGGTTTTTATATATATTTACTATGAGTTCAATTAAGAAATTAAACTCGTATAACACTTTAATTTTAGAAATTGATTGAGACTGGGCATTAAAAATTGTTTTTTTCAATTCATTCTCAAGAAGCAGTTAAATTTTTATCGTTTGAATTTTAGATGGAGGTTGTTAATTTTCTTAAAACGAAAGGTTTTTTTTGAAGAGCATTTTTGATAGTATTGGAAGGTATAATTGATATTGATTTGCTAAGTAAACTTTTTAAGTAAATAAAAACAAATATGGCTTATTTAAAAAGATAAATCTAATTTTGAAATAATTGATAAAATTTGAGAAAATGTTGGCAGATTTTTAAAATAACTTGAGAAACAACTGTATTGATTAATTAAATTAATTAAGACACCTATTTGTTTTGATTAACAATAGTGTTAGAAAAATTTGCCAAGGATTTTATAATTATAGAGAAAATGATATATTTATTTTTATTAAAGATTACTAATTTATATATTGATGTTGTCATAAAAAATAGCCATCTGATATCTTTGAGTAATAGACAATATTTTAAAATTTTTAAAATAAATTATTTATAAATAGGTCAGCGCTAAAACAAGTAAAAACAATCGTCAGTAATCTGGCAGTAAAGAATTTTAGGCGCTAAGAGTTTATTCTAATAACTTTAGACTGTTAGAACAAGGTAATTATTGGATTTTAATGCAGGTATATTGGTAAACTAAGGCAAGTTCATCAGGCTTGCTGAATTTGCCAAAGTTCACATTCGGGGCCCGTAGCTCCCGCCAAAGGCCCGCTTCGCAGCGAGGCGAGCGAGGCACGCCAAGAGACGGCAATTGGTCTAGAGCGGAAAGTCAAACTTGCCAGTCGCGTTTGATGCGACGTCACAATAGAATATACATGAAGAACGGGCCGTTAGCTCAGTTGGTAGAGCGTTTGCATGGCATGCAAAAGGTCACCGGTTCGAATCCGGTACGGTCCACATCAGGGCCAGTAGTTCAGCAGGTAGAACACTGCATTCGCATTGCAGAGGTAAGCGGTTCGAGTCCGCTCTGGTCCACAGCCGACTTTCAGTCGGAATTTCCAATTCCCAATTTTTAATTATCGGTTTATGGAAAAGAATTTATCAAAAAATATCAGAAGATATCGACAGTTTTATAATGGCATTTAGTTGTATTTTACTGCTAACAAAAAAGTCATCAATAATCAGGTTAATCAGATAAGCTTCTCAACAATCTTTTTCCTATAATTGTCTAATAATTTGGCAATTTGAATAGATTGTCATTTTGGTTAGTCAAATTGCGGAAAAATTATTTATGGGACAAACTAAATTTTCCAATATTCTACAGTTCGCATAAAATTGTCATTATAGGCTCTAAGATTAAGGCACTTTGTTAGTCATTTTTGCAATGAATGGCCTAATTTGCCATACTAAGCTAGAGGTGGGATGAGGTTAGACGATGAAATCGAAAATTCTGTGCGATAATCACGACTATAATCCAGGCCAAATCGAGCCTTATTGGCAGAAAGCCTGGCAAGAATCTGCTGTTTACGAGCCAGATTTGCTAGTGGTCAAACAGCCCTTTTATAATTTGATGATGTTTCCTTATCCTTCAGCCGAAGGCTTGCACGTAGGAAATATGTATGCCTTCTGCGGATCGGATATCTACGGCCGTTTTAAACGGATGCAAGGCTATGATGTTTTCGAGCCAATTGGCCTTGACGGCTTTGGAATTCATAGCGAAAATTTTGCATTAAAGATCGGCCAGCATCCTAAAAATGTTATCAGGCGGACAGAGGCCAATTTTTACAGGCAGCTTCATGCAATAGGCAATGCCTTTGATTGGTCACACAGACTAGAAACATATGATTCAAACTATTACAAATGGACTCAATGGATTTTTATTCAACTTTTCAAGAACGGCTTGGCGTATAGGGCCAAGGCCAGCGTCAATTGGTGTCCTTCTTGTAAAACGGTTTTGGCCGATGAACAGGTAATAAATAAGTCAAAAGTCAAAAGTCAAAAGTCAAAAGTGGGAACAAGAGTTCTGCCTGGCGATAGGCAAGTTTGCGAAAGATGTCAGAGTCCAGTTGAAAAAAGAGAACTCTCCCAGTGGTTTTTTAAAACCACTGCTTATGCCCAGCGGCTTCTTGATGGTCTTAATAAGATCGATTGGAGCGAAAAAGTTAAGATTGCCCAGCGTAATTGGTTGGGTCGGTCGGATGGTGTATTACTAAAGTTTAGTAGTGATATAGAAAGAGATAGTTTCATTGAAGTATTCACAACCAGACCGGATACTATCTATGGGGCAACTTTTTTGGCATTAGCACCCGAACACCCGAGTCTGCCACTGATTATTGATAAGTCAAAAGGATTATTGCGACAGAGAATCAGAGAGTATGTGGACTATAGTAAGAATAAGTCGTTTGAGGAAAGACGAATAAAATCCAAGACCGGTATCAAGACTAATTTTCACGGTGTAAATCCGTTGTCTGGGGAAAAAGTTTCAATATATATTGCCGATTATGTTTTACCGAGCTATGGTACTGGTGCAATTATGGGTGTACCTGCACACGATCAGCGAGACTTCGAGTTTGCCAAGGAACATGGAATTGAAATTATTGAGGTAGTCTCGGGCGGCGACATTTCTAAAGAAGCTTTTAGCGGCGAAGGGATCCTGGTCAACTCTGATAAATTTAACGGATTAAGCTCAAACACTAGTATCCAAAGAATAACTCAACATATCAAAAGTAAACATATAGGGACAACTTCTGTCACTTGGCATCTGAGGGACTGGATTATTTCGCGCCAGCGTTATTGGGGGTCACCGATACCCATCATTTACTGTCAAAAATGTGGAGATCGAGGTAAATCTTGGTTTAGCACAAAAGAAGCCAAGAAATTTAAAATTTTAAATTTAAAATTTAAAATTGAGATGGCGGGTTGGTATCCAGTGCCAGAAAAGGATTTACCAGTTGAACTTCCCTACATCAAAAATTTCAAGCCGACAGGGACTGGGGTTTCGCCGTTGGCACAAGATCCAAATTTTGTCAAAGTCAAGTGTCCTGAGTGTGGAGGCGAGGCGCGTCGGGAAACCGATGTTTCCGACACTTTTTTGGACTCGGCTTGGTACTTCTTGAGATATCCAAGTATAGGAATGGAAAATGGAAAATGGAAAATGGAAAATTTTCCTTGGAATCCCGAGATTACCTGGAAGTGGTTGCCGGTTGATATGTACATTGGCGGTGCCGAACACTCGGTACTTCATCTTCTTTACAGCCGGTTTCTATGGAAAGTTTTCTACGATTTAGGATATTTTGATTTTTCCGCCAAAAGCCCTAAAGGGCAATTAGGCGGATCAGCCAAGATGCCTGTTTCTGGCTGGGAAGAGCCATTTACAAAGTTTCGGGCTCACGGGCTTTTGATTTCAAAGGGCGTCAAGATGAGCAAATCGCGCGGTAATATTGTGACCCCCGATGCTTATATTGAAAAATACGGCGCCGATACTTTGCGCTGCTATTTGATGTTTTGTGGCCGATTTACTCAAGGTGGCGACTTTCGCGATTCTGGAATTGAAGGAATGAGCCGGTTTTTGAAGCGAATCTGGAGACTCGTTCAGAAAAATTTAAAATTGCGAAGTTTTCCTTCGGAAAAGAAAATTGAAAATTTAAAATTGAGGGGCGAAGCCGAGTATATGATGCACAAAACGATTAAGCGTGTAACCGAGGATATTGAGAGTTTGGACTACAACACGGCCATCGCGGCGTTAATGGAATGGCTGAACGCGCTCGAAGAGCGCGCAGTGGGTGGTTCTGAGTCAGCAGTTGGTAGTCGGAATAAAAAAAATCTACAAACTACAAACTACGAACTCGTCACTAGAGAAGAAGTGGAAACCCTTCTTCTCTTATTGGCTCCATTTGCGCCGCATATGACAGAGGAGCTGTGGCAGCGTTTACGCGCGCCGATTAACGCAGATAAAAATCAGCGGATATCAGCTGATGCAAATCAGCAAAAATCAGCGCTATGGTCTATTCACCAACAGCCTTGGCCCAAATTCGATCCCAAATTAGCAGAGTCTAAGAAAATAGTGCTAGTGGTTGAAGTTAACGGAAGGGTACGGGATAAAATCGAAGTTGACCGTGGAATTGACCGTGAGGAAGCCGAAAAGTTAGCACTTAAGTCTAATAAAGTGACAAAATATCTGCAAAATAAACGGGTCAAGCGAGTAATATTTGTGCCTGATAAATTGATTAATTTGGTTGTTTGAGCGGAAGCTTAAGGACTTGACAGCGTTTGGATCAATCATCTACTGTTAAATTAGAGCGATAAATGGCCAAATCAGCGAATCTGAGCTCATCCCAAGATAAAAAGAAGTTATCTCGAATACTTGACACAAAAGCGTTGCAGGTAGATAAGCTGTTTGCTGGCAGTAAATTTCCGACTTCTCCAAGCTTTGTCAAAATTTTAATCGGCGTTATTCTGGCTTTCGGAGTTTTGATTTTCTTCCTAAATACGGTTGATTTCAATAAGCTCAAATCCCAGACTTCATTTTTTCAAGATAATCCGCCCCCGCCGCCTCCGCCGGATGTAATTTCACCGCCCGAGCCGCCGGCAGATATCCTTAACCAAGGCAATGTTCAGGGTGAACAGACTAATTTACAATATAATCCAAACTATTTGGGTGGCTGTTATGACTTTGACGGTGATGGCAGGGTAACCGAGGCGGATGTAAATATTATTAGGGTAATGTTTGGTGCTTCCGCTAATGGTGGCGTAGGACCTACATACGATGCAAGATATGACTTGAACAATGATGGAGTAGTTGATGGTGATGATATTTTAATGGTGATTTCTCAGGTTGGCAGGGTATGTGTAAATTCGACATCCTCACCGCCACCCACAGCGACATCTTCAGCGACACCCACGCCTACGCCAAAACCGGTATTAATTCCAGAGGCACCACCGGATATTGCTTGCAACGGCGCTTGGCAAGATATTAAAGATTTGGGAAGTTATGCGCATAATGCTATGGTCAGCTACAATGGCAGATTGATCCTGACAACAGTTGAACCAAATAATGAGGCCTACAGGTACGGCCAGAAAGTGATTGCGCGGGAGATTAACCCCAGGACTAATCGTGATACGGGTTGGTACAAGGTAGGTTTTGAAAATTCACAAAACTCTCATGTTTTGATTGAACAAAATGGCCAATTAACTCTTTACATCTATGGCAATGTTGCCCCTGGTAATAATCGGACTGTATTTAAGGGTGTTTATCTTGGGGAAAAACGCTGGGGCAATTGGGTCAACACTGGTGCTTTGAGTTTAGGCAGAACTGGTCCCTATACGGCATTTTTCGACGGGCAACTTTACAGGTTTTGGGCCAATTATGGTCCTCAAGCGGTCCTACAAAGATGTTCATCGCGACCCGTCTCTTCACCTTCACCACAAGTGAGTTGTGCACCACTGGCTGCATTTATTGACCCTAATCCTGTATTTGCAGGAAGGCAGGTTGTTGTTAAAGTAACGACAAGAGGATTTGGTTGCAACGGTATGCCTGTTTGGGTTTATGTGGGTGCCCAGCCTTACTTTTGGCAAAGCTGTAGGCTTTCCGGTGATGATTGTTCGCTGACATTCACTGCGCCGGCCATGGCAGGTTCCTATCCGGTTGTGGCAGTTGCTGACCTTGATAGAGATGGCAGATGGTATGAAAACGGCGAATACGACAAGCTGGTTTTAAGCGTTTTGCGTGGTCCAATGCCATTACCTTAGTGAAATTAGTAGTTAACAAATCCTCTAGTTGACAATATTTACTCGACTACCTTACGCTAGAAGTAGACTTAAATGATCAAAAAACTCGACGCTTACGCGACCAAACTGGCAAAGGTCTTTTCCGGCAGCGAGTATAAAAACCCCACCAGTTTTCTGAAGCTTCTGCTGGCGGTTATTGTAGCCTTTGGAGTTTTGATTTTCTTCCTAAATACGGTTGATTTCAATAAGCTCAAATCCCAGACCTCATTTTTTCAAGATAATCCGCCGCCACCACCTCCAGAACTGTATTCGCCTCCCCAGCCACCTGAAGATATTCTTAGCGAGGGGAATGTTCAGGGTGAACAAATTTCCCCAACTACTTCATCGGTCTGTATCTTATATGATTTTGACGGGGACGGTAAGGTCACCCAGGCTGATGTTCAACTTGTGATAGCCATGTATGGCAAGGCAGTTGGAGACTCCAATTACAATGACAGCTATGATCTGAACAGAGATGGAGTTATTGACGCCTCTGATGTCTCGATGGTGACTGCTCAGGTTGGCAGGGTTTGCGCCAGCCCGACGCCAACGCCTTCACCGTTACCCACAGATCAGGCGACTTATCCTTATAATCTGATGGTCAACCTTGATATGGGTTGTGGTGGGCCAGCTTCGGCACAGATGGTCATTTTTTCCTGGAAACCGGCAATTAGTTCGGTTAACTGGCGGGTAGACGTGTCCGATAATAACTGGCAGACACGGCACTCGATCTACAGATTTCAGATTTCCGGCGACAGGGTAGTTTCTGGATGGAGTGCCTATA
Source organism: Candidatus Curtissbacteria bacterium RIFCSPLOWO2_02_41_11 (assembly GCA_001775055.1). GTDB lineage: Bacteria > Patescibacteriota > Microgenomatia > Curtissbacterales > GWA2-41-24 > GWA2-41-24. The sequence goes on from MFBU01000005.1 coordinate 67,873, forward strand.
ATCCTATGAACGATGGTTTAGTTCCTGCTTTCAATACATCCTATAAATGGCGAGTTTCAAATGGTCTTAATGAAGTGAGTGGCCCAGACATTAGAACTCCATCATGTCCTTCGCCATCACCTACACCCACACCTTTACCTTCACCTCCAACCCAAATCGGCTGCGCGCCACTGAGGTTTTTGTCGATGCCTTCGTCGGTTACGACTTTGGCCAAGGTGACGGTTAAGATTCAAGTTAATGGATTTGCCTGCAACGGCTTGCCTGCTTGGGTTTATGTGGGTGCCAGACCTTACTTTTGGCAAGGGTGTACGCTTGCGGGAAACAGCTGTTCGGTGACCTTTAAGGCACCGGCCACAGCCGGTTCATACCCGATAGTCGCAGTTGCCGACCTTGACAGAGATGGCAGATGGTACGAAAACGGCGAGTATGATAAGAGAGTGTTGAATGTTTTGCGAGCTCCGATACCGTTGCCCCAGTAAGATTGACAATTGACAACTGACAATTGACAAATAACGACAATAACCCCTAGTTGACAAGAGTAGTTTATTTGTTCTACCGTGGAAATTAAGCCTGCCAATGAAAAAGAACAAACAGCTTGCGTCTGAGCCAGAAACTCAAACATCTTCAACCTCTGCAGATTTTAAGACCACAGATCTCATGGAATTGTTTTTTAAGAGGAAGTTTAAAGAGCCAGCGAATGTTAGGGCAGTAGTTGTCGGTTTGATTTTTGCTTTAATCCTCTTGAATTTTTTCGTAAGAACCATTAACTTCGAGGAACTTAATCTTGGGGCAATTTTGCAAAAACCGCCTCCGCCTCCGCCGCCCGAATTATTAACTGAGGGTACAGTTCAAGGAGAAGTTGCCCAAGCCCAAATTCGGCCGCCGGCAGTCAATATCAGTGTATTTCGAGATGCCAATAATAATGGAGTCAAAGATAGCGGTGAGAATCCACCTGCGGATATCGGTGATCTCTATGTCAACGGAAGTTTGGTGAGCGGGAGCCGGCTGAGCTGGTCAGGGCCGGTAAACCCTGGTTCGGCTCTTGAGGTTAAACTGGCGGTTACCGATCCTGCCTGGTCGGGAACAGGTTGGAGTTATCAAGAGGGCAGATGCGAAGATGATGGGACCAAATGTTATCGGCAAAGCCTTGTTAGCGGACTTAATTATGTTGATCCGGCTTATACGGCAATGGTGGGCATCCCTTTTGATTTTGGTAATTGGGACGTGATGTTTGTCCAGTTGGGGGTTAACTCGCTTTCTTCAACTACGCCTTCACCAACGCCTTCGCCAGCGAGTAGCCCAAGACCAATTATTATATCGAAGCCAAGTCCGACGCCAGGGACCGTTTTTAATAACAGGATTAGTTGGAGAACTCCGCAGGTTTCGCTAACGGCTGACGATTTTTACATAATAGCCGATGGTAAGAAGTTTCTCGGTAGTACCAACAATCTTTTTGTGCATTCTGATCCTGGTAATTCTGGTTATACAACTTTGGAAGTCGGCTGGCGAGAGAACGGTGTACCCATGGGGATGAATATGTATTTTAGAAACGAAAATGGCTCGTGGTACGTCTCCGAATTTAGAACATACGATGGAAAAGACCCCGGAGATTGGATTTTTTATGATGGATTTGCTGGTGGCTTACTTGGACAACCGCTAATTAAGCCTATTTTTGATCAGCAAAGCAAGGTTGCAAGTTTCAATCAATACTCGGGATCTGTTCATTTTAGGAATTTGAGACTGCAACCGTTTTTAAATCAGACAATTAATGCCTCACCGACACCCATACCGTCTCCAATAGACGGGAGATGCGCAGGTCCGCTGCGCATTGCTTCATTAACCTCGCCTGTGGCCACAAATGGACAAGTAGTCGTTCGGGTCCAAACTGACAGCGGTTTTTGTGATGGTACGCCTGTTTGGTTCTATCTTGGCGGTTTGAAGGGTTTATGGTGGGGTTCTGCTAGCTCAAGTGCGAACCTTAGATGGTTTTGGACAAGATGCAAAATCTCGGGATCAGCCTGTTCAGTGACTTTTAAGGCTCCTTCTGTTGCCGGGAATTTTCCGCTGATAGCGGTTGGTGATCTTGACCGAGACGGCCGCTGGTACGAGAGCGGTGAATATGATAAAAGGGTTTTGAATGTTTTCTGAGTGCCCGATAATAACCCCTAGTTGACAATATTTACCCAATTTTCTAAGCTTGAATTAGGCCTGCCTATGATAGAAAATAGGTTTTCTTTACGTATTCTGAAGCGATTTATCTACAGTAAATATTCACGGCTATTTGAGCTTGAAACCTTAGTCATTATTGTTTTTTTGGGCTTGAATGTTTTCGTTCTTTCTCTTTTCGGATCTTCAAAAACAGACTATTTGACGACTTACCGACAACTGGTTGCTTTAGAGAACATGCCGCCTCCGCCGCCGCCGGCTGAATTGACCCAAGGAGAGGTTAAAGGAGAAGTTTTAGGAGTAAGTTACAACCCTTCAACGACAAGTATTATGGTGGGGTGGAATGCAGCATCAAATCTCCAGGCTTACGTTGTCCAATGGGCTCTTTCTTCTGAATGGCCAAATAACAGAGGTGGTTCCGGCAACCTTGCTGCCTCTACCCTTGCGTATACCATTAGCGGACTACAATCAAATACTTCTTACCATGTCCAGGTGGTAGCCGTTCACTATCAACCTCCAAATTTCCCCTATAATCTAGAAGTTCTTGGTGAAAGTGATGTTTGGACTACACCTAGTTGTACTCCGACTTCCCCAATGGGCCCATCCTTAAGTTCACCTTCGGATGGCGTTTCTTTCGCTTCGGGGACCACTTCGGTGACCCTTGATTGGAGTGATGTGACCAATTGGGGCAATGAATGTAGCGGAACCAGTGATCGGCTTTATGCCGTTTACTTTGGTACCAGTTTGAACCCGCCTTGGTATTCTTGGAGCTCGGACAGTGTGGAGACGGTTTCGGTGTCTAGCGGTAATACTTATTACTGGAGGGTTGCCGCCAGAAATCGAGCAGGACTTTATGGTTACGTAAGCAAGCGGAGCTTTAGTGTTGGTCCTGGCGGAGGAGTTCCGACACCCACACCAACGCCGACAACGCCCCCTACAGCAACTCCTACGCCAACACCGGCTCTGCAATCTCCTGGATCTTTTAATCTTTTGTCACCTGCCAATGGTGCCAGCAATGTTTCTTCAAACCCCGCCTTTGACTGGAGCGATTCAGCAAGAGCCCAGAAGTACTGGATTTATCTGGCTCTTGCCGATACCCCGCAAGCTGATTTTTGGTTCAAACAGACAACTAGCTCCTACGCTTACTGGTCGCCGGCTTCAGCTTGGACAGTGGCCAACGGAGCACCAACGCCACCGGCTAACCTGCCCAACGGCAACTACCGTTTGGCAGTAGTAGCCCAAAACAGCGCCGGCAACACCTATGGAACCAACTCAAGCGGCCAAAACTATGTTGATTTCACAGTGGGGGAACAAGTTGCCTGTTTGGCTCTGACTAAACCCGGAGGGCTTGATCCTAGTGGCGACATTGCTACTAGTAAACCTACATTTAAATGGACTAAATTAGCCGATAGCGGTTATCAATATTACGTTGATCTTTCAGAAAAACCATTTGACGGCAATGGCGACTGGTGGTGGTTTAGTGGGCCATATGCTGATACTTATCAAGCATCTTGGCCTGGTTCGTGGAGTACTCAAAGAGCAGGAGGCAGAACTGCGCCCAATAGTGGTTTAGTGGCAAACAAAACTTATTACTGGCGAGTGTCGGTTATGAACAACTGCAATCAATTCGAATTTTCAAGCAGTGCACCGGCAATTCGCTATTTGGTGTCCGTTCCCACGCCCACTCCAACTCCCACGCCAACACCGACTTTGCAAGCTCCCGGACCTTTTAGCCTGACAGAACCGGCCAGTGGTGCCAGCAATGTTTCGCACAGCCCTAAGTTTGACTGGACCGATTCGGCAAGAGTTGAGAAATACGGAGTTTATCTGGCCATAGTCGATACCCCGCAAGCTGATTATTGGTTCAAAGAGGCAGCTGGCTCGCAAACTTACTGGACTCCGGCTTCAAACTGGACAGCAGGCGGCGGAGCACCAACTCCACCGACCAGCCTGCCTGACGGCAAATACCGTATGGCAGTAGCAGCCAAAAACAACAACAACACCCAGGCCACCTGGGGAACTACCTCCAACGGTCAGATCTATGTTGAGTTTACGGTGGGGGCAGCACCAAGTGGACGTATTCCGCCGACACCGATCAGTGCCCAGACCGGCTGCTATGGTGTATCTTATGTCAACTTCAGTTGGGCTTTGGGTAATCAGCCGGTGCTTTGGCTTGATGTTTCGACTGATCCTACATATCCTGATGGTGTTTATGATCATACCAATGTCTCAGGCAAGACCAGTTTCTCCTGGTCCTCAGCTAACAAGATGCTTGGAGGGCTGGTACCAATCTCTGACCAACGATACTACTGGCGACTTTGGGATGGAGTTGGCCATGTCAATGCTCCAGAGATAGCACCCAACCCGATTGTGGTAGCCAGTTGTCCCAGTCCCACACCCAGTCCCACACCCACACCGCAACTGCAAGCTCCCGGACCTTTTAGCCTGACAGAACCGGCCAGTGGTGCCAGCAATGTTTCGCACAGCCCTAAGTTTGACTGGACCGATTCCCAAAGAGCCGAGAGTTACGGGGTTTATCTGGCCCTAGTCGATACCCCGCAAGCTGATTATTGGTTCAAAGAGGCAGCTGGCTCGCAAACTTACTGGACTCCGGCTTCAAACTGGACAGCGGGCGGAGGGGCACCAAGCCCACCTGCCAATTTGCCCAACGGCCGCTACCGTCTGGCAGTGGTAGCCACCAACAGCTCCAACCTCAACACCTATGGAACCGTCAATGGCCAGAACTATGTTGAGTTTACGGTGGGGGCAGCAACCCCGACTCCGGTAGTGCAAGTGCAAGCCCCCAGCAACCTGACCCAATCAGTTTCCTGTGCGGGTACTCCGGCTGTGACTTTCTCCTGGCGAAACAATGGCAGCTACAGTGACCTTTTCTTGGATGTAACCTCGGATACTGAGGGCTTTGATTATCAGCCTTTGCACAATGTTAATGTCCTTGGCAAATCTTCTTTCACCTGGAGTAATGCTTCTCCTTTATCTGGTAGCTTTAAACCGCAAGCAGGTCATTCATACAGATGGCGGCTTTGGTATGGACTGAAAGATCCCTATGTCTGGGCCTGGGATGGCGAGTTTAACACCAACCAATGTGGTGGAGTTCCAACACCGACACCGACCCCGAAAGTTACTCCCACCCCGACTCCAGTAGCGACAATCAGAGCCCCAAGTCCTTCAAGTGCTCAAGCCGGCTGTTATGGAATAGCACCTTATGTAGTCTTTAGGTGGGATGCCGGTCAAAACTACAAGACCTTATGGATTGATGTGACTGATACAGGAGATCGGGACTGGACGCGTTTCCATAACCGTCAGTTGTCTATTGATGCCACTTCCTTTGTCTGGAGTGCCAGTAACCCATTATCCAACAATTATGTTCCTTTAGTTGGTTTAAACTACAAATGGCGGCTTTGGTATGGTCTTTCCGATCCCTATCAATGGGCTTACGGACCGGTTTCAGTAAACATGCCATCTACTTGTGGAGCAGTTACTCCCACTCCCACGCCGACTCCGACGCCAACAGCAAGACCATCACCTACTCCTTCTCCAACGCCAACACCTACACCGACACCGACTCCGACACCAAGACCGACCCCAAGTATTCAAGTTACGCCAGCTGTACTGGTTAATCCCCCCGAAATGTATCTTAATAGCGATGGTGGAGTCGATGTGATATTTAAGTGGACGAGAGGCGATAAGACTGGGAAGGTAATTGATAATCAGTATCTAGATTTGAGTACAATTGATAACAACTTTGCGTCTGACTATGTTAGGACATCTAATCCACCTTTTGCTCACGAAGAGTTTTATGTTACTGGTACTGGGCGGCTTGGTTCGCTTGATTTCTGTAAGAGGCATTCCTGGCGAGTTAATACGCATTTTGCGGGAGACCCTGCCGATCTTTGGTATGCTTCCGACACTGGTTCGTTTATCTCAAAGTGCAAAGTTGAGCGTAATTACACAAGAGATGATGTTAAAAATCATATTAGAGAGAGCGTTGATAATCAGATAATTTCTGCACCAACTTGGGTCTCTTCAAGCGGACAGGTAAACTTTGGAGCGTTTCTCTGGGGTCTTTGGGGTTGTGAAACTGGTGGGAATTGGTCTTTGGATTCTGTAAACTATAGTTCGGGAGCAACCGGGCCATTTCAATACTTGCCAAGTACTTGGAGACTTTATCAAGACAAATTCGAAAGGTATGATTTGGAGATCAATGATCTATATGATCAAGTTGACATGACAATTTTAGTCATTAATGATGGTGGTTGGGGGAATTGGGAGCAATCAGGGTATCCCGGCGTTCCTGGCTGTTCCACGGAAGCCCAGTGGCCAAATTATACATATAACTGGAACTAGTAGGAGTAACGAGAATGTTTAAAAATTCAAAAAATTTGTTTCTGATTGTTAAGATCGTTGCCGTCTTTATAATTATTTCATTAGGAATCGGTTTGTTTGTTCGCCTTAAGTTACAACCCCAACAGCCAAAAGTTCAGACTGTTGGTCAGGCTGAAAGGCCAGTGCTGCGAGAGGAGGCTCAAAAGATTAAAAAAGGAATGACCGCTACTGATAAAAAAATTGGCGATTTAACTATTTTAGACAATAAGACTGCAAAAATTACTTACCTGATATCCAATGATCAATTTATTGTGGAGATTAAGGAGGCCCCATTTGAAGATGGTAAAAAGCAGATCGAAAGTTGGTTTATCAATAAAGGTTTTACACAAGGGGAGTTATGTGTTTTAAGAATCAGCTTTGGTACTTCAAAGACTATAAAGCCCAATTTAACCAGTAGTGAGATTTTGCCCTTAGGGTGTAGCAACTAAAAAGATTTACTTTTGTGGTTATTGGTGTAAAAGAAGGTTGATGTAAGCTTGCACTGGATGGTTTGGGTCAACCCCAGAAAGTAGAGCTTGTTGAAAAATTCTGGCGGAAAGTTCGCTCGCGGTATGGGAGATGAGCCAACGGAAGTTTTTAAGCAAACCCTGTTTTTGCGATGATGGCAGAGGATCAACTAGTTCCATTAGTTTTGGATCAGAGTTAGCAAACATTTCAGTTAAGGCCAGATTAAGATAAGTGGGCACGACTCTTTGATAGTAGTCATCGAGAGTTTTACTACCCAAAGGCCCACCAGCACCTGTAGAGGAAATTGCTACCCAATTGTGCAATAGATCAATTTTGCCTGCCAAATGCTCGAAGGCAATTTTGATAAATGGATTGGAAGTTTTGAGAGCTTCAACTTTCTCTTTTTCACCGGCAGTAAAAGCTCCCCAGTCAAAATAGGGATTGCCTTGGCCTTCGGTTTCTTTGGTAAATTCCTCAAGGAGCGGGCTTTTTAAATATTGGGCAAAAAGAGGCTCTTCAAGGGGACCATGATACTTTTCAGATTGACCGATAAAGAGAGCATCTGGATAGTTGGTCGCTCGGCTATGGAATGACTCTGAATCTTCTTTGGTGCCAAACATGGCCTGGATTGAAGGGAAATTCCGTTCCTGCTCGACCGCTTGCTCTCTTAAAATTAACAACCTGACGATTTCTTCGGCAGAAAAATAAGGAGCCAGTCTTTGATAGTTGAATTTGATATCAAAAACACCGCCAAGTTCATCAAGAAGAAAGGTTTCCAGTTGGAAAACATCCCGGCCGATATGCACCTCCATTGGCATAGGCGGTGGATAAAAAGTAACTTGGGCTCCGTAGCCATTGGTTAAGATAATGCGTACATTTTCGATTTTAGGGAATTGCTCCAAGACTCCAAGGATAATTGCCTTATCTTCTTCAGGCAGACGATGGTTGGGTCCGTTGGAGGGACCGGAGACGTCTGAGGTAACTTCAATATCATCAAGTGTCCATTGCTCTTGGGAGTTAATTTTAGTGCCGATTTCCAGATAAAAACCGTTTTGATAGATTTGGAAAAATTCTTCGTTGAACTGGCGGATTAAATGGGCAGATTTATTTGGATCGTGAGAAACGGCCAGTTCGTTTGTAAGCTTGGCCAATTTTTCGGCATCGCGGAGAATAAAGATTTCATCTTGGGCCATTCTTCTTCTGCCTTCCTCTTTTGAAAAACTCGGGTAAAGAGGAGTGGGGTCGATGTTTTCAAATTTTGCCATTTGAAGAGCAACTAAAGTAGGAGTGCCGTTAGGTTCTTTGTGAGCATTGACTAGATTTAACAGTTCTGTTAGAGCTTTGTCGGCTGTTTCGATTTTATCGATCATTACCCTTAATTCCTGCTGCTCGGTTGATTCAAGGCCGGTAATTTCTTGACGGAGTCTGTCAAAAATTGATTGGCTAACTTCGGGTGTTTGAGTAGATGGTTTTTCGGAGGTAGAAGTTGGGGTAATGGCGGTTGATGAAGTTTCTGAGACAGGTGGAGAGGATTCGATGATCGGAATTTGAGTTGAGGGAGGTCCACCCTCGATGGTTTCGTGAGCCGCAGTTGATGTTGGGATTAGCGTAGTGACAGTGACTCCACTTTCTTTTTCGCCTCCACCGCATGCGGACAAAAGAGCTGGTAATAGCAGAGAGGTTCCGGCAAGAGCCAATAACCCCTTTCGCCAGCGAGAAAAAGGGATTTTTGCTTCTTGTGCTTGCGGCCTTTCGGTGGTTTCAGAAGTAGCAGGGTACTGCTCATGCCACGCGGGTTCTCTTGAAGGATTGAACTCTTTCATTTTTGAGTCGGGCATCATTCCTATTCTAACATTTTGGCCTATAAGAAGTAAATGAGACAACTGACAGTTGACAATTAACTCTTGACCTTTTAAACCTCGAGTTGTTAAGCTGAAGTTGTGGCTGATCGAATCAGAACGGCTTTGCCTCTTTTGATAATTTTAGTAATTATCGGCTCGCTTATTAACATCGGCGCCATTCCTGGCAAAGGACCGATACTGCGCTTTTTAGGTTTAACCAGAGAAAACCAAACGGAGTCTGGGCGTCCGCTTGATTATGTACCCGGTAGACTGCTTGAGCTGGCACCTCCCCCTGGTGAGGAAATAAATTATCCGACTCCAACTCCAGGTGGGATTGTCTCAACGCCTTACGCATCACCGAGGATTTATCCTTCGCCCCAAACATATCCGACGCCGCGAGTCTATCCATCGCCGACACCTATCTCAACAGAACCGCCGATGCCGCCACCGCCACCGCCCGAGATTTTTGGAGCCAAAACAACTAACTTGGATGCCAGCTTGCCGTCGAATAAGTTAACAGGTGAGATTAACAATCAAAGCAAGTCGGGCAGTATTTTTGAGGCTTTGGACCCAATTATGAATTTTTTCAGCGGGATTTTTTAACAGCAATGCTCCGTAATCACCAATGGCTTGAAAATCAGCTTGACCTTCTTCTTAAAAAATACTTTGGGGATATATCAATAACTACCCCAATAGAAATTCAGTTTGGCCGCGAGGCAAAATACAGATTTGGCTCGATAAAGCTTTATCGAAACAAGAAACAGGAAACAAGAAACAGGAAACAAAAATTCAGAGTTTCTGGTTTAAAGTTTAAAGTTTCGAGTTTAGTCAGAAAGCAGCCCCAGAAGAGCATCATTACCATTACCTCGATGTTTGCCAAACAGGATGTGCCGGTTAAAGTTGTTGCGTACACCATTGCCCATGAGCTTTGCCACTACGCGCACGGATTTTCTTCAACTAACAGACGATTGTTTAAATTCCCTCATCATGGCGGCATTGTCAATGCCGAGTTGCAAAAACGAGGTGCCAATGATTTAATCACCGCATATAAAAAATGGTTGAAGACTTACCGCCAGACGGTCCTCAAAGGCAAAATCAGCGTTTAAGACTTACTGTTGTTGGTTTTTTCTTCGCGGGACTTTTTCTTTTGGCACTTGGCGCCGGCCTATTTTTATTTAGAGGTACAACCGCAGACAAAGATATCGAGATAATTTCTGCGGCTGACTCAAAATCGGTTGGCGAAATTGTCGTTCATGTTGATGGTGCAGTCACAAGGCCCGGGGTTTATCAACTAAAGACCGATTCGCGGGTCAATGATGCGATTAGTGCGGCAGGGGGACTGAGTGGCAATGCCGATCAATCAAAAATCAATCTGGCAGCCAAGATTACCGACGGGCAGAAGATATATGTTTTCGCTCAAGGCGAAAATACGGGTACCACGAGTATCAAGGGTATCACGAGTATCACGGGCTCTGATTTAATAAACATCAATACTGCCTCTGAGTCGGAGCTTGATAAACTGCCAGGTATTGGTCCGGTGACCGCCCAGAAAATTATCACCTCACGCCCCTACAGCTCGCTAGAGGAGCTTTTGACCAAAAAAGCAGTATCTTCATCAGTGTATGAAAAGATCAAGGGGCTGATAGCATACTAATTTAACAATTGACAATTGACATTTGACAACTGACTTTACACTTTGATTTTGACTTAATGAGTTTTTCAAAATCTTTTCTCCTTTACTCCGTCGCCATTTTCATTCTTGGCTTGGCGGTTGTACTGCGGGTTTCTTGGCAACAAAAAGAGCAGGTTTTGCCCAAAGATCAATACATAAAACTGGTGGCGACTTTGAAGCGTGAGCCGAGAATTTACAACGCAAGTCAGGTTTTGGAAATCGGCGACGGTAAAGTCTATTCCGATTTGTACCCGCGATACAAAGTAGGCGACAGACTACAGATTGCGGGCGAGATTGACAGCCAAGGTCGGATTTACCGCGCCAAAATTGAGAAATTAGGTGAGGGTCAAGGGGATTGGGTTTTTGCGGCTAGTAGATGGATGGGCCAGTTAAGGTCTAGAATCAGCCAAAATATCAGCCAGCTTTTACCGGCGCGGGAGGCGACACTGATAGTTGGTACGGTTTTGGGAGTTGATGATATTGAGAGGCAGTTTCGCGATCAACTAATTAAAACCGGCACGATCCATGTGGTGGTGGTTTCCGGCCAGAATTTGATGATTGTAGCCAGTGTTTTTCTGACGCTTGGCAAATATTTGGGCAAAAGATTTAGTTTGTTTTTGGCGCTTTTTGTTTCTCTGTTTTATGCGATTTTAACCGGTTTTGAGCCGCCGGTGGTGCGGGCGACTTTGATGGTTTTGGCCGCGACTCTGGCAGTTTATTTTGGCCGGGAGTCTTTACCGATTTGGAATTTGCTCATGGCGGCCGTTTTGATACTTTTTGTTTGGCCTCAGGCGATTTTTGAAATTTCTTTTCAGCTAACTTTTGCAGCGACATTAGGCATTATGACTTTGGGACAGAGTCTAGCGAAGGTTTTTGTTCGGGGTCCTGTCGCCAGTTTCCTTCCCGCCAGTGCTCGCTCGAGAGATAATTCGATGCTCGATTTGAAATCGATGGGCTCGCTGCGCGCTGTCGGGAACCCTTCCACTGACACCACCCCTCACAAAAAAGCCCTTGGTACTCGTGATACTCTTGATACACTTGGTACTCTTGTTATTAACAATGCAGCTATTGCCATAAGTGCCTATATCTTTACTGCGCCAATTATTCTTTATTATTTTGGTCGGGTTTCACTTGTGGCTCCTCTTGCTAATATTTTGGTGCTTGAGGCGGTTTTTCCGGTGATGATTTTGGGATTTTTGGTGGCGATATCCAGCCTATTTCTGATATCTTTGGCACAGATATTGGCTTATTTTGCTTATGTGCCCGCCTTCTATTTTGTCAAAGCCGTTGAGATCTTTGCCAAACTGCCGGTTGGGCAGGTGAGTTTGGGGAAGGGAAGCATCTGGATGGTTATGGGGTTTTATGTATTGCTTTTGAGTTTGATGTGGATTTGGAGAAGAGAGTCAAAGTCAAAGTGGAAAGTGTAAAGTGATGGATCAGAGACACAAAATTTTATTAACTTTGGCCTTGATTCTGGCCGCCCTTGGTCTTTTGGTAATCGTCCAGACTCAAAGTCTTGGCAAACTACGGCTTGTTTTTTGCGATGTCGGGCAAGGTGACGGTATGCTTTTGATTACGCCTTCTGGCAAGGATATCGTAGTTGACGGCGGGCCGGGGACAAAAATTGTCGATTGCTTGGGAGAGAATTTGCCTTTTTGGGACAGAACGATTGAGATGGTGGTTCTGACCCATCCGCAAAAAGACCATATGGAAGGGCTACTTTCGGTTTTATCCCGATATAAAGTCAAGATGATTGCCACTACCGGAGTTGAGAATGAGACTGAATTGTTTAAAGCTTGGCAGACTGCAATTAAAGCAGAAGGTGCTAGGATATACACTCCTAAAGCCGGCGATAGATTAGTTTTGGATTCTGTGCGAGGTCAAACTTCGTCAATGGACGTTTTGTGGCCAACTAGCGAAAAATTGGAGATTTGGAAGCTGGCTGGGCTTTCCGAGTTGAATAAAAGTTCGGTGGTTTTGCGGCTTGAAATGGACGGGTTTTGTGCTTATTTGACCGGTGATATT
>MFBU01000005.1:80491-131923 GCA_001775055.1 Candidatus Curtissbacteria bacterium RIFCSPLOWO2_02_41_11
GATCAAAGACAGGTACGAATCAGGAAATTTTAGATTCGATTGATCCGAAAGTTGCCATTATTCAAGTCGGCAAAAACAGCTTCGGCCACCCGCACAAAGAAGTACTGGAGATGCTAGGATCAAAAGGAGTAAAAATATATCGTAATGATATCAATGGTGTCATTGAGTTGAAGAGTGATGGAGACAACTACAAAGTCAAAAGCTCCAACTAACAATTGACAATTGACAATTAACCCCACTTCGTCAAGTGAGACACTTGACTTCGAGGGGCAAGCAATTGACAATTGACACATGATGCTTCGAGAACAGATTAAAAAAGACATTGCAAAAGCAATTTCCAATTTCAAATTTCCAATTTCAAATGCGGAAATAGAAGTTACAAGGACTTCTGACCCGGAATTTGGAGATTTTGCGACGAATCTTCCTTTAAAAATTAGCCGAGGTAGCAAGCAGTCTCCAATGGAGTCTGCTAGACTTTTGGCTGATAGTTTAAAAGATTTGCCTTACGTTGAAAAACTAGAGGTTAAGGAGCCGGGATTTATCAATTTTTTCCTCAAAAACGAGGTTTGGCAAAAACAAGTAGAGGATGTACTCAATCGGGGATCAAAATACGGAGCGAACGAAATTGCCAAGGGGCAGAAGGCAAGAGTTGAGTTTGTATCGGCTAACCCGACAGGGCCTTTGCATTTTGGCAACGCGCGCGGCGGGCCGATCGGCGACAGCTTGGCTTCAGTTCTTGAGTTTTGCGGATATCAAGTACTTCGGGAATATATTGACAATGATCGGGGAAATCAGGTTTGTGACCTTGGTAAAACTTTGGCAGCCAGAGCCGGCTTTATTAAAGTCAATAAGGCTGATTTGGTTTATCAAGGTGCCTATACCAAAGAAATTGCCCAAAAAATTAAGCCAAAAATAGGCAGAATTACCAATCTTTCCGAAAGACAAATTATCCAAAAAGCAGGTGAAGTTGGTGTTGCGATTCTCTTTAAAGAAATAATTGCCGACATTGCCGACATGGGCATTAAATACGATCTGGTTGTTCACGAAAGCGATTTGCAAAAGGAAGCTGCTAAAGTGCTAAGTGGACTTGAAAAAAAGGGATTACTGGTCAAAAAAGAAGGCGCTGTCTGGTTTGCTCCACGCAACGAATTTTTAAAGGATAAAGATGCGGTAGTTATTAAATCCGACGGTTCGTACACCTATTTTACGGCCGATGTTGTTTATCACCAGCAAAAATTTGCAAGCGGTTACAATCTGGTCGTTGATATTTTCGGCAGCAATACTGTCGGTCATGTCCCAAAACTTAAGTCTTTAGCCCAAGCGTTAGGGTTTGACCTTTCTAAATTTAAGGTGATTTTATATCAGTTTGTCAGGATAAAGAGGGGGAATGAGGTTGTAAAAATGAGCAAGCGCGCCGGCAATTTTGTGACTGTTCGGGAAGTTTTGGACGAAGTCGGTCGCGACGCAACCCGCTTTTTTATCCTGATGCATGATGCCAATTCCCATATTGATTTTGATTTGGATTTGGCGCGTAAGAAATCAAAGGAAAATCCGGTTTATTATGTGCAATACGCAAACGCGAGAATCTGCAGTATATTGACTAAAGCTAAACGACAAACGACTAACGCAAAAATTGACTACCCACTACCCACTACCCACTACCAACTACTAACTACCAACTACGAACTAGATCTCATCAAACAAATTACTAGATTGCCGGAATTAGTCGAGGATATTGGCCAAAGTTTTGCAGTGCATCGGCTAACGACTTATGCAATCGAGCTTGCCGATTCGTTCCATAAGTTCTATGAAAATTGTCAGGTTTTAGGTACCGGTGGTGATTTAGAGTCGGCTCGGCTAAGTTTGATTTTGGCCACCAAAATTGCCCTTTTTAATACTCTAAAACTTCTGGGCGTTTCCGCCCCGGAAAAAATGTGAAGAAGATTTTGCTCTTGATAGTTGTCATATTTTCCGTCATTTTTGGCTATTCTCTGGCGACCTCAAATCTTTTAAAGAATAATAGAGAGTTGCCACCAATGCCGAGTGGACAGAAAAGCGCTATTTTACGCTTGGCTTTAGTTTCTGATTCGCATAAAGACAATGAAAATTTAAAAAAAGCCCTTCGACAAGCTGGCGGCATGGGGATTAATTTGGTAATTGGCCTTGGCGATTACACCAATGTGGGCACGCTTGAGGAGTTAAGACAAGCCAAGGAGATATTTGATCAGTCAAAACTTGATTATCTGTTAACTGCCGGTGACCATGATCTTTGGGATAGCCGAGACAAAGGAAAAGATCCTCTTTCAAATTTTAAGGAAGTATTTGGCCTGTCCTCACAAGTATTTGAAAAGGATAATATACAGTTTGTTATAGTAGATAATAGTGATATATATAAGGGAATTTCCCAAGAAGATTGGGAAATTCTAAAGAGTATCAAAAGTATCAAGAGTACCAAAAGTACCACGAGCTCAAATAGCCAGCAAGCACTTGATACCCGTGATACTCTTAACACTCGTGGTACCCTTATCTTCGTCTTTGCCCAGAAAACGCCTTTTCATCCGGATTCAAAGCATGTCATGGGTTCGGAAAGCGCGCAGGTGGCAGATCAGGCTAAGGAGTTAATGACGCTTCTTGAGGATAAAAAGGTGGATGGATTCTTCAGTGGCGATTTGCATTTTTTTGCCGAGTATCAAAGTCCCAGCGGTCTTGTTAAAATGACCACTGTTGGCGCAGTGGCCAAAGAGCGCAATTTCCAAGGCCCGCGTTTTGCGATTCTGGCGGTTTTTGACGACTATTCTTGGGAAGTCGAAGATGTTGAGATTCGTTAAGTGACTTAAGTTACTTATATGCAAAATACTTTTGAAAAAATTACTTTAGACAACGGTCTTCGCCTAATTTTGGCGCCGCTGCCGGCGTTTCGCTCAATAACGGCCATTATTCTTTGCGGTGCCGGCAGCCGCTATGAAACACGCGAAACCAACGGCGTTTCGCACTTTCTGGAGCACATGTTTTTTAAAGGTACAAAATCCCGTCCGACAGCTGCCGAAATCTCCCATGCCCTCGACGAAATCGGCGCCGATTACAATGCTTTCACCGGCAAAGAAACTACCGGTTATCACATAAAATCTGCCAGCGAACATTTACCTCTGATCTTAGAAATGCTTTCTGACATGCTTTGGAATTCCAAATTCGACGAGGCTGAAATCGAAAAGGAACGGGGTGTAATTATCGAAGAGCTCAATCTTTATGAGGATACGCCGATGCGCCGGGTTAGCGAGGTTTACGAGCAGGTTTTATGGGGAGATCAGCCTTTGGGCTGGGATATCGGCGGCCGTAAAGAAGTCATTGGCAAATTAGGGCGCGCTGATTTTATTGACTACATTAATGCCCGCTATCTGCCCAATAACATGGTAATTTCGCTGGCCGGGCATTTTGATGAAAAAAAAACAGTCGCCTTAGTTGAAAAATATTTTGGCCATAAAGCTCGTCAGTCGGTTGGCGGTTTTGTGCCGGTTTCGGAAAATCAAAAAAAGCCACAACTAAAAGTTATTTACAAAAAAACCGACCAGGCCCATTTGGTAGTCGGCGTGCGCAGCTTTAAAATCGGCCATCCCAACCGTTATATTGCGGCGGTTTTAGGGACAATTTTAGGCGGCGGCATGTCTTCCAGGCTTTTTATCAATGTTCGCGAAAAGCGCGGTTTGGCTTATTACGTGCGTGCCGATCACGAATCTTACCTTGATACCGGAACACTGGCGGCCTCAGCCGGAGTTGATCTTAGGCGTATAGAGGATGCCATCAAAGTTATACTTTTGGAATTCAAAAAAATTACCAAGGAGAAGGTGCTAGATAAGGAACTGAAAAAGGCCAAGGAATATCTAAAGGGCAGGATTATTCTGGCCTGGGAAGACTCTCGAACAGCTGCTCTTTCATTTGGCAGTGATGAGATTTTGGAAGGCAAGGTGCGAACTTTGGATGAATATTTAAAGCGGATTGATGAGGTTAGGGCAGAGGATATTCTGCGGGTTGCCCAGTTTTTATTTACCAACAATAAACTTAACTTGGCGGTTATTGGACCGTTTCGCGATGCGGTAAAGTTTGAAAAAATACTTCAACTCTGACAATTGACAATTGACAATTGACAATTGACAATTAAGGTATGCAAAGGACTGTTGTTTTATTAAAACCGGATAGCATCCAGCGCGGCCTTATCGGTGAAATTATTCATCGCTTTGAGCGAAAAGGCTTAAAACTGGTCGGTCTTAAAATGATGGCGGTTTCAGATGCTCTTTTGGAGGAGCATTACGCCCACCACAAAGACAAACCCTTTTTTGCCGGGCTTAAAAAATTTATGTCGTCTGCGCCGATTGTCTGTGTGCTGCTTGAGGGGAAAGATGCGGTTAGTGTCGTTCGTAAAATGGCGGGTTTAACCAGCGGCAGGGAGGCGGAATTGGGTAGTATCCGCGGCGATTTTTCAATGTCAACCAGCGCCAATATTATCCATGTTTCCGATACAGAGGCCGCTGCCCGTGAAGAAGAAACCCGCTTTTTCAAAAAGGATGAGATTTTTGATTGGGAAAGCGCTGTTGCCCCTTATCTTTACGGCGAAGACGAGAAATAACTCCAACTGACAATTGACAACTGACCCTACTTCGTCAAGTAAAACACTTGACTTCGAAGGGCAAGCAATTGACAATTGAAATTGTGATCCAGCAAAAAATTACCAGGCATTTCCTTCGTCAGTACAAGCATTTTGTGCCGCACCATGATGAACAGGGTCAGCACCGGCGGGCGCAAGCTTTAACATTGCCGGCCTTGTTTTTGTATCTGCAGGTTTTGGTAGTTTTGACAGCCGGCCTTTATCTAATCCGTCTTAAAGCTCCGCACATTTTGGGAACGGCCAAGTTTACGGCCGAGCAAATTATTACTTTGACCAATGCCGCTAGGCAAAAGAATGATTTGCCCCCGCTTGCTTTTAATGATTCTTTGTCGCAGGCGGCCGGTGCCAAAGCCGGCGACATGTTTGCCCTCGATTATTGGGCCCACAATTCGCCGACAGGCAACACCCCTTGGAGTTTTATAACTCGGGCAGGCTACCGCTACATATTTGCCGGTGAAAATCTGGCGCGGGATTTTAGTGATGCCGGCTCGGTAGTTGACGCCTGGATGAATTCTCCTTCGCACAGGAGTAATCTTCTTGATAAAAATTTCAAAGATATCGGCGTGGCGGTGGTTAATGACAAATTTGGTGGCAGAGATAGCACTTTAGTTGTGCAGATGTTCGGAACGGCGGTTTCGGCGGCGCCGGCTACTCAACCACTGGCCCAAACCCCTGGTGAAGGCTTGGGTCAGCAAATTAAGCCTTCACCAGAGGCTGTAATCCAAACGCCCATAACGCCTCAAGGGGTAACCGCCATAGTTGCGGGTCCTGCCGAAGTGACGGTTTTGGCAACCAAACAATTTTCGATTGCCAAAGGGGCGGCATTGGGTTTGGTCAGCTTTATATTTTTGCTGTTTGTACTTGAGGCTGTAGTAACTTTAAGACGGGCTGATCTGCGGCTAAGATCTGGGATTATTGCCCATTTGGCGCTTTTGGCTTTTGTGCTCTTTGCGGTTTGGTATGCGACAGCCGGAGCGATAATTTGAGATGCAAAAAGACGAACGACTAATGACTAAAGCCGTCATAAATTAAATTTTTTGATTGCATTAGTCTTTAGTCTTTAGACTTTAGACATCAATAAAATGAAACAGTTTGATACAGTTGCTCATATATTTTTACTATTCGCACTTGGCCTTGGGGCTGTTGGTATTTACCGCTCGCGCTATGATGCGACGGGGCAATTTTTAGTAATTCTGGTGCTTTCGGTCTTTTATATTCTTTGGGGAGTACTTTACCATCATCTCAGGGGTGATTTAAAAAGAAAGCTTTTTTTTGAATATCTGATTTTGGCCTCAATCGCCGGCGTGGTAGGGTTTTTGGTATTTGTGAGGTAAAACCGCGGAACTACGCGGAACGATACGCAGAAATACGCGGACGCGCACTGTCGTAGACCCTACGGATGATCTCTACACCTTTCGGATTACCGAAATTTACCAAAAAGCCTAATTTAAATCGCGAGTTTTTTAAATAATGCCAGAATTGGGCGATATCTTCTTTATGCAAGAAAGGTTTGGCTTTCAATTCAATTAAGATTATATTGTTAACCAGAAGATCAGGCGTATAGACTCCAACTTTTACTCCCAAATAATACACTGGTATTTGTTTTTCTCTTTCAACAGTTAAACCTTTACTGTTTAGTTCTAGTTCTAGCGCTTTCTGATAAACAGTTTCCTTTTGAGTATTGCGGAATTTCTTATAAATATTAAAGCACGCTCCGCGGATTAAGTAAGATTGTCTTTGATATAGCAGGTTTGTATCTGCTTTATTCCGCGTTATACTCTGCATAGTTCTGCGGCTCGTCACGGATTTATCACGCAGTAGTTGCGGTCGGGTTGAAAGGTGCAGATAAGTACTCCAGGTTGGATATCAGGATCATTGCTGTTTTCCAGTGCTGCTGAAAGAACGTAGGAAAAATCGGAAGGATTATTATAATAATAACCGCTGAAATCTTGATAAGCTGGGTCTTTGGGGAGTTGTTGCATATAGGTAATACTGTTACATATAAAAGCTGTTTTTGAAGGATCTGGATCTTGCCATTCGATTATATGCAAATCTCCTGTAACATTGCATCGGATTCTGCCGCTTGATGAGTCAGGATATTTGCCGTTAGTCTCAAAGTAAAGATCGAGGGCCGACTGGACGGATTTTAAATCGTTTTTACGGCGGCCGTCGCGGCTTTTCATCTGAGCATTTATAAAAGAGGTGGAAACTACAGCAATCAAGATGGCGATAATGGTTATGACTACCAGAAGCTCGATAAGCGTAAAGCCTTTGGCTTTACAGTATTTTGTATTTAGTATTTTGCATTTAGTATTTCTGATACCAGATACTAGATACCAGATACTAGATACTTTAAGGAAGGGCATTACTTTAAGTGTAAAGGGAAAAGCGGGAAGTGTAAAGCTTGGCTAGTTGGAGGGGCTAACTACGCAGTAATTGCGTCCGCTTTGGGGAACACAGGGAAGTGTGCCGGGAACGTAATTGGGGCTATTAATATTCTCAGGATCATTGGTGTTTTCCAATTTGGCAGAGAGGACATAGGAAAGATAGGAGGAGTTAGGTTCATAGTAATAGGGAATTTCGCCGGTCGGGTCTTTAGGCAGCTGCTGCAGATAGATGATAATTAGTGGTCCTGGTTTGCCGTTTTCTATTTTTGGACAATCAAATTTAGCTCCCCAACCGACAGATTTACCTACCGTGGGGCCCGGAGGACCGATCCGCATCATGCAGAAGATCTGACCGTGGGGATCAGAACTTAAAGGATATGCTCCATTAGTCTGGAGGTAGAGTTCCAGCCCTTGCTGGACGGCCTTAAGATCGGCTTTTCTTTTACCGTCACGACCCTTAATCTGGGCATTGGTAAATGAGGCGGAAACCGCGGCAATCAGAATGGCAATTATGGTCATGACGACCAGCAATTCAATTAGCGTAAAGCCTTTGGCTTTACAGTATTTTGTATTTAGTATTTTGCCTGCCTGCCGGCAAGGCAGGTATTTAGTATTTCTGATACAAGATACCAGATACCAGATACTAGATACTTTAAGGAAGGGCATTAATTTAATTGTCAAATGCTTGCCCCTCGAAGTCAAGTGTTTACTTGACGAAGTAGGGTCAACTACGAACTATAAACTATGAACTATGAACCACGAACTGTGAACAATGAACGGATTTCACTCCGACTTCAGGCAATAGTTGAAGCCAAGTGGTGGTGGTGGATTTTCATTGATGCAATTGTCTTTCTCAGGGTCTTTGGCGTTATCAAGTTTTGCCCAAAGAGTGTAGCTTAACCTATCAGCCGAAACGCGGTAACAGTAGACGAAATAGCCTTTGGCAGTGTCGGTATTATCACAGCCAGTGGGTGGTGCTCCGACATTAACCGTTACACTATTAGAATTCGGACCACCGGGACCACTGCAGTTCAAAGTAAAAGTATTAGTGGGGTTAATTAGCGGGCCAGTGGATTCTCCAGGAGACATATTGTTTGTAGCTTTTGAGCCAGTCCAGGTTGAAGAGGCAGGGTTAGCTGAGGCAGTACAGGAAGTAGCATCAGTTGTATTCCAAGTAAGAGTAGTACTGGAATTGTAAGGGATGTTAGTTGATCCAGCAAAGATATTAACGGTAGGTGGAGCTGGTGCATGGTGATAAACTATGATCTGAATGTGATCGACGTAGGCTCTGGCATTTAAAGTTCCCTTATGGGTAGCCGTAAAGGCTACGCCAAAATTGGCTGCTCTGATATCATCTGCTGTCCAGCTTACACCCCATGTATCAGTCGCGCCACCATAGGTTTTATAAGCGTCTGCTGTAGGCCAAAAAGTTGCAGTATCTGCATGGTCTGTACCCTGCGGTGTGTTACCTTTGACAATCAAGACATTGCCATCGACGAAGGTAGAAGCTGTTAATGAATGTCTTTTCACCCTAACCTCAATTCCGTCAATAATATTGCCAGAAGGGACATCGGATGAGAAATTAAAACCTGTAGCTTTAATTAAATAAGCCGTGCGATCATTAATATTGGTTGTAAAAGTTGCGAAAGCGTCATTTGAAGAGAAGACATAAGTGTAATTTAACCAAGCCGCTACCCCCTTACTGGTGTCTTGTACTGCTGAAGTTGGATCGTGGGGGGTAGTAGCCGCCGCTAGAGCTTCTGGTGGAGTCACCAAATTTTTCAAAACCGTCTCAACTAAATCCTTAAGATTTGTCGCCAGGCGTGAGATGACAAAATTGGCGGCTTGGCTGGGGTCTTTGGGCAGTTTCTGGATATAAGGTACAAGGTCGGTAGGCAGCCAGGGGCCTGAAGGATCACCACCGGGATCCGAGGAGGTATCCGAGGGAAATTCGAGGTCGCTGGAACAGGGAGGGTGTGTCGGCGGACAGTCAGGTGGATAAAAGTCGTTGTCCTGATAGTAGAGGATTAGGTCGGATTTGATGGCGGCAAGATCGCTTTTGCGTCTGGAGTCGCGGCCTTTATCCAGAGCGTTGTTAAAAGCAAAAGTGCCGATGGAAACAAGGGTACTGATGATTGTGATGGCCACCAGCAATTCAATTAAGGTAAAACCGAGAATTGCTTTCCTACGCCAAGGCTTCGGATGGCAAGCTACCAGAAGCTCGATCAATGTAAATCCAAAGGATTTACAGTATTTTGTATTTTGTATTTTTAGGCCCGCAGTCCTTAAGGACGAGGACCGCAAGCTTTGCTTATATTTAGTATTTCTGATACCAGATACTAGATACCAGATACTAGATACTTTATGGAAGGGCATTAATTTCATTGTATGTCAATTGTTACTTTTAAGATCCGCATCTGGGTGTTGTAAAAACACCGGTTGCTGAGGGGTACCAGGTTGCGGCGTTGTCGCCCAAGAAATGAGTGTTAATGCGCCAGTAGTGGGGTTTTGCGGGGTCTAAGGGACCGATGCCGCCGGTGCCGGTTGTATATGAGGCACTGGAGGTATATGGAGGGTTGTTGGTACCCAAGAAAGTACCTTTGGCAAAGTTGTTGGCAAATAAACTTAGATCCAGCCACTGGGCATCAATGGTTTTGCCGCTGGCTTTTGTCCACTTAAAAATAGCATCGACTCGTCTTTGGGAATTACAGGAGAGTTGCGGAAATCCTTGAAGTTGGGCTGCTGCTATTTGTGGAGTAGGCGAAGGTGTTGGTATTGGAGTTGGCGTGGATGATGGCAGAGGTGTTGAGTTTGGTGTCGGAGTCGGTTTTGGTGTTGGAGTAGGACTAGGTGACGGACCAGTTGATGCAATAACCGTTAAAAATGTTCTACGATATTCGCTGTTGTCGCCGAAAGTGCCGCCACCGTTATCATATTTGCTGTCGCCGTTGAGATCCAGAACCGCCCAGATGGTGGTAGTTTGGACAGATGAAGGCGCGGTCAGTGTTTGTTGGCAATTTCCTTGGGAATTTAGAAAACAGGTAACCCATTGGCTATTGGCGGCGTTAAGAATCCAGACTTTTTTGCCGGAACAAGCAGCTGATGATGCTATTTTAACCGTAACCTTGCCGTTTACTTCAACAGGATTTGGCAAAACCGAATCAATTGCAAAGTTATCGCAGGAAGAGCTGATTGGCGTCGCTGTTGGGGTAGGTTGTGCTGATGCTGTCGGAGTCGGACTAGGTTTTTGCTCGGCGACGATACAGTCTGGAGTTGTGAACATAGCAGTTTCAGACGGATACCAAGTGAGCCAGGGATCAAACTGAAAATGGCTATTGATGCGCCAAAAGTGGGTTTTGCCGGCAGCCAATGTGCCGATTCGGCCGGTAGAACTTAGATATTGAGAGTCGGAGGATGACGGCGGATTACTGGTAGAGAGGAAAGTACCGGAGGCAAAATTATTGTTGGCAAGAGAAAGATCCAACCATTGCATGCTGAGTGTTTTATTGGTCGACGAGGCCGGAGTCCAGCTGAATTTGGCATTAACCCGGCCTTGACTATCGCAGGACATTTGAGGAGGATTGTTAATGATTGCCGCAGTTGTTTTCGGTAGCGAATTGTCCCAGTCAACCAAATAACGCCACCAGTTGTTATATTTACCATCAGTTTGACCTTCGGCTTTTGGCAAATGGGTAAGCCACCATTTAAGAAAACCCCGATGGTCACAGCCCCAAGTGCTGCAGTTTGCGGTTTTAGTCGCGCCTGTTAAATTGGGGAAGTTATACCAATCGTCACAATCGGATGAAACAGATAGGGTGTTGGTGTAATCGTAGTGGCTGTTGACATTTGCAGGGAAATGGACGTCACCGCAGTGGGTGCCGGTTGTGGCAACCGCCGGTTGCGGATCGCCGATTTTATAATTGTAGCGCCAATATTGGCCGTCGAATTTGTCCCAGAGGGTATTGGAATTTCTCCAGGTCTCAAAAACGCTGTAGGCCATGATTGTTTCCGTTCGGTGGCCAAAATCATGGAGCATTTCAGTAACTGTGCGTTCATAGTTAAAGCCCATGACATAGACGGTTTTGCCGCAATTGGGAATATTTTCAGTATAGAGATTGAGAGATGGTCCGCGCGCATTCCACTCATAGAAACCAATGAAAGGCCCCGAAAAAAACCAGACTTCGGACATTTTGGAGTTGTTAAGAATACTGCAGATCCCAAGATCTGAAAATATTCTATTGTAATCGACAAATGATGATGTATAGCACTTAGAGTGATCGTTTATACAATCCAGATATGACTGGTCGGTATAATCAAACCCGTTCTGAAAACTGGGAAAATCATCGACTTCTATTTTTTGGCCAATTGAATAGGAAACGCCGCCGCCCGAAGCGTCATTGATATCCTCGATATATTGTTGGGTTAAAGTATCAGGGTTATTCCAGCCGAAAACCGAAGTTAACTTTCGACTGCCTTTTGATTCAATAATCGGGTTGAAAATAACCAGCAGGATTTTAGATTGGATAAAAGTAGTAGTTTTGGCTCCCTTGACTTGGGGGAAGCTTAATCTTTGGCGATTGATGGTTATTAGGAGAATTACCGCTAAAAAAACAAAAGCTGCCAATGCGATGACAAATTTTAAATTGAAAATTTTAAATTGAAAATTTTTAGCAGGCAGGCTCACAATTTAAGTGTAGAACTTGAGGTAACATTTGACAACTGACAAGTGATGAGTTGGTAGTTGGTAGTTAGTAGTTGGTAGTGGGTAGTTCGTAGTATAATTTATTTCTGCGGGGTGTAGTGTATCGGTAACACGCTACGTTCGGGACGTAGAGACACTGGGTTCAATTCCCAGCACCCCGACTCCCACTTCCCACTTTCGCACATCCAATGCAAATTTGACAAAAGGTTATAGGTGGATTTAAGCTAAATTTAGAGATGGGTAAAAAAAGCCATAAGGTTTATCATCACGAATTCAGCTTTAGCCGTTTTATTGATGATCCTTTAATCGGATCGGCAATGATAGTTCTGGCCTTAGTTGCTTTATTTTTTTCAATTTCACAGTTTAACCAAGTTCTTTCAAGTTACTAATATCAATGGCTATTACGGCATCTAAAATATACACTTGGGTCTTGGAAATTTCGGTAGTTGTTTTAACCTCGGCTTTGGTCTGGTTTGCCTTCGTTTATTACCCGAAAGTTGTTGACCAGTACAAATCCGGTGCGGTTTTGCCAACCAAGACTATTTATAAACCGGTGTATGCCGAAAGTATGCAATTTCCCATCGAGACCAGTGCTTACAAAATTGTTTTTGAATCAAGATCAAATACTTATTATGCTTTTATCAACGGTGCGCGTCTTGATGAATTTGTTTTTAACAGGGATAATACCAAGCTGGCCTTGAAATCGGCATTGTCTGTAGAAAATCTTTGCAGTGTCAAAGTTATCTATGCTTCGACTCAGAAACTTGAAATTCCCGATCAGTTCCAAAACCCCGGCTGCTAAAATTAGTGCCTAGTGCCTAGTGCCTAGTGCCTAGTGCCTAGTGCCTAGTGGCTAGTGCCTAGTGATCTCCAATTTGATTGTTATATCAGCAGGTCGTACAAGGCAGTGAACCTTCGGTTCTTCATGCCAATGGCGCTTCTCTGATATATCTTTCGTGCTAAAAATTTAATAGATTTATGGGAGCACGTAAGTTATAATTTGTTTGTTTCAACGCGCGCCCGTAGTTCAACTGGACAGAACAGTCGCGTCCTAAGCGATCGGTTAGAGGTTCGAGTCCTCTCGGGCGTACAAGTTAGTATTTAGTGACTAGGGACTAGAGGCTAGGTCTAATAATTTTGGAACTAATCGCTAGTCTCTCTAAACTCTAGACGCTAATTTACTAGACGCTAAAAGTGATTGACAAAAAAGTTCTTTTAATCCGCACTGTCGGAAATTTTTTAATTCTAGGTTCAGTAACTGCCATTATTTTTACCTTTTGGCCGGTAATTTCGGCTTTTTCCAAAAATACAGTTGATAAGATCTCGGGCAAAAAATATGAGGCGGCGGCTCAGATTTCAACAACCCAGAGTTTTGGTTCTCTGTTGGGAAAGGTTGATCCCAACCTTAAAATTTTGGTACCCAAAGATCCGAATTTTTCGATAATTGTCGAAAAAATCGGGGCCGATGCAACGGTAATTGCCAATGTCGATGCTTCCAATAAGCAAGTTTATGAGGCCGCGCTCAAGCGAGGAGTCGCCCATGCCTTAGGTACGGCCTTTCCCGGCCAACCGGGCGTGTCCTATCTTTTTGCCCATTCAACCGATACCATTTTTAATGTGCCGCGCTTTAACGCCGTTTTTTATCTTTTAAAGGATATGGAGCTGGGAGATCGGATTGTTATTTTCTTCAACGGAAAGCGCTACGATTATCTGACGGTTGAAAAGAAAATTACGGAAGCCAGCGATGTTTCCTACTTTACGATGAAAACCAGTGAGCAGATTTTGGTTCTTCAAACCTGCTATCCGCCGGGAACTACATGGAAGCGGCTTCTGGTGATTGCCAAGCCGGCTTTTGTGGCAGAAAGAATACCCTAGAGGTAATTTTCAATTTTTAATTTACAATTTTCAATAATGGCGCTATCTCAAATTAATGCTATACAAGTTTGCCGGAGTGCTTTCCGTTTGGGTCAGGGTTGTTAAGATTATCAGCCGGTCGCCGGTGGGACCGGCAAAGACGAAGCCATCCTCGAATTTGCCGGAAAATACGGTCATGTTATTAGTCCCGTCAGTCTCAATGATCGTAACCAGGTCTTTTCTGATAATCACCAAATGATTAGAGTCCGGGTACCAAGAAACATTGACTAAGTCAGAAAAGTTCGGCAGGGTGTATTCTTTCTTATTTTTTGAATCATAAATTTTATATTTGCCTTCTTTATTTTTGAACAGAATTTTTTCCTCATCCGGCGAAAAAATGAGGCCGGTGGGGAAGTAGTTTAGTTGGTAGTTGGTAGTTGGTAGTTGGGTAGTTTCTAGTTTCTGGTTAACTGAGGCTTCGGCGGTGGCATCCTTAATGTTTTGGGGAAGAGTTAAGGCTTGGGTTTGGGCACGGGCGTTAATCTGATCCTGCCAAGAAGTAAGGGTTGCAGTAAGCGAGCCGGTTATATCGCGCGGTTCCTGCTCGGATTTATCAGTGTCAATGAGCAGGTTGGCCACGATCTCGTTTTTTTCATTAGTAAACTGGGCAATGACTTGTTTGGAGTCGGGACCAAAGAGAAATGTGGCCTTTGAGAAATCAAAATTAGGCTGGTTTTTGGCCAAAAGTCTGGTGTCTTGGCGGAAAGGCAATGGTGTCTGGCCCATCAAAAGAAGATAAACCCCACCGCGTTCACCGCTAACGCCATAGACGATTTTGGCACTGTCCGGTGAAAGTGAAGGGTTGACTGCGCCGGTTGAAGTTAGCGGTTTAATCTGGGGAGCAAGTGGAAAGAGAAGAACTTTAATTTCAGTTGCCAAATCGGCCTTGACTTCGACCTCTTTTTGCCAAATAGTGTAGCCGTCTTTTTCAATTTTGACCTTGTATATTTTGGGTTCCAGAAAGCCGATGTTGGTGTTGGTAGCCGAAGTCAATCTGTCGTCAAGATAAACCTGGGCGCCGGTGGGGATGCTTGAGGCGACAATAATGCCGGTCCTTTTAATTTGGCCGGATTTAAAATCGGGTTTAAAACCGCGGGTCCAGAAAATGGCGGCGGCAGCCAGAAGAAAAATAATGATGGCGGCGGCGATTGAAAAGATAACCCGGTTTTTGGCAAGCATAAAAGTCAGGGACTAGGCACTAGGGACTAGGGTTTTAGTTGGATAGCGTCTAGTAGTCCAGATTGTAACAGGGGGCTAATGACAGATCAAGGAGTAAAATGTTGATATAGAGATCTATGTATAAAGTATAGTTTGTTCTTGTTAATTTGACTTGAATGCTAAAATGATTTTATTCAAATGCAGGATCGGGATTTAGGCCAAAATATTTCACCCAAGAAACATCGTCCGTTTCCTCTGGTCATTCCACCTGCTCTGGCGGCAGTGGCCCTGACAGCCGCTGCCTGCGGCTTTGGCGGTGAGGAAAAAGGGCAAGGACCCCAACCAAGCCCCGTCTTACCAGTGGTTCCCGAAGCATCAGTTGCTCCCGAATTTAGCCCGACAGCAATACTTATTCTTGAGTTGACACCGACTGCAGTTGTTCAAGCCCCACCACCTTTTCCTGTCGAAACTCAACGAAACCCCCCTGAGAAACCAGTCGTAACAGCAGCTGCTGAACTACTTCCAACAGTTGATGCGATTGCCGATTTAATAAGAAGAGGTCATCAGGATATCATCTTTACCGAAGGACAGACAAAATATTACGAGGGTCCTGAGCAGGTAATTCAATCTTTATTAAATTGTGGGGGGCCTGATCCGTTAATTCTTCCATATACTTTTTCTGATCCTGAGGATGCATTTGTTAAAAGTGACGACCCGGTATATTTTGCAAGTGTTCTTGGTGAGTGTGATGTAGTAGGTGAGGCAACCAAGCAATGGTATCAGCTAACCGGCAAAGAAGAGTTTTTGAAGGCTAATAGACTAATGAGAGTCTATCATAAAGCAAGGTTTGAGCAAGTTATAGCCGAAGATCCCGGTTTGCAGTCGTGGTATCCAGCCGCCGACTGGGATTTTATAGATCAAGAATTATATATTCCGCTTGCTGATCAATAATTTTTCAAGAACCCAATGAGAGAACAGGATTTTGGGCCGAGAAGATTTGGAAGATCGACTGAGGAAGCTGATTTTCACTAGGCAAGATTTGAGGCAATTCAAGCTTTTTTAATCGAGTCGAAGGTTCCTATCGAAGAAGTTATCTTACCGGCTACTTCGCGACACCGTTCTAGACGCTTTTTGTTAGTGACTGGTCCGTTTGCTGCGGCTGCGTTGAGTTTGGCGCCAATTTGCGGCGGAAACGGCGGGGGAGAAGAAACGGCTACGCCAACTGCCACCCCGAAAGTCGAGAAACCGCTTGACCCCAGACATTTTTTAGATCTGCCTTTCCCTTCCAGTCGGGAAATGAAATTGGTTCAAGGGTGGATTTATGAAGGGCGTGAAGTTCCAGACGGCACTGAGCACAGAGCAATCGATTTTGTAGAGGGAACAGATCCTAACCAGTCTTCTACTTGGAAAAATTTCCCAATTCTGACTGCAGCAGGAGGCTTTGCCTGCCAATCATCTTTTGAATCAAAAACTTATGGCAGAGATTATACAGTTAGAGTTATCCACCCCAATGGTTATGAGACACGTTATCTTCATCTAAAAAGTGGGTCAACCCCCAATGACATGCCGGATTGCTCTGTTGATAAAAAAGACTGGGAGCCAGTTGAGCGAGGCGAACAAATTGGTGAAGCTGGCGATTCGGGAACAAACCCGGGCTGGGATCATCTCCATCTTGAAGTAAGAGATCAGTCTGGTGAACCTGTTGACCCTTATGATATATATGGCAGAAAGGGATTATACCCTGACCCAAATTTTACTAACGGCAAGACTTGCGGGCCAGAATATTTATGGACTTATTGCCCAACCGGCCAAGTTTTAGGCGAAGCCACCACGGCTACTCCCGAGGCAATTGAAGGAGTGAATCGCGAATTTGGTCTGGCACTTGTTCAGGCGATTAATGATTTAAGGAATTTGAGAAAATTAGCTGCCTGGGACGTAAATTCAACTCTTACCAAAATAGCCGAAGAGTATAGCCAATACTTGATGGATCGAAAAGTTTATGATGTGGTAAATCAGGTGCCTGAGGAGGTTAAGAAAGAAGTTATAGACAATTTAGTTAGCATCAATGGTTATGAAGGCGAATTTGACGTAACTTTTGTGCCAGGGCAATTTAGCCCGGATCCTTCAGAAGCCAAGTCGACTTTTCATAATGGTTGGGGGGAATCGCCTGAAATGGACAATATATTTCTTAATCCTGACTTTGATGAAGTGGGAGTGGGATGTATCTTTCAAGAATATGAGGAGGGAACAAATGGCGTTTGTGTGGTAGTTGCTGGGGGGCCAAAAGAATATATCACAGAAACTGCAACTCCCAAGCCAACAGCGACAGTTGAGGTGACCCCAACCCGCAAAGAATTAATTAAACAAAAGTTTCAAGAAGCGGAGGATAAAGCAAGGCATTTTGTTGATTTGTTACTTGCGGGAACAGGCGAGAGTTTACAAGAGGCTTATGCAATGCAAGTGCCGGATAACCTTCGAGGAGAGTATGGCTCTTATGTGTTGGGCATCTTTGGCAGTTACGGGACTGTCGATGACTTGACCACCTGTTCAAACCAAATGTGGCTTGGTGAATTTCAGAGACCCGAATTTGTCCAGTGGCAGACAAGCGCCAAAGAAGATCTTACGGAGACTGATATATTAAATATTCAGCGAGGTTTAGCCGCGCGTGAACGCTATGTCATCGGAGTCAATTATACCTACAGTGATTGGTTTATTGATTATGGGAGAGGCCCGTTCAGCGATTATGAATTTTTAGGAGATGACTCATACTTTGTTTTTGAAGATGTTAATGGAGAACTTTTGATTGCCAAAAATAACTTTTGTTTTAGAAGTCATCTGCAGATTCTTGCTGGTCAACCTTCGGATGAATAAATAAATACCAATTTCTCAAACGCTCTCTAAGGTCTGACCTTGGAGAAGGGTTTTATGGGGTTGACGAAATAGTTTTTAGATTGTACAATTCATTTGTAAATTTAAAATGTACAAGACAGTCCGTTCCTCCATACTGCGAGAGAGTTTGTCAGAGATTTTAAAGTCTGTGGAAAAAGGCGAAAAGTTTTTAGTGACTAAGCGTGGTCAACCGGTTGGCGGCATTGTTAATCTTGGCCTTTTTGAGGACATTTTGGCACTTTCGAGTCCTTCATTTACAAAATCTATTAAGAAATCAAGGGAAGAGTATAAAAAAGGCCAATATTTGACTTTAGATGAAGTAATCAAAGATTTGGAACTTGGGTGATGGCTTTTCGAGTTGTCTTGACCGCCAGAGCCAAAACAGATCTTGAAAAGCTTGATAGATTGATTCAAAAAAGAATTGTTAAAAAACTTCAATTTTTTGCACAAGACCCATTGAATTACTGCGAAAAGTTATCTGATCCGACAATTGGCAGTTTTAGATTTAGGATTGGTACTTATCGGGTGATTTTTGATCTGGGGGGCGAGGATATTGTGATTTTGCGAATCGGCCACAGGAGAGAAATTTACCGCTGAAATTTCCCTAATTGACAAAAACTATAGGAAGTGGTATTTTAGGGCAACTTAAATTTCCCCTGCCTAAGGTAACATGAGAGAAAGACCAATTGGCCCAGAAAAAGATTTAATTGAACAAGGTCTTGAGATAGCAACCAGCCGTCGAGGATTATTAAAACTCGGTGGTGCAGCAGGACTTGCACTAGTCGGCGTGGGACTAGATCGGCTGCTTAGATCATTTGGCTCAGGCCGCGCCGAGGCGCAAGCAGTTGATCCTGAATTTGATAAAAGAGAAATAGCCGAAAAGCTTTTTATTCCAGGAAACAGGATTTTTAACAGCGATTTTGAATTAGCAAGAAGGATGTTTAATCGCCAGACGAGACAATGGGAGATAGTTGGGCCGGTTGGCTGGGAAGCAATTGGTGATGCCCATTATAACTACGGCGATAACAGCGGCTATTACAGTCGCAGTTCGGTTTCTACTGATTTAATTGCACGATCTGATCCTTTCATCGGGTGTACTTTTGAGCGTGGAATCTGGCAGTATTCAAGGCGGATTCCAATAAATCCCCGAATGACATACGAGCTTGCTTATGCGGCAAAACACAAAACACTTTTATCGGGAAACGTCTTACATTCTTCCGAAGTAGCTATTTTTGACACACTCGATCCAAAAGCTGAGCCAATTTTTACGATCCAGCCTAATCCAAGTTCACCGGTTGAGGATTATTACGTTTCTCATAAGGCTGTGACCGTTGGATCTAATGGTGAGCTGCCATGGCCAGAAGAGGCACGTTTTGTGGGAATTAAGTTATTTGCTGGTGGTTTTGGCCCTTCTTGCCCCGATGGTGCAAAAGTTGCCGAAGTTTGGTACGACAACGTTTACTTTGGGCCGGTGAGGACGTAAGTAGGGGCTAGGAGGCTAGGGCCTAGCGTCTAGATAATGGTAAATAGTAAATAGAAAATAACTCCGAACAGGAAAGCTCTTCAAATTCTCATCAAGTAACAATTGGCAATTGACCCTTCGACCCATTCGGTTAACACTCAGGGTCGTACTGAGAACAGTCGAAGTACGACTTCGCTCAGGGCGGGCAAGTGACAAGGCCCAGAGAATAGAGACTAGGGAATAGGCACTAGGGAATAGTAATTTCTATAAACTCTAATTTTCTTGCTAAAGGCTAAGTGACTAAGAAATAGTTTCTTGATTTCTTGATTCATCCTCAGTAAAATAGCCTCATATGCAAAAACAAGTTCTTAATTACAGAGTGATAATTGAACCGGAGAAGATGGGCAAAAAAACTGTTTACAATGCTTATTGCCCTTCGCTGGGGGTTGCTGATTATGGCGATAGCGTTGAGCAAGTTTTAAAAAGCATTAAAGATGGAATTAGACTGGCAATAGAATGCTTAATCGAAGAAAAGAAAAAGGTTCCTAAGGATAATCTTGAAGACCAGTTGATCACCTCCGTAAGTGTAAC
This sequence comes from Candidatus Curtissbacteria bacterium RIFCSPLOWO2_02_41_11, assembly GCA_001775055.1. Lineage (GTDB taxonomy): Bacteria > Patescibacteriota > Microgenomatia > Curtissbacterales > GWA2-41-24 > GWA2-41-24. Next base: position 100,255 of record MFBU01000005.1, read on the forward strand.
CACCAATAAAATAGCTACTGCCTTGTGAAGAAACTTCCCCGCAATATCAGACCGGAACGATTATTAAAGACGCAAGGAACACTAGGGAAAATCCTTAAGCAGGCGCAAGTTTCCGTTGAGGAGCTGGAAAAGTATTACTGACCTCCTCGACAAAGCTCAGCGAAGGCAAGGGACCAAGGGCTAGAGAATAGGGACTAGGGAATAGGGAATAGGGACTAGGGCTTATAGTAACAGATTGCTAATATAACTCCTGAATTCTAAGGTCATATCCAATAAAGCAAGTATAAGAAGTGAGGCGGTTAGGGTTACGAGGCCAGTTTCGTGAGGCGGTTACGTTTAGCGTTTTATTCACTCTAAACGCCTTACGCTAAACGATACGGGTTTCGTGACCGATTAACGCTAAACGACTCAAGGCTAGACTTAGGGGAGTTTTAACCACATGTTGACAGTGGTTGCGGCTCTTGATTAGACTGGGAGTAGGAGATAAAAATCTCTTATGGTTCAGTCGCCTGTCCAAAACACGCCGCAAACTACGCCAGCCCCTTCGACAAGCTCAGGGCAAGCTCAGGGTCAACCACCTCCTGCACAGCCTTCCGTTCCTTCTACACCCTCTCAACCTTCTCAACCCTCTAAAACTTCCGTATCCTCCAAACCCTCTCAACCCTCTCAACCTTCTCAACCTTCTTTACCCTCTTTCCCTAAACCCAAACTTCCTCCCCTAAAGCTACCGCTTTTATTAGCTCTGGTAGCCTTAATTGCGGTTGCTCTAGGAATATTTTTAGCCGTTGACAAAAGATTTTTTCAGAAGACCCAACCTTCACCTTCACCAAGCGCAGAAGACCATTCCAAACCGCCCGAGGAGAATATTTTTGGGGTCAATGGCAAAATTGTTTCAATTGATAAAGAAAAAAAGATTTTCGAAGTTATACCAACAATACCTAATTGGAATAAACGCTGGTTGGTTAAGGTTGGAGAAGATACTATTTTAGCGGCCTTTTCTGATTATACGAAAACGACCGCTGCTCCTTTAACAGGAAACAAGACATTTAGAGATCTTGCAAAGTCTGTACCCAGAAAACAGTTTGAAGATTACAGAGTAGGTGATAATGTTTACTTAATGGCTGCAGAGGGCCAAGATTTTGCCAAAGAAATAGGTGTCTTTGAGCCTTTTGCCTTTCTATTGCAGAAGTCAAGATAAAAATATAAATGAAGGTTGATAAAATTATACGCTTTGTTTGCATTGTCAAAGGAAGGTTAAGATTTTTCTTTTGGTTTTTATTTAGCTTTATTTTACTTTCCTTTTTAACTGTTATTTTGGAAAAACCCGTTCTTGCTACGGATTATATTGGCAGTGTCGGGCGTTATAAAGATCCGGACCCAGCGCCTTACTGTGGTATACAAAAAATTAATTTTAATAATTTTTCGGTCTCCTCTCCTAGTTCTGGAAGCACATATGCTACAGAACAGTTTGTTTCTGTTAGTGCCGCTTGGATTATTGAAAATACTAATAATAATTGTGACGGATCTGGGGTGGCTAGGAAAATCACCCATGAAGCACAGGTAGAACTTAATGATGGTGTACATAATCCAATTTTGACGCCCCTCTATGGTTCCGTTCAATGGTCTGATGGTCTTAAAAGTTATGAAAGTAAACCATTTTCTAAATCTGGCAGCTTGCAGATTCCTAAGGATAGTAGTGTGTGGGCAACAGGTAGCAATCAACGTGCTGGAATTTTGAGTAACGTTTGGGTTGAGGGTTCTGGTTTAGCCAACATTTTTTTTGCAAATTATATTAATACTTATACCCCTGGCGGCGGGGGAGCGATAACAATTAACAAGGCCGAAGGACGCTGTGATAGTTACGGTAACCCGATTGTCCACCTTGAGTGGACTTCAACAACGGGTGATTCTTCCTATGACATCAGAAGAAATGACATCCTCTATGCAGAGGCGGTTAATTCCCCTTGGAATTCAGCCGCCCAAAATTTTAATGAGCAACACAGTTGGGTGGTTCGCAGTAGATTAGACACTAATATACAAGCGGAAAGGCTGGTAACTACGCCTAGTAGCTGTGGCGGGGGAGTAGCTGTAACTATCACCACGGCCGAAGGACGTTGCGATGGTTCTAATAACCCGATTGTCCACCTGGAGTGGACTTCAACAACGGGTGATTCCAAATATGCCATCAAAAAGATAAATCCTAGTAACGGGACAGAAGTCGGGGCAACAGAAGGGACCTCTCCCTGGGATTCGGGCGCCCAAGGCTTTAATGAGACGTACACTTGGGTGGTTCGCAGTGAATTAGACTCTACTATAGAAGATCGGGAGTCAGTAACTACGCGTAGTAGCTGCGCTGGAGGAGGCAACCCGGATCTGACTGTGTCTATGTCTTTAAACAAATCTTATTATTCGCCGGGTGAAACCGCAACCGCCACTATTACCATTAGAAACAGCGGTGATGGAAACGCTGGAGGAGGTTTCAATACCCATTTTTATTATACAAATGGTTGGGAGAATCTCTCGACACCGGATCCTGTATGCCCTCAGGAGGGCAACGTTGATCACCATAATGATGACCTTGTTTCAGGCGCAACTGATACGTATTACCCCACTTTTACAGTACCGACCTCTGATGGCCAGTATACAGCGCGAGCGTTTGCCGATGTCTTTTGTGCAATTAGCGAATCCAATGACAGCAATAATGTCGGTAGTCGTGATTATTATGTTTCATCGGTAACTCCTGAGGTCGGTATTCAAGTTTTTTACGACAAAGATGTGAACGGTTTACTTGATGCTGGTGAGAGCTTTAACGACAGCGGTAATTCAGCTTTCTCATCATCAATTGCCACAGTTACCTTAAACGGTACATCTGTTTCGCTAGATGCGTATGGTACGAGTGGGCAAGATGTTACATTCGGTACTCAAAGAGCTAGGATAACTACAAGTGCGCCTTGGGGTCCCACCAACTGGTCAAATCAAGACGCCTATTATTATCCGAATGTATATGGGCCTTATCCTTATTCATCCCGTACAGCCACATCCGGTACAGCCACAGCAAGCTTGTTACCGCCCAATGACGGTATTTACTTTTATCTAGGGATTAATGTACCGCCGCCTTCGACCCCGGCCAATCTTTCGGCAACACCAAGCTGCAATGGGGCTAATTCGCAAATTACTTTTAGCTGGAGGGATTCAACAGGGGAGACCGGTTATTGGTTGGATGTGAGCACTGACTCAAATTGGGCGTCATGGGGCTACATTTCACGGCCGGCAAGTTCTACTACTCCAGTCACCTTCACCTGGGATTCTACGACAACGCTTTCAACTACTAATGGCGGGCCGACTGTAATTGCCAATAATACCCCCTACTACTGGCGGGTGCAGGCAGTTAATGCAGGTGGTGGCAGCCCCCATGTCTATCCGTACAATAAGCTTATCCCGCCGGGTGATATCGGCAGCAATCCGCCTGATAGCACCAAAGTGCCTGTGGTGACTTTAGACTGTCCGCTCAAGCCGGATTTGACCGTATCTGCGTTTGCGATGCCTAACGGTAATTTGGGGCAAACAGTTAACGCTTCAGTGACTGTCAGAAACAATGCCGGTGCTGTAGTACCTACCGGTACTACTTTTGAAGTGTCCATTAAACTTGATAGCAGCACGATGGACTGCAGTTCCCAAAAAGATGCCACAAAGACAGTCACTTTAACTACACCTTGGGCTCAAAATACTAATTTGGCGGCCTTGACAATTCCGGTAACTATGAGGGGAACACTTGGGCTTAGTAAGACGGCAGTGGCCATGGTTGATTCCCAAGGAACTCCTCCGAACTGTACAATTGCTGAAACCAATGAGACCAATAATACCCGAACCGATCCTTATGCTCTTTACGGTTTTGACCTGACGGTAACTGGTTCCTTAGCCGGTGCACCATTTACAACAGTTAGCCCAGGCGATACACTTAGTGGGACTCTCACAGTGACAAATCAAGCTCCTCCCGCAAACATGAATTCCCCTGCGACTGCTGTAGGTGTTTGGCCCGGTTTAACATCAACTGAAAGTGCGTTGCCGACCTGCCCAAGTCCGCCAGGCAGTGGATCAATTCCACCATCAGGAGTTACTTATTCCACAGGCTATTTCACTGACGGTCGGTCTGGTAATGTGCCTGTACTTACGGTCGGTACTTCTACCACAATTACTTTTAGCTTTACTATTCCTGCCGGTGCTTCTGAGGGATCTCATAATGTTAGTATTTATGTAATTCCTAGTTGTACTATCACGCCACCTGACTATGAATGGAACAACAATAAAATTGTAAATTTACCCTACACCGTTAAGATCAACTCCTGGTTTGAGACGACGGGCGGGGATGTGGGAAGCGGGGGGGAGATTTCAGTGAGCGTGAATTCGGCATTACTGTTACCTACCAAGCGTTATCAAGCAGACTATCTGGCGGCGGCAGGCGCCGGTTTGGGAGACGGCTCGACAAGTTTTCTGGTAACAAGGCCGCAGCCGACCACCGGTTGGACCATCAAAAATTACAGTTCCCACAATTTAATCCCTAAAGATACGACCGTTTATGGCTATCTGGCTGGGAAGTTTAGGCAGAAGGCAATTGATTCTGGTTCGCAAGTCTGCAACATTCCGGCAGGTTTGCCGGCTGGTGATCATTACTATTATTGCCTTGGCGATGCCGGTTTTCATGCAGGTAATGGGCCAAACGGTAATAATGTTTTCTTTATTGATGGCAATTTGGTAATTGACGGAGATTTGACCTTGGCGCCAGGCGACACGGCTGTTTTTATCGTAGGAGGTAACATTACCATCAACAAGAAAGTGAGAGTGGCCGATGGGATTTTTATTGCCAAAGGTATCTTTAATGATGCTGGCGAAGACGGTGCTGCTGATGTGTTAGGATTGACTATCAATGGGGCAGTTTATGCCACAACTGTTAATTTGGCAAGAGTTCTGGGTGGTACAGGGGTTTGTTCAGCATCACCTCTACCAGTTGAATGTGATAACACCAAAACTCCTGCCGAAATTATCAACTTTGTCCCCAAATATCTGGTAGTTCTGGCCAGTAAAGATCTTCTTGGCTCCCAGCCAGTGAGTTGGAAAGAAGTTGCGCCCTGATGCGGAGCATCAGGATGGTTGAGAGGGTCGGGAGGATAGAGAAGGTTAAGAAGGTATGAAGGTTAAGAAGACTGAGAAGATTAAGAGAGTGAAAGAGGAAATTTATATTACTACCTTCTGAATCTTCCGTACCTTCTTAATCCTCTTAACCATTTTTTTATGGTTGACTTTAAGAAACTGCGTGTTTGGCAAGTTGCTCACGAGGGCACTCTCAAAATCTATAAATTGACATCAGAACTTCCAAAAACTGAGTTGTTTGGTTTGGTTTCTCAACTTCGAAGAGCGGCAGTTTCGGTCGAACTTAATATTGCAGAAAGTGAAGGCAGGTTTAATAAACAAGAAAAAATCCAGTTCCTTTATATGGCACGGGCTTCTGCAGTTGAAGTAAAAGCAGCGTTAGTGATTGTTTCAGATTTATATCATGGGCTAGCCCAAAAGTCCGATGAAATAATTAAATTATATGATCAACTTGAAGCACAACTAAATAGTTTAATAGGGTATCGAAAAAGATCTTCTTAATCTTCTTTATCTTCTAAACCGTCTTAACCATAGAATGATCTCTTTAGGTAATATTTCGGTCATTAAATTGTAATTTGCCACTTGATTGATATTTGACGGAGTTTTAGAATGCGGAAGTTGAGTAGGCCAAGAAGGTCGAGAGGACCGTGAGGGTACGGAGGACCACTTGTAGATTCTCCGATTGATCTTCACCTTCTGTATCTTCCGAACCATCTTGATCCTCTGAACCATTAATAAGTCATGTTACCCTTTTTCAAAACGAAACGCCTCGGCATTGATCTTGGTACTGCCAGTTGTCTGGTCTGGTCTTCCGGTGAAGGCGTGGTTCTAAACGAGCCGAGCGTGGTTGCGGTTGATAGCATTTCCGGTAAAGTAATGGCCGTTGGCAGTCAGGCCGCTGAAATGCTAGGCCGAACCGTTGGTAATTTAGTTGCCCAGAGGCCGCTTCGCGACGGTGTGGTTGCCGACTTTTTGGTGGCTGAGAGTATGCTTGCCTATTTTTTGGATAAGGTATTGGGTTCCTCGCGCCTAGCCCGGCCCGAGGTGATGGTTTGTATTCCCTGGGGAATTACTCAGGTGGAAAGGCGGGCGGTTCTTGAAGCGGCGCTTTCGGCAGGCGCCAAGGCCGCATATCTGATTGAGCATCCGCTTTCGGCAGCAATCGGCGCCAAACTGCCCATCGAGGCCTCGGTTGGCAATATGATTGTTGATATCGGCGCCGGCCAAGTGGGCGCGGCAGTGATTTCACTGGGCGGTATTGTGGCGGCAGCTAGCACCAAAAGCGGCGGCGACAGGCTTGACGAGGCAATCATGACTTATGTCAGGCGCTCTCATAATCTTTTGATTTCGGAGCGCATGGCCCAGGAAATTAAGATTAAAATCGGTTCGGCTGTTACCACAGGGCCCAGAAAGAGCATTGATGTTAAGGGCCGGGATGCGATTTTGGGTATGCCCAAAACCGTGACTGTCAATTCGGAGGAAGTAGCCGCAGCAATGGCGCCGGTTTTGGTGCAAATTATCAATTGCATTAAGAGTGTGCTAGAAAAGACCCCGCCGGAACTATCAAGCGACATTATTGATCGGGGAATAGTCATGACCGGCGGAACTTCCCAGCTTAGGAATTTAGACCGTTTGATTAGCACTGCGACAGGTTTATCTTGCCATGTAGCCGAGGATCCGGTAAGTTGCGTGGTTTACGGCACAGGCACAGCACTGGAGAATATCGAGCATTGGAAAAAGGTAGTTAGTGTGAGGTAGCGACTAGTTGCTAGTGGCTAGCGTCTAGATTAGATCATTTTCCCTGCTTATTGACTAGCCCCTAGACTCTAACTAAACTAGACCCTATGCTGATTGGTTTTGATGCTTCGCGGGCATTTGCTAGCGAGGCTACAGGTACGGAGAATTATTCGCTGAACCTTTTGCGCTCTTTGGCTAAAATTGATCGCAAGAATAGGTACCGAGTGTACTTAAGGGAAGGTTCGATGGGTCCTGTCAGCAGTTTCCTTCCCATCAGTGCTCAGTCTTCTTTCACATCCCAACCTTCTCAATCTTCCAAACCTGAAGCCTTGCGCGCTGTCGGGAGCCCTTCCTCTGCTGCCACCCATCGAACAGAGTGGCCTCCTAATTTCGAGTTCAAGGTGGTTCGACCGTATCGTCTCTGGACGCAGCTTGGTTTAGCCTTGGAAACGTGGCGAAATCCGGTGGATATTCTATTCGTGCCTGCGCACACACTGCCGGTTTTGAGGAGAAGGAATTGGGAAGTGGGATATAGAGATAATCTAACTTCTCATATCAAAAATCTAGCTTCTCACTTCTCACCTCTCACTTCTAAACGTACAAAGTACGTTGTTACCATCCACGACCTCGGTGTAGAATACCTGCCTGGTTATCATCAGTTCCCCCAGCGATATTATTTGGATTTGGCTAGCCGTTATGCAGCAAAGCGAGCTGACGCCGTCATTGCCGTTTCGAAAGCCACCAAGCGTGATTTGATCAAACAATACGCAATTGCTACAAAAAAGATCTTTGTAGTGCCAGAGGGGGTGGATAGGCGGCTTTTTAGGCCGAGTTCAAAGTCGGAAGTTCAAAGTGTAAAGTCGAAATTTAAAATTAAGGAACCTTATATTCTGTTTGTAGGGACGGTGCAGCCGAGGAAGAACTTAGAGATGTTGATAAAGGCTTTCAGCCTTTTAGTTGGTAGTAGGAACAAAACTACAAACTACGTACTACAAACTACAAACTTACTTATCGCCGGCAAGCTTGGTTGGGATTATCAAGAAATTTTGGAGGCACCTAAAAAATTTGGGGTGGAGGATAGGGTTAAGTTTTTAGGGTATGTTGCGCGGGAAGATTTGCCGTCTCTTTACTCGGGTGCGACAGTTTTGGCGGCTCCTAGCTTATTTGAGGGGTTTGATCTACCTATTTTAGAGGCACTATCCTGTGGTTGTAGGGTGGTAGCCAGTGATATACCACCTCACAGAGAGATCTATAGGAAAATTTTCCATTTTCCAGGTTCCATTTTCCATTTATCTAAAAATTTCCCAATTGAAGAATCGAAAATCAATGGCAAATGGCAAATGGAATATGGCAAATCGAGGTTTAACGAGGCTATGACTTTGGTAAAACCAAATGATATTAAACTTTGGTCCCATGTTTTATATCAATATATATCACAATATGAGATAAGTAAACCTTTCACATCTTTTCAAAAACAGTTAGCCTCTAAATTCTCGTGGGAAGAGGCTGTCAAAAGCACCCTGGCTGTTTTTGAGGGACTTTTGAGTTAGAATGAAAGAAACAACAGCTTCAAAAGTTCCAAAAAGCTAATTTTTTGAAGGAAAATTGAGGCTGGGAGGCGATAAATGGTCCTAAAACGGTCGAAAAACAATAATCAGGTACCCAAAATTGACATTTTGGGTGTAAAAATAGACGATATTTCACAAAACCTGGCGGTTCAAAAGGTGTTGGAACTGGCAAAAGATAACAAAAAAAGCCATTATGTGGTTACGGTTAACAGTGAATTTGTAATGCTGGCTCGCAAAAATCGCCAGTTTTTGAAGATTTTAAATGAAGCTGATCTAGCTTTAGCCGACGGTGCGGGTGTTGTCTTTTCGAAGCTGATTTTTGGGGGTAAAGTCCGAGATCGTATAACAGGCGTTAATTTAATCGAAAAAATATGTCAAAAAAGTGCAATTCGGGCTATCAGAATAGGATTTTTGGGTGGTTTTGGCAACGTAGCAGCTATGGTTGCAAAGCGCCAAAAATCAACTAATCCTAATCTTAAAGTTGTTTTTGCCCAATCTGGAGATCCATCTATAGGCTATGATTTGAGGCTAAAAAGACAACTTTTGCAGTTAGGACGCATTGATGTACTTTTTGTTGCCTATGGCATGGGTCGGCAGGAATTTTGGGTAGAAAGAAACAAGGATGATCTTAATATCGGCGTTTTTATCGGGGTCGGAGGAGCATTTGACTATCTTTCCATGGTGAAAAAAAGGGCACCGGAATTTTTGCAGAATTGGGGGATGGAGTGGTTTTGGCGGCTTTTAATGGAACCGACAAGAATTTGGCGGATGAGAGTTTTACCGGCGTTTTTAATTTTAATTCTTTGGTTTTGGACGATTAAAATTTTAAAGTTGTATAAACCCTATAAATAAGACATAAATTTTGTTAATTTAGTAACTATAAGTTTTAGACAAATTGACGGTTATGAATCAATCATAAAAATCTTAAAATTGACGATGACTTGTAAGAATAATTATTGAACATTTCAACTGCTTTGTATTTTTTTAAGGAACGAGACAGAAACTAAAATTTCTACGCACTGTATATAATTCAGGTCTAAAGTAATATATTTACTCAATAGACTGCTAAAGGACAGTTATCAAGTTAATATTATAAGTATTATAGTATCAATGATATAAAGCAATTCCAAAAACTATTTAGTTTTTGCTTATTTATAAGTCAACAAGATTATTAGGGAAACTGTTTATAAATTTAATTTTTTAAACTTGTAATTTTTTATTAGAGGTTCCAATTAGTGTCAAATGGATTAGTTTGATCTATTATGTTCACATTTCTAGTTTTTAGGTCTATGTTTGTAAATATATTTTTAGTAAACTTAAAATAGAATTATCAAGAATAATTTTCACTTATGGCCAAATTTGTTCCGGATATAACTACCAATCGTTGGATTATTATTGCCGAAGGCAGATCTAAGCGACCGAAAGATCTCGGTAAGCCAGAGCAGGCCGGGGTTAATAAGTTTTGTGTTTTTTGTCCGGGCTATGAAAAGCTTTCGGGCACGGAAGTCTATCGTATTGGTCCGGGTGAGCCTAATTCATCCGGTTGGCAGGTTCGGGTAATTAGCAACAAATACCCGATTACCGACTTTCATGAGGTGATTATCCACTCTCCGGATGACGCGAAAGATATTGACAGCCTTCCTTTGAATCAGGTTCACAAGATTCTTTTGACTTTTCGCGACCGCTATAACTTCCATGCCAAAAACGGCCATGTTTTGATCTTTAATAATGTTGGTGAGGCGGCCGGAGCCTCAATTCGGCATCCTCATTCCCAGCTGGTGGTAATCCCCAAGCAGATTAATCTTGACGCTTTGGCGTTTGAACCCATTCTCAATGTAGTCGTTGATAACCAGCGCTTTGTTGTCTTTTGCCCTGATTTTTCGCAGTGGCCTTTTGAGGTTTGGATTGCCCCAAAGATCCGTAACCAGTATTTTGGCCAGATTACGGCGGAGGCCATTAGTGATTTGGCGGCGGTTTTGCAGGATACCTTAAAAAGGTTAATTTCCCATTTAACAGCCGGCGAGCATTTTCATCCGGGCGTGCCAATGGTGAGCTTTAAAGACGGACCGGCGTACAATTTTTATATTCATCATGGGCAGGACTGGTATATTAGGATTATCCCGAGATTAGTTCACCGGGCAGGACTGGAACTTGGGACCGGACTTTCGGTCAATATTATTGACCCTACGGACGCTGCCGAGATCCTAAGACAGGAAGTGAAAGTTTGATTTCCCTTTTGGTCGCGCAGATTGCTGCCATCAAAAAACGCTCGGTCCACCGTTATTTAAGTTCGATTTATTGAATCCGCCTCGCTCATGCCTCCGTCCCGCACTAACTTTTAAGGAAGTTCGGTGTTTTAATTTGAGCGGGACTTCGTCATGTTTTTGATTGTCAGCAATCATGCGCTCAAGAAAAAATTTGTGATAGGGAGATTATTGGAGCCTGTGGTATTCTCGTGAGCTGGCTCTGTCATGTTTTGATGACTTCAGACTAACTTATATACGCCTTGCCCCACCCCTCGCGGAGTTTACATCGGATCAAGGATTGTTAGGCTGTTTCGGCTACAACCGTACGGAGGTCAACCACTTCCATTAAATTTGGGTTACCCCGATAAATGATGCCATCATAACCGGCTTTTTGGGCACGCCCAGCAATAATGGCTTCGGCTTCCCGAAACTTTGCAAGATTATGCAGATATCGATGAGCCGTGTTCATGTCCCGGTCGGTACCATCGGTGCGTAAGGCATTGACCGCACCTTCATGGGAGGTGACACAAAGCGGATTTTGAAACTCGACTCTTACTGCACTAACGCGAGCCCCCTTTTTCCTTCTGCCGTAATCCGATGCCAGAAGAGGAGAAGTAGTTAAAGACAAACCTGTCTTTTTCTCCAATCCAGGTTCATCACCACTACCCCTTATTAGAGTCCCAGTAAAAGCTTGACCGGTCTTTAAGTTTAATAGTCTTGATTCAGTTTCCTTTAATTCTGATGCCGTGGGAATTGACCATTGTTCGTCGACTGAAGCAGTGGCGGTTTCTTGGAACTCAGCCATGACAATTTTATTTTGGCATTTTGGCAAACACAGATGCAAATTTCGTTTTCCATTGACGCCGTGCATTCTTTTAGTTGACTTCGTCATGTTTTGATGACTTCAGACTAACTTATATATGCCGGCCACCCTCGCGGAGTTTCCCTTTGGCCAGCAGCAGTTGTTTTGTGTTAAATTAAGCATATGCGAGTCAACGAGGCTATTTTTCGTGACTATGACATCCGGGGAATAGTCGGACAGGACATTGACGAGGAGTTTGCCAGGGTTTTTGGGCAGGCTCTTGGTACTTATTTAGTTAAAAAGGGCACCAGAAGCGCTTTGGTGGGCTATGATGCCAGGGAAACGAGCCTTTCTTACTACGGGGCATCTGTTGAGGGAATTTTATCCACAGGTGTCGATGTTATCGAAATCGGCATGGTCACTTCACCGATGTTGTACTGGGCGCGCAAGTTCTATCAAATTGACGGGGGCTTGATTATCACCGCTTCTCACAATCCGCCAGAGTTTAATGGTTTTAAACCAGTGGCGGGCGACGGTGCACTATTTGGTGAAGAAATTCAAAAATTAAAAGAACTTATGATTTCCGAGGATTTTGCAAAAGGAGCAGGAAAATCTCGTAAGCTAGATATTTTTGGCGAATATAAAAACGATATTGTTGCCAGGGTCAAACTAGCTAGGAGACTAAAAGTAATAGTTGACTGCGGCAATTCTACAGGTGGACCTTATGCTCCCAAGGTGATTGAGGCAATCGGTGCAGATGTCGAAGAATTGTTTTGCGATATTGATTTTTCCCAGCCAAACCACCCGCCAAATCCACAGGATCCGCGTGCCTATCCACAAATAGTCGAAAAGATCAAAAACGGCAAGTATGACGTAGGTTTGGTTTTCGATGGTGATGCTGACAGGCTTGGAGTGGTTGACAATCGGGGCAATATCGTCTGGGGAGATCAGATTACGGCGCTTTGTGCCAGGCGGATTCTCAAAGATAAACCGGGAGTGTTAATCTTGTTTGAGCTTCAATGCTCAAAAAGTGCAACCGATGACGTGGTAAACCATGGTGGTAAGGTTAAATTGATACGGGTCGGCCATTCTTATATCGAAGATGCTTTGCGAGAGGAAAAGGCCGAGCTTGCGGGAGAGATATCCGGCCATATCTTCTTTGCAGATAGATGGTATACGTTTGATGATGCCATATATGCAGCATGCAGGTTTTTGGAATTTGTTGCTTCGCAAGATAAAAGTGTAGAAGAATTAGTAAATAGCCTTCCGGAGTATGTGTCCTCGCCGCTGACCAGAATTTTTGCACCCGACGAGCGCAAATTTAAGATTGTTGGTGAATTGAAGAGATATTTTGAGAACAAAGGATACAAGATACGAACAATCGACGGAGTTAGAGTTGAATGGGATGACGGCTGGGCGGTTATTCGGGCATCCAACACTCAGCCTCAGCTGACTCTGCGTGCCGAGGCGGTAAGCGAGGCTAGACTTGCGGAAATCAAAAAAATCGTCGAAGAAGCACTGTTACCCTATGAAAAAGAGGGTGTTAAGCTTGAGTGGGGAAAAGTACACTGAGGAACAATTGACACTTGACAACTGACAAGTAACAGTAAGCGCAAATGTCAAATGTAAAATGTCAATTGTCAGATGTTTCTACTCATTGAGTATTTTAAGTACTTGATTATGCAAAAGGCCGTTGGTGGCGACGGCGTTGCCGGAAGTAAGAGAGAATTTGCCGGAAAAGTCCGTAAATTTACCACCAGCTTCGGTGACTAAGATAGCAGGTGCAGCAAAATCATGCATTGCTCCGTAGGACTCAAGCATGACATCAGCTTTTCCTTCTAAGAAAAATTTAAGGTTGAGATTGCCGTAACTTCGGCCAGCTCTGGCAATTGCACAAATTTTGGTGAGCTTACCCATTCTGTCAAACTGGATAAACCTTTTGATTGTTCCAAAACAAACATAGGCCTCCTTAAGTTTTTTGGTTTTGGAGACTTGGACCTTTTGATCATTGATAAAAGCTCCTTTGCTTTTCTGAGCGATCAGTAAATCGCTTGCGACTGGGAAATAGACAACGCCAATTAAAGGATTTTTGTCGCAAAGCACAGCTATGAAGACCGCCCAAAATGGAAAATTACGGATAAAATCGCGGGTGCCGTCGATAGGGTCGATGACCCATTGGAAGCGGGAGTTGGGATTAACGGGCGGTAATTCTTCGCCGATGATGCCGTGGTCTGGGAATTTTTTGGTGATGATTTTGCGGATAAGTTTTTCAGCCTCGATATCGGCGCGGGTGACGGGGGAGTTATCCGGTTTGTAGGTGACTTTAGGCTGAGATTTAAAGTAGCGGTAAGCTAGCTGGCCGGCTTTTTGAGCTGCCTCAATGGCCGTGTTGATCATTTGGGTTAGTATACAAGTTACAAGTGAATTTAACAATTAACATTTGACATTTAACAATTAACGAGGGATTAGGATAAACTTTGAAGTATGAAGCACGAAATCCGATATCCGATATTTGAAATCTGAAAGTTACAGAGTGGTTTTGGTTTCAGGCGCACCGCTTGGCTGGCCTAATAACCATAACACTGCTTCTTTTTTATAGCGCCTGTCACCGCGGGAATTAATGCGGATTGCCGGCAGTTTACCGCGTTTACCCCAGCGTTTAATGGTTAAGGGCGCAACTCGTAAGATTTTGGCAACTTCTTTAACGGTTAAAAGATCTGGCCATTCATCGCCGAGCGACATTTGAACCTCCTTTGAGATTAGTTGGGTAGTTTGGTAGTTGGGTAGTTTGGTAGTAGTAGTTTTCTATAAAGGAGTTTAACATTCTATAGACTCAAAGATTCAATTTCGAACTCGACTATATCACGCGGATAAAAAAGAGGTCAAGTAGGCAAAACGCGGAACAATGCTTAAAGACTAAGGACTAAAGCAAGAATTTTCTATCTGCTTTAGTCGTTCGTCGTTAGTCGTTTGACAAATTATTTTAGCTCTACTTTTGCCCCTGCTGCCTCTAATTTAGTCTTAGCCTCGTTGGCTGTTTCTTTTAGGCCCGCAGTCCTGTTAGGACGAGGACCGCAAGGAAAATGCGATCGAGATCTTGATTACTTGAGTTCGACCTTGGCTCCAGCGGTCTCCAGCTTAGTTTTAGCTTCCTGAGCATTTTCCTTATTAACCCCAGTTAAAATTTCTTTTGGTGGGGCATCAACCAAGTCTTTTGTCTCTTTTAAGCCTAAAGTTGGTACAATTTCGCGAACCGCCTTAATCACCGAGATTTTATTGGCTCCGGAATCGGTAAGTATTACATTAAAGGTTGTTTGCTCGCTGGCAGCTTCTTCACCGCCGGCAGCAGGAGCGGACCCAGCGGTAGCAGCAGCCATGGGTACGGCCGCAGTTACGCCGAATTTTTCTTCTAGTGCTTTTACCAGTTCTGAAAGTTCCAGAACCGAAAGTTCTTCAATATCCTTGATGATGCCTTCTAGTTTTTTGCCGACCTTAACAGAAGGTTGGGAAGGCTTGGATGGTTTAGACGGTTCAGAGGATTCTTGCTTTTTTTCTTCATTCTTTCCCTCTTTACCTTCCGAGTCTTCTGCATCTTCATTACCTTGTTTTGTGTTATTATCTGCCATTTATAATCACCTCCTTAACGTCTAGTGACTAGGAAACTAGAGTCTAGGAAAACTAGACCCTAGACTCTAACTAACTAGACCCTGACTTTGCTTTCTGATCGAGAACTGAAATTAAATTTCTGAGATTGGCTTGTAGAACATAAACAAGGCCATAAAGCGGTGAGGCGATAGCACCGACGACTTTGGCTTGTAGAATATTGCGGTCGGGGATTTTGGATAGAGCCTCAAGAGCAACCGCATCCAAAAAATCCTTGCCGAAAAAAGCAAATTTGAATTTGGGCAGTCCCAAAGTTTTAATAAATTCGGCAATCGCTTTAACCGGTGCGATTTCGTCTTGATATGCAAGGATGGCGACTGTTGGGCCGGTAAGTTGATAGTTGGTAGCGGGCAGTTGGTAGTTGGTTAGTATTAGCGCGCGTGCAAGAAGCGTATTTTTGGCGATGATTAGTTCGCCGTTTGCTTCTTTTACTTTTTGGCGAAGACTGTTGATTTGATTGGCGCCAAGTCCGTGATAGTCGGCAAAGGCCAAAACCTTGGCTTTTGAGATTTTTTCGCCCAAAGTATTGATTGTTTCCGTCTTAATTTGGCGCGCTTTAGATTTTGTTTGATCCATTTTTTTATATCAGCAGATCGCCCTTCGATCCTTCGACAGGCTCAGGACTCAGGGCGCTCCTCTGATATTTTTTGAACAAAATGTTCAAAAAAGAAAAATGCGCTCCGAAGACGAGCGCATCAAAATTGCTGATAATGCCTGCGTAGGCCTCAATTAAGTTCTTCGATAATACTCAGAACACCTACGGTCTTCGGATTGTTGAGAAACTATAACAACTAGCTGTTGTTTTTGTCAAGACAGATCGGAGACAATTA
The DNA here is from genome assembly GCA_001775055.1 of Candidatus Curtissbacteria bacterium RIFCSPLOWO2_02_41_11. Lineage (GTDB taxonomy): Bacteria > Patescibacteriota > Microgenomatia > Curtissbacterales > GWA2-41-24 > GWA2-41-24. Next base: position 116,249 of record MFBU01000005.1, read on the forward strand.
AAAAAGCCTCCAATATCCGCCGATCGGGCGGACATCTTGAGGCTTTTTTAAATTATCAAAATCCAATCTTTACTCAGAACTTTCCTCGTCTTTTGATTCTTCTTTTTCTTCCTCTTCGTCATCACCGTTTGGTTGTACTGTGTCTTCATCAATCATTTTCGTTTTCTCACCTCCTTCGTCGGAATAACTCCTATTAGTTTTTGTCTGCTGGTTGGCAGACTTCAAACTTAGTCGTATTCCTCCTCTCCAAAACTCTGTGAGTTTTGGGTTTTAGTCTGAAAGGTTTCCCCATGACAAGTTTCAATAAAACTTGGCAGTGGGAATTCAGACCCTGTACCATCTGGTACGGGGCAGACTTTTTTAAGTAGCGGTAAGGTATCAAAACAGAGCTTAATTTGTCAAGCCCCCCGTTAGAAGTTTGGTTTTAAAGTCTTATCTTGCGTATCGTTTTTTTTGGATTACTATACTTCTGGCGGGGCAAGCCCTTAAAGAGATTATCAATTAATTGTGGTGATGTCAGTTTTAATAGGTGGACTCATGGTTGATGTCAATGTTGCTTTTTTGATTTTGGCAGGACCGATTGCGGTAACTAAAGCTTTGAGATTTTCCGTTAATTGTTCGGGCTTATAAGAAAGCTTACCGAGTTTTGTGTGAACAATTGGTGCACTTGGGTCCGTTTTGTACTCGAAAGTGGCGCTGGCGGCGCCCTCAAGGGCGCTTACGACATTTTCAACCACCGTATTGTTTTTGGGATTAGGCATTAGACCGGCTGGTCCTAAGATTTTGGCAATTTTCGCCAAAGCCGGCATAAATTTAGGTTGGGCTAAGACCATGTCAAAATCTCGGTTGGGTTTTAGTTTGCCGGATTCAATGTCGGCAATAGTATTTTCATTACCCCAGATGATATGTTTATCGCTGATGGATGATTGTTTACCTGCTTTACCAGCAGGTGGGTCGGAGAATACAAGAATCTTCCTTTCTTTTTTTACGGCGACCGCGTGAGGAAAATTGACAGAACCGCGAACATTTTTGTCGGTAACATTAAAATGGACTTCAACAGTAGGGTCAAAGCGAGTTATAGAAGTTTTGTATAAAAGATCGATGGCTTCGGCGGCCGGATAGATTTTATTTTTGTCAATTAGAGCAGTCGCGACCAGATATTTTTTGCCGGTGTGGCGAAGTTTCTTGGTAACTATTGGCACTGATTGCTTTTTGATCACTGGAGGCACAGAAGGTTCTGGGAGCACAGAGGGTGGAGAGGGTTGAGAAGGCTCGGAGGGTTGGGAGGGTACAGAGGGTTCAGAAGGTTGAGAGGACGTGGAAGGAGGGGTAATTTTTTGTTCCTCAGGCTCTTTTGAGACCTCAGCCTTCGGTTTCTTCTCCTGCCTGATTTTGGCCAGGCCGGACAATTTCTCCGCGTGCTTTCGGGAGGTTTTAATCTCCTTCTGTTCACCCGATAGATCGATGACTTTAATACGTGTTGTCCCCATGGTTTTAATTGAAAATTGAAAACTGAAAATTGAAAAAATACATTTAAAATTTTAAATTTTACTTTTTAAATCAGTTAGTGATTTCAACCCCCATTGATTTGGCAGTTCCCTCGACCCTTCGACAAGCTCAGGGCAAGCTATTCTTCAACCTCGATGCCCATACTTTTGGCTGTGCCTGTGACTATGCGGATTGCGGCGTCAAGGTTTTTGGTATTTAAATCCGGCAGTTTAACTTCTGCGATTTTTTGGGCTTGCGCTCTGGTCAACTTGCCGACAATTTCTTTGCCGGCGGCCCCTGTGCCTTTTTCCAAGGCAAGGGCCTTTTTGATTAGTTCGGCAACAGGCGGTTTTTTGACGATGAAAGAAAATGTACGATCCTCATAAACGGTAATGACCGCCGGTAAGATTGTACCTTTTTGCTCTTGGGTTTTTTCGTTAAAGGATCGGACAAAATCCATGATCGGCAAGCCGTGCTGGCCCAGAGCCGGCCCGACCGGCGGTGCGGCAGTGGCCTCGCCGGCGGCGATATTAAGCTTGATGATTGTTTTAATCTTCTTAGCCATTTTTTAGATTATCACGGATGATAACGAATTTTTGTGGATTTGTCCAATGATAATCAATCCTTCTCTAAAAGATCAAAAATTTGTTTGGAAAGGATAGCGATTTTTTCGGCAGCATCAAGCGGTTGAAGAGAATCTGTTAAAAAAACGAAGATATAGTGGCTTTTTTTACCAAGGACAATGCCGGCATCATGGCGAATACCGTCAAGTTCACCGGTTTTGTGGCCGACTTTGATGTCTTGCGGCAGATATTTGGGGATGCGGTCATTAATTTTTTGGTCAAAAAGCAACTGCTCCATTTCACTTGATGATTGGGGGTTGACTGCCTGATTTCTATATATTTTTTCCAGAAGATTACCGAGGGCACGGGCAGTGACTGTTGGGTCGTCAGGACCAATAAGATCAATACCTAAAAAACCTTCTTTCTCCATCAATTGGTCAATGTTTTGCCAGCCAAGTTTTTGGGCCAAAAGCAGGGCCGAATAATTATCGGAGATAGTTATCATCAGACGAAGAGCTTCAGAAACCGGATAGGCAATGGTTTGGTTTTGATTATCAAAGGAAGCAGCTTGTTGATTGCCCAGATCTGTATCGTCTTGAACACCCGTAAGAACATTGTCAAGATCGGCGCTGTTTCCCGAAAGGGTCTCATCCATACTAATTTCTTTTTTGACCAGGCTATCATAGGCCTTGTACATGACAGCAAGTTTATAGAGGCTGGCAGAGGTAAATTTTTCGTCTGGATTGACTTCAGATAAGTTACCGGTTTTTAAATTCTTTATGTAGATTGCATAGTTGCCGTCAAAATTTTTGGCTGAATTTTCAAGCAATTGATCCACTGGGTCTTCTTGTGGGGTGGATTCTTTGAATAGATTTTGCGAGCCCAAGAAGAAATTCTCAAAGGAAGACTTACCGCTGCCAATATTGGAAAGAACATAGCTTACGAAAAGAAGGATCAAAAGAAGAGCAGGTACGGTAATGAATTTAGGGATTTTGGCAAGCATCAGACTATCTTACCATCTGCGATTTAGAGTTTTGCGACTTGAAGGAAATCTAACTCAACTGGGGTTTCTCTTCCAAAAATGGAAACCAAAACCTTGAGTTTGCCTTTTGCTTCGTCAATTTCGGAAATTGAGCCCAGGAATTCGGAAAACGGACCGTCGGTAATTTTAACCGCTTCGCCAACCGAAAAAGTTGTTTTAAACTTGGGAGCTTCCAAAGTCATGAACTTTTTAATGCCGGCGACTTCTTCATCCGGCAGGGGAGTCGGTTTATTGGCAGTGCCGACAAAGCTGGTTATGCCGGGCGTAGTTCTAACCGCAAGCCAGGTGTTATCGTCCAAAACCATGCGAATCAAAAGATAACCGGGAAAGATTTTTTCCTGAACTTTATTTTTTTTGCCTTCCTTAATTTCGATTTTTTCCTGCGTTGGGACTAAGATATCCAGAATTTTACCCTCGAGTTTTTGCGACTGGATTCTTTGCTTTAAGGTTGCCGCTACTTTGGCTTCGTGGCCAGAGTAAGTATGAACAACATACCAATGGGCACCCTTAATATCTTTTGCTGGTTTGGAAGGTTGAGAAGGTTCCTCCTTCGCTAAAGCTTCGGAGGACAAGTTGGCGGACGAGTCAGTATGTTCAGTTTGATCGTTTAATATTTGGTCTACCATATTACTTTCTTACTTTATAAATGTTTCGGTTATTTTAGTAAAAATCGCATCAAGGCCGGCGATGTAGGCGCCGATAATTATCGAAACAATAATAACTACCAAGGTTAAGCGCACGGTTTCGGCACGAGTCGGCCAAATGACTTTGGTAAATTCGGCTTTTGATTCCTTCAAGTAAGTCAATGGATTAAATGCCATAATAATTTCCTTCTTTCCAAAAAAGAGTATTGGTATCGTACCACGAGTTGAGAAATTTGGGCAAGTGATATTGCAACTGAGTAAATTAGGGTGTTAGAATGAAATTCGCCCTCCGTCGCTGAAGCTCTGGAGGGTTAAAGTTTTAGATGGCTAATAAAGTTCGCAAGGTGGTGATCCCGGCGGCGGGATTTGGTACCCGATTTTTGCCGGCTACCAAAGCCTCTCCTAAAGAAATGCTGCCAATTGTCGACAAACCGATTATCCAGTATGTGGTTGAAGAAGCGGTTGAGGCTGGCTGTGAGCAGGTAATTTTAGTCACCGGCTGGCACAAAAGGGCGATCGAAGACCACTTTGACCGGCACTTCGAACTTGAGGCCAGACTGGAAAAAGACGGAAAAGTTAAGGAACTTGAAGAAATAAGAAGAATTTCCGACTTGGCCGATTTTGTTTATGTTAGACAAAAGGAAGCTTTGGGAAACGGACATGCACTTTTGTGCGCACGCGAAATTGTCGGCGACGAACCATTTGTAGTTCTTTGGGGCGACGATTTTATAACAGCCAGTCCCTCAAGAACCAAGCAAATGATTGACGCATATGAGAAATATGGCACGACGATTCTTTCGGCGATTTTAACATCAAACCCTGAGGATACCAGAAAATACGGATTCGTTGGAGGTAAGGAAGTTGATAAGGGAGTTATCGAGGTCGATCAGTTTATCGAAAAACCAGGTCCCGGCAATGCTCCTTCAAATTTTGCAATTGTTTCAGGTTATCTTTTTACCCCTGATATTTTTGAAGCGCTTTCGGCGGCGATACCTGAAACCATCGAAAAGGGTCAAGAACTTTATTATGTTGATGGGGTTAATAAACTCTTGGCCCAAGGTAAAAAAGTTCATGCCGTTGAAATTAAAAATGCCAAGTATTATGATTGCGGCTCAAAAATTGGTTATCTGAAAACAGTAATTGATCATGGCCTTACGCATGAAGATGTTAACAGGGAACTGCGAGCTTACCTCAAAAGCCTCAAGTTGTAACTTCACAATTGACAATTGACAACTGACAATTGACAATAGGCGCAAATGACGAGGCACTTGGCGATTTTTAATCCGGAAGCAGTTGAGACGATTTTTAGCGGGGATAAAAAAATCGAGGGCAGGTTTTCGCAAATTAAAATTGCGCCTTACGGTAAAGTTTCGGCAGGGGATGTGGTACTTATTAAACTTCCCGGCGAAAAAATTGTCGGCCAATTTTTGGTTGACAGGGTTATTTATTTTGATCATCCAATACTGCAGGAGCTTGCCGATCTCAAGAAAAAATATGGCAAGGACATGGCTTTACCTAAGACTTTTTGGCTGGACAAAGAAAAAGTCAACTTCGTGACTTTAATGTTTATTAAATCGGTGACTAAATTTATTATCGCCCCCCAAATTCCCAAGCGCGACCTTCGACCTTGGGTCGTTTTGGGATAGTGAGGCGGTAAGGGTTACGAAGCCCGTTTCGTCTTTCGGTTACGTTTAACGTTCAACGCTTAACGATACGGGCATCTTCACCTTAACCGCTAAACGATTTTTTTTACAGATCTGGGCAGGGGGAGAGGAAAACCCGGTTGCCCTTTTCCGCTTTTGTGACAACAATTTCTCCGGATTCGATTAGAGGTTTAATAATTCTACTTACGTTTACTTTTGACATATTGAGTTTGCGACTAATATCAGTCACGGTTAATTTCCCAGAACAGGTCTTTAAGAGTATGGGAGACATTTTTGAACGATCGTTTAATTTTGTCCCCAACAAGGAAGAGCCATTTGAACTTCGCGGCAACTTTGTTACACTTAAATTAGGTACTTAACGAGAAACAATAAACTAGAAACTAGAAACTCTTTCGTTGTTTCAAGTTTAAAGTTTCAGGTTTTTAGTTCAGCGAGGGGGTGAGTTGACTTTGTCAGAACAGGATGATTATCAGAGTTTAATGTCCGATCTAGTTAAAAAGCAGATGGTGATGCTTGGGCCCGGAGTGGCTTTATCAAAGGCAAGAAGCGTTGGCGCTTTGACTGTCGCAAACGACGGCCAGGTGAGTGCAGTTAGCGGCGATCCCCATCAGGCCCTAGAGCAGCTCTCGGGCGAATTTATGAAGCTATCCGGACAAATTGCCAATGCAACTTTGGCGTCACTGCTTGAGCAATATCCGGCTATTAAAAACCGCAGTCTTAATAATAGTTAAAAGTTATGGACACAACAGTTACTTTGGCGATTGTAATGGTGATAGGTACGGTTGCCGGCATTTTGGGTTATTATTTTGAGCGGCAAAAATTTAACAAGGAACTTGCTCGCGGGAAGATACGCGAAGAAGAACTGGCAAGAAAGGCTTACGAAACGATCATTTTAAAGGAAATCGGTGACAGAATCGGTTATTCACTTGACGCGGCCAAAATTATTGAAATCATCAGCGGTTCTTTAGGCAGGCTTCTGCCGTTTTCGACTGTTTCCTATATGATTTTGAACGAGAAAGGAGAAAAAATCATTTTTTCCTGCATGGTTGCAGAAACAATCAGTCCGGCTTTTGTCGATGATGTTAGGACCAAAATGCTGGCGGCATTTTCCGAAATGGCTCAAAAACCATTTAACAAAAGCGACTTGGATGAGAGTGTTAGGGGGGTGATTTTGGATGAAGAGTTGACGGATTTAGTCGGTTCTTACTTTAACTTACCGATTGTCATTTCCGGTAAACTTGCCGGAATCATCAACGTTGCCGCCAGAGAAAAGGAGCTCTATAACCAAGAGAACACGGAAGTTTTGTACCGAATCGCCAGGCAAGCTTCCGAGGCTGTTTCCAAACTTAATGAAGTTTTGGAAAACGAAAAGGCCAGACTTTCACAGGCAGTGCAGGCTCTTTCCGACGGTCTGATGATGGTTGATGAAAATTATCAATTGGTTCTTGCCAACAGAAAGCTCAGTCAAATTTTGGGGATTGTTCAAAGCCCAACAATTTTTGACATTGCGGGTGCCATGTCCGGTCATTTAGATTTGAGAACAAAAGTAGAGGAAGCGCTTGCTGCCGAAACAGAGATTTTGCCTCAAGAGATAGTGGTTTCCGATAAGGTTTTGCAAGTTGTGGCCTCCCGCGTTTTAGATAAAAAAACGCAAAAGCCCATAGGCGTAGTAGTCTTATTTCATGATGTGACAGATGCCAAAGCGCTGGAACAATTAAGACGTGATTTTAGCGCCATGATGGTCCATGAGCTAAGATCTCCTTTAACCAGTATCAGATCAACGGTTGAGCTTTTAAAAACCGACTTGGCCAAATTAAAAGAGGAGGATGTTGCGAAATATCTCTCAAGTGTGGATATTACCTCACAAACTATGCTTGAACTCGTTAATGACCTTTTGGATGTTGCCAAACTTGAGGCCGGTAAGTTCGATGTAATCTGCGAAAACGGTGAGTTGGATGAGGCAGTTAGCGAAAGGGTCCAAAATTATAAACCTCTAGCCGCCTCCAAGGGTTTGAAACTAACACTGGAAATTGAAGAAAATTTACCGCAGGCTTATTTTGATAAAATTCGCATCAAACAAGTTCTTAACAACTTGCTTTCCAACGCCATTAAATACACCCAAACTGGCGAAATTAAGGTTAAAGTGAAAAGAGAGATAATTGATAATGTTTTAGTTGGTATTTTGGTAAGTATTTCCGATACCGGTATCGGCATTAATCCTGATCAAATAGACTTGCTCTTTTCAAAATTTGGCCAGCTTGCGGCCGGTAGAAACAAGGCCGGGCTTAAAAGTTCGGGGCTGGGGCTTTATATTGCTCACGGAATTGTTGAGGCTTGGAATGGTAAGATCTGGGCCAAATCCGAAGGAGAGGGCATGGGCAGTACTTTTTACTTTACGGTGCCAATTAGCATGGAGCGGCAAAAGACAGTTGGCAAACAAGATGCGGTCTTTACCGGTAGTAAAGTTGCTCATGCTTGAATTAAGTCATATAATTAAAGCAGTAAAATAATTAAATCATGGCGAAAATAATCATTGTTGAGGACGACAAAACAATTGCCGAAATTTACAAGCAAAAGATTGAAGAGGGTGGCCATACGGTTGAGGTTGCCGAGGACGTATCGGCAGTTGCTACCATTACGGCTGCCAAACCCAATCTGGTAATCTTGGACATCTTGATGCCTAAAGTTAATGGTCTTGATATTCTTCGGGAAATTAAAGCCAATGTAGAGACTAGCGCAATTCCGGTTCTTTTATTGACCAATGTAGCCGAAGATGCCAGTGTTGCCCGCGGTCTTGAATACGGCGCTTACGGTTATCTTTTAAAATCAGAAACAACCCCCGATCAAATCCTGCCAAGAGTCGCCAGAACACTTGAAGAGACTAGCCCGCCGACTCCTTAAAGATTATGGCAAAAATCATCATTGTTGAAGACGATTTAAAAGTTGCCAATATTTATAAAAATCGTCTAATCGAAGATGGCCATCAGATCGAAATTGCCGCAGATTTCCAGGCAGCGGATTTAATCGCGCGCGAAAAACCGGATTTGGTTCTTCTGGACATTTTAATGCCTAAGGTTAATGGTCTGACAATACTTCGGGAGGTTAAGGCGCAGAGTCAACTTGCCGACATTCCCATTTTGGTTTTGACCAACATTGAGGATGCATCTGAAGTGCAACAGGCAATTGAGTTGGGAGCAAGCGGCTATCTTGTTAAAGCGGATACCAGCCTAGATTTACTCTCCCAAAAAGTTAACGAAGTCTTGTCATCAGGAGCTATTGCCAGTGGCGTGAAAGCTTAGAACAAAAGGTAACTTGACTTTGTAATTATCAATCAAATACAATTTGATTAATTACTACCACTAAATCTACGCGCTAATGTTTCTTTCCCAAAAAATCAAGAAGTGACTCAAAATATATACATGTTAGTGATACAGAAAGGAAGGTGATTTTAAAAAATGGCTGCTAAATTATTTGTAGGTAGTTTGCCCTTTGCTACGACCAGCGACCAACTGCGGGAAATGTTTGCCAAAGCCGGCCAAGTGGTTGAGGCTAATGTGGTTACCGATAAAATGACCGGCAGGTCTCGCGGTTTTGGTTTTGTGGAGATGGCAAGTGACGAAGATGCCAAGAAGGCAATTAGTCAGTTAAATGGTAGTGAAATTGATGGTAGAAAGATTTTTGTTTCTGAAGCTCGTCCGCAGGCCCCGAGAGATAATCAATAATCACGGTTGACAACTGACACTTGACAATTGACCATCATGGAAACACCTCCGAGGTGTGCGAAGTATTCCTCGGGGGCGAAGTAATTTCTTAAACTTCGATAATTTCATCAATTAGTTTGCCTAAAACTTTGGCACGGCCGTTTTTGATGACAATAAGATCTTCAATTCTGATACCGCCCCAAGGAAAATAAAGCCCTGGTTCAACGGAAAAGACCATTCCATTGGTTAGTAGTTGGTCGTTAGTAGTTGGTAGACCTGACCGCAGGTGGGGAGTCTCATGTACATCCAAACCTATGCCATGACCAAGCCCATGTAAAAAATACTCGTCCAGATTGTGCTTCTTAAAATAATCATTGGCTGCATCGTAAACATTCGAGACTTTGATACCGCTGGTAATTATTTCGATTGCCATTTTTTGAGCATTTAAGACGTGTTGGTAAATATGGTGATATCTGCCATCGGTGTGTCCAATAAATACCACTCGGGAAAGATCGGCGCAATAATCTTTGTATTTGGCACCAAAGTCAAAAAGCAAAACATCACCCTTTGTGACCTTGCTGTTGCCGGTGACATAGTGGGGTAGTCCGGCGTTTCTTCCTGCTGCGACAATACCCTCAAAGGCAAGTCCGTTGGCGCCGAGTGACTTGATAATGCTGGCTAATTTTTCGGCAATTTCAACCTCTGTTTGGCCGACTTTAATGGTTTTGATGAGTTCATTGAAGGCTTTTTGAGAAATGATCTGGGCTTTTTCGATTCTTTTGACTTCATCTTCAGTTTTGATAATTCGCAGATCTTCGATAAGGTTCTTGGTGGCAATTAGTCTTACCTTCTTTAAAACTTTTTTAAATTCTTTTAGTTCCGCGACTTTTAAGTCATTCTCTTCGAAACCTATTCGTTTGGCCTTTTTAAATAATTTCGCAGAAGATTCAAAAATTTGGTTTCTTTCGGCGACAATTTTAATTTTGAGATTACGGCTTTTAACTCTTGCAGCTTCATTCTGATAAATCCTGGCCGTGATAAGTGTAGGTGAAGGATCAAAAACAAGAATTGCTTCGCGCTCAGCCGGCAAGACGCCTTTGAAGCCGGTTAGATAAAAAATATTGGTCGGATTGGTGACGATAAAACCGTCAAGATTATTTTCTTTGAGGAACTTTTTGAAAGCTAAGAGGTTGTTTTGATCATTCATTAGTTCGAAGAATTATATCTCAAATCACCTAGTGGATGGCAACATCTTAAGAAGTTTGATACACTATCATTATTATGGAAGGTGTGGAAGGTGGAAAAGGCGAACACGGGTTGATTGGCCGTTGGTTGAGAAAGCCAGCCACTAGACGTTCCATTTTAAAAGCAGGGGGTTCTGTCGCAGGTGGTGGTTTACTTACTTGGGGTCTCCACGCACTGGGAGTCCGCAAAGATACTTTTAGAGATAAGGAGGTTCAAATTGAGGACCCTGCCGTTGATCCTTTTGCCGGTTTATCCGATCAGGAAAGAAAGATGGCCGAGGGGTTTGTTCAAAAAGAATTGGCGCAACTGAAAGAACGAGAAGATACCCCAGCTAAACTTAAGTTAGTCAACGACTATCAAGGGCAAATTGAAGAAGCAGCTCAAGCAGCCGGCTTTTCTTCAAAACTTTCCAAAGGTGTAGCTTTTGTCGAAAACAATGGTGATCCACAGGCAGTCGCCGAAAGCGGTGCTGCCGGAATTTATATGTTAAAACCCGATGCTGCCAGTGATGCGGGAATTAGCCCCGAAGAACGCCTCATCCCCGAAAAAAATATTGAAGGCGGCAATGGCTATTTGGCGCAAAACTTAGAGCGTTTTGGCAGAGTTGATTTGGCCATATTGTCTCACCATTTAGGTCCGGGTACCGTCTATGATATGGTGCGCGCCTATATTAAAAGGGTAAGGGGAGTAGAATTGGGGGATATCAGAAACGAAACTGATGTGGATAAAGCCAGTATGATGAAGGACGCTTATCTTGGTGAAATTGCAACTTCCAAAATTGCCGTTTTTAAATTGCTTTCAGAACCAGAGTCGGTTGCCAAAATACCCTCGGAAGCAAAAGCCGAGGAGCCCGAGCGTTATCTTTATAGAGTAATTGCCGCCTCCGATTTTGTTAACCAACAAACTGCCTAAAATCAAAAGTTCCACCTCGGTCATTCCACCTCGGGGGTGAAAACCCAGAGGTGTTGGAGAAGAAAGAAGTTTCCAACCAAATTCTGCATGGGTGGCAGGAATCCAACCTGCAGTTTTGCCTACCCGCTGCACTTGCAGGGCCTAGAGGAGTCGAACCCCTACGAACGGTTTTGGAGACCGTCATGCTACCATTAACATCAAGGCCCTAAATTTCTGCTAATTATATCAAGAAATAGGATAATTTTCTGTTTTAAAATCTTAAAAGGTCAGACCTTATAGTGGGTTGTTGGGACAACCAGTCTGGAACTTCGAGGCAGTTGTTGAGGTTATTTAAATCTTTATCTCTTTGTGTTCCGTTACCTTTCTACAATGTCTGCAGAATTTTTTAAGCAGGAGTTTTTCTTTAGTATTTTCGGGATTTTTGGCCGTGGTGTAATTACGGCTTTTACAAACCGGACACTCGAGTTGGATTAGGATGCGTTTGGATTTGGCCATGTTTTCAGTTAGTAGTTGGTAGTTAGTAGTTGATAGACCTCATAGAACACGTAGTGAGTAGTTTACTTAATTGTTGAGCTTTTTGACAAGTCCGAAAAGCATTTTCGAAATTTCTATGCCATCTTGGTAAGCTTGATTAAATTGATTTTCTTTAAGGTAGTGGAGCTTTTTGGCGATATGTAAACATGTAATTGTTTCTCGCAACGAGCCTATTGAATCATGGATGAACCGCTTGAAATCTTTTTGTGTGGATCGGCCGGAGCCTTCTGCAATATTAAGGGCGATCGAAACGGCAGCTCTTCTGAGTTGTGATTGAAGACCGAATCTTTCTTCGAACGGAAATTTTTTGCTGATTTCGTAAATTAGTTCTATAAAATCAAGCGACTTTTGCCAAACTGTAAGCTTTTCAAAATTAAATGAGTCCATATCTACTATCTACCATCTACTAACTACGGACTGATCGTGAAGCGGTATGTTCCTCTTTTAATTTGCCAGGAGCCACCGGGGCCGGAGGAGAATTGGGCAGAGGCTAGGCCAGAATCATAATCCAATGATGCAGAATTTCTGATAATTAATTGTTTGGCTACTAAGGCTGTGACTTTGGCATTATTGCGCATTTCGGCGGTGCCATCCAGAGCATAAAAAATGGCATTGACACCTCTATTTCGAATTGAAATTGCTTGGTTTGGATCCGTTGATGTAGTCACAGCCAGGATGTAGCCTTTAGGGGTGGCATTGGTTGATTGAAGTTCACCATCGTTTCTCACAGTTATAGTTCCATCTGCAATCAATACACTGCCATTGGAACCAAAATTATCATTAAGCTTTAAAACGGCCGAATTGTGGACTTCAACGTCGCCAGTCACATAAATCGGCCCGTCCATGGTAACGTAAGCGCTGTTGGCAAGCTCCAGTTTGCCGACTAATTTTCGGGGGCCAAGATTGTGCACACCGCCGTCGTATTTGCAAAGTCCGGCAGGACAATTAGTTGTACCGCCCGCCTCTGCTTGGTTTTTCCAATACTGATAGTCAACAGTTGGCATTTCGGAAGCCGGCTGGTTTTGGTATTTAGTGCCCGTTACAGTCGGATCGGGAGTGGTGATTGTGCCGACCGTGTAGGCATCGCCGTCAATTTTTGATGAGCCCGAGCCGCTAATACTGACCCCGGATTTATTTGAATAGACAGTACCGGTAATTAACGCGCTGTTTTCCATACTTACTCCTCCGGTTCCAACCTCGACCGCGTAGCGGAAGGCGATACTTTCTGCAGAAATCAGAACATCAACTTTTAACGTGCGTTTAGCACGGGGATTTGTTTTATTGGGGATGTAACCGGTGGAGGTAATAGTTTTTAATTGTGGGTTGGGGGGATTTTTTTCTTGGACAGTAGTTGTGAAGGAACCGATTGTACCAACGGTTACTTCGGTGACGCCAGTACCTGTATAAGATCCGGCAGTTTCGTTGAGTTTGAAAATGGCATAGTCAATGCCGGCTTCGGCCAAATTCGTTGCCTGTTCGCGAAGAATCGAGTTTGATCCAAAGCGCAAAAAACCGGCAACTCTGGCAAAAAGGGCGGCAGATATAACTAAGATTACCGCCAAAAAAATGATGGCGATGATCATCATTTGCCCACTGGCGAATTGAAAACTAGAAACATTAAACTTTAAACTAAATAATTTTTGTTTCTGGTTTCCAGTTTCTTGTTTCTGGTTAATTTTCATTTATTCCTCAACACCGCCTTGGAAGTTTGACTTGAAGTAATTGTTTTACCGCCTGAGTTGGCACTGGTAGTAAGGTTAATCATAACTTGTGATGTTGAGCTCGGATTGGCATCGTCGTCATAATTAAATGTTAAATCAGAGATATCAGTGGCGATGATTTTTTCGATTGCCTGGCGAAAACTGCCAGCTCCAGGAATGATTTTTTTGACAAGTTTGGTATTATCGCTGGCATCTCTTTTGTAAATAATAAAATCATAATCAGAACCTGCAGGCTGGAAGAGTTCGCCGCTTGAGTCAATCGGCCAGATTTGCAGGATGACGACAGTATTATCCGAGGTGCTATCAGGTGGACAGAGGGCGCAAGTAGCAACGACGGCTTGACCTTCTCGAATCTGGTTGACCATTTCATCAAGTGCCAGTCTGTTTTGGCTGGCAACATCAATAGAAGTATTTTGAGTGGAAAAAAGCCTTGAATGGGCAAAATAGACTGCTGCGACCAGAATTGAAACCAGACCGATTATGGAAAAAGCAATGAGTAACTCAATGAGGGTAAGGCCAGGGCGCCTTTGGCGCCAGTTGGTAGATAGTAGTTGGTAGTTGGTAGTTGGTTTATTTTTCATTCTATTAATTATTGACTGTGAACTATTGACTACAAACCAATAGGTTTGTCATAGTCCATTTTCCGAGATTAAGGTTTCTATTTTTATTTCTTGAGGCGCAGTATTTTCAGTCCAATTTACCTTGATCAATACCTGTTTGATTTTGGTACTTGACTCATAATCATCAAGGGTTTTGATGGCTGAGGCTGAGGGCAGTTTTGCAAGGTCAGGTTCTTGGACGATATCGATATTACAGCCAGTAGGCGATGGACAAGTTGGCAGTGAGGCAAAAGCAGTGTTTCTTAAATTTTCAATTTGGCGGCTGGCAATTTTGGTGGCAATACCTTGCAAATTGCCTTTTCTGGTGGTTCTGAAAGTGCCGGAAGCAGTCAAAAGAATGACTATCATCGCCAAAATAAATACTAGTGAGAGGGCAATTTCGATGAGGGTAAATCCAGGTTTTGACAATTGACAATTTTTATCAAAATTCTTTCGAGTTTCCTGTTTCCTGTTAACAGTTCGCCAAAGCGAGGGCATTAATTTTATTTTAGCAACTATTTGGAATAATAATAGGTGCCTTTTTTAGGTTGCCAAGAGGCGCCGGGGCAGGTGGGACAGGTAGTAAATTGGGCAGAGGCCAGACCCTCCTGGTAATCCAATTTAGAGCCTTGGGACATGGTCAGTGATTTTGATATTAGAGTATTGACAGTAGTATTTTGGGACATTTGGGCTCCGCCGATTAAAGCATAGAGAATGGCAAAAGCACCGGAATTATTAATATTGACGGCAGAGTTATTGCTGGAGTTACTTACCAGCATGATATAGCCTTTGGGGTCGGCACTGGTTGGATTAATAGTTGCACCGTTTAGAATAGAGATTGTTCCGTCCACCACAAAACCTGTGCCGTTTGATCCGAAACTTTCATCCAGATTAACTTTGGTCGAACCTAGGTTAATAAGTAGGTTACCGGGGATACCACCGGTTACCCATATTGGTCCTTTGACAGTGAAGGTGGCATTGCCGGTGAGTGTTAAATTGCCGACATACTTTCGCGGCCCAATATTTTGAGAAGTTGAAAGATAACAAGGGCAAGTGGTGGTTCCACCAGCAGTGGCCGCGGTTTTCCAATCTGAAACCTGTTGAGTAATATCAGGCATCGGTGCGGCAGAAGCGTTGGGATGGCGTTGACCTCCAACATCAGGCGGATTGGAAATTGTTCCGACTGCCCAGGCGTCACCCTCGATTACTTGACCGCTGCCAAGTCCTCCTGAGATATTACCGTTTGAATAAGCAGTGCCATCTATTTTAGACGATTGGTTCATAAGAATACCTCCATCGCCTGTTTGGGCTGCGTAGCTAAAGGCGATTGTGGTACTTCCAATTTTGGCGTCAGACTTAACGGTTACTTTGGCAAGAGGACTAGCGCATTTTGGTACACAACCGGTTGAAGTAATTGTTTTCAAGGCTGGATTAATAGTTGTTACCGAGACAGTGAATTGGCCTAGATTATCCGGTTGACCGGGCAAAAAAGTATTGGTTTCACCAGTATAGTTGCCGGCAGTTTCGTTTAACTGCCAGATGGCTTTTTCAAGGCCGGCTTC
>MFBU01000005.1:132024-132345 GCA_001775055.1 Candidatus Curtissbacteria bacterium RIFCSPLOWO2_02_41_11
ATTTATTCCTAAGCGCCGCATCAGCGCTTTGAACTACAGTATGAGTTTTGTTATCGTAAATTCGTGTGTTACCAACAGTTACAGTAACTATATTGGTATTTGGAGGAACTCTATCAAAGTTAAATTCTAACTTAGATATGTCAGAACTGATAGTTTCCGTGCCACGGTTGCGGGAGGAAAGTCCTGGTTGGGTACAAGTGATCTTAATTAGTTTGGAGTTATCTGAAGGGTTTCTTTGGTAGATAATTTGATCTTTGTACGTTGTATATTGGTATGGCTTGCCGCTTTCATCAAGAGGCCAGAGCGAAACAACCAGAGAGT
>MFBU01000006.1 GCA_001775055.1 Candidatus Curtissbacteria bacterium RIFCSPLOWO2_02_41_11
CTACAACCCCTTGGATTCCATCTTTTTTTTCAAAAACGCTATCTTTACTAGCATTTAATCTACTGTGAACCATACTGTCACAAACCCATTCCTCAGGTGTAGCTTTCAGTAATTCAGAGTTTATATATGGAAATTCTGTTATATAGTTAGATGGTTTTAGATAATATACCGTGATTCCAGTAAGCACAGAGGACAAAATGGCTACAATGATAAGCCATTTCCATTCATCTAATTTAATAAATTTCATTGATCAAATATATTCTTTTGAAATTTAGAAGTCAAAAACTTAATGTCTTTTCAGCAAATTTTCTAGCTTTTTGTAGATCCATTTCTTGAGTTTAAACTTTTTAGCTCCTCTACTAAAAAAATCAATGCGTCTCTATGTCTCTCTTTTACATTCTTCTCAAGATTTTTGAAGAGAATACTTCTCGCTCTTATTTGGTTAACTTTTGAAATCCGTTCAATTATATTTTTCTTTTTATTTCCGCTATTAAAAGAAAACTTTTGAAAGTGACACCCAATACAAGAATAGAGTTTATCCCTATCATGGACCGCGAGCTCTTTTTGAGATTCCCAAAGTGATAATGCCAAACTCTGGTTCTCGCTTATACTTTTCTTAAAAAAAGTCTTTGCAAGTTTTATAGCTATATGGTCATTAACATAATCAAGTGTCCCAATATAGAACTTAGCCCCAGCATGAATAAAATCTCCTGAAAGCGTATATATTGAAACACAAGCATTATTGAATACTAGTGGAGATGAGTTAGGGTCTGAAATTGAGTGAACCATTGGCATATAGGGACTAATAGGATCTTTTGTGACTATGACATTGCAAAACTTCATGTCGGATTCTCTTCGCTCTAAGACATTCCAGTCCTTTCTCTCAATCGCCAAAAAGTCTTCAACAGCTGTTTTTGAAGTTCCTTTTTTATACTTTTTTTGATACCAAACATCACCGTCAAGTTCTAGAAACTCAATAAAAGACTTTACTCCAATTAACCTATCATCTCCTATTCCTTTTTGAGTTGGATCAAATGTATCAAAAATGTTTACTACAATAATATGCTCAGCTCCAAGCTTATCTTTAAACTTTATTTTGAATTGGACACCTTTAGGGAAATCTCCATGACTACAAATAAATAAAAAGTCATAGGGATAAAATTGAATATAATTGTCCAGATCTAAATTACTGAATTTATCACCCCTTAGCTCTTTTATAAAAACTTTTTCCCCTTTTAGAAGATTTTTAATCTCATCAGTTTCAGAATTTGGAAAAAAATCTGGATCAACCAACAAGGCGGATTCAACCTTTACATGAGGTTCAATTATAGAACCGCATATAAAATGACTTGGTAAAACTCGGTTATAAATATGGCAAGTAGCAATAGTTGGAACAAAATACCCATAATTTATTTCTGAAGTTAAAAAGGTTATGAATTCATACTTGAAGCCAACTTTGTCCTCTAACCATTTAGTTAGCTCATCAGAAATATTTTTTGCAATGCTACCTCTCTTACCACCTCCGCGTGAATCTCTTATCACTTCATTAATTTCTTTGGGGGAATAAGGAGGATCATAGTCAAAGAATTTAAGATCAGCATTTATTGCAAAAGCATAATTGCCTAGTATCACCGGGTTAATAAATTCTGATGAGTCTGAGGCCACTAGATGTTTACTTTTAGTTTCGCTGATAACCTCATATTCTGCAGAACCTTTTACAATTAGCCTCAGTTTTTTTCTTTTGGCTTCCAGTAAAGCATGGGCAATCTTTTCAAAATCTGGGGGACAACAAAGTTCTCCTCTAAAGATGGTTCCAAGCTCAATAGCAAAATCCCTGACTTGAGACTTATTGTAAAGGTAGATGTATTTATCATTTCTAATCTTGAGTTGATTTTTAATTGCATTAATCATCCGTGGTTTAACTCTGGCGAATATAATTTTCTCTGGATTAATTTTCGCCAATAAATTATTTAATTTTATGAACTCATTGTTCCAATATTTATGAAATGATCTAGGCGGTTCTAATGTAATGAAATAGGTATTTTCTTTGTTGAAACACGCAGAAATTTGTGCGGACAAAATCACATCTTCACTTATGCATACAAATCTTTTCTCAAAATTGGGAGGCTCAAAACCAAGATCAAAAACTTTGTTTACCATCTAAAAAAACTGTTTATAGTAAGATAGCGATTATACAACTTTTGAGTTGTAGAATAGCTTCAAATGAGCATGAGTAAAATTAAGACAACTGAATCCCGAAAATTTGCTGATTTAGCCTTAGTTTTAGATAGGCCGGAAGTCCAATCTCTCATAATTCAACTCAAACAATCAATCAGAAAAACATATTATCCGAAAAATGGTAAAAGAGTAACGGTTTTTAATCATAAATTCTCAGATAAGCAAATGAGACAGTATCAAGAATGGACAGAAAAAATTGAGGAGCTAAGTAACAGTAATGACCTGCATGACCAGAAAGAAGCTTTGTCTCTCCTAGAAAAAGTTGCACTTTGGCAAGACACCCAAGTCACCTTTGATGATTTAATTTTGGAGAAATTATCTCAACTCAAAATTCCAAAGACTTTCCTTACACCTGTTAAAAAAGCAGTTTTAGGTTTGGTAATTGAAGATTCCGATTATCAGCCAAAAAAATTCTTATTTAATTTTGGAAAGTACAACAAAATCAGAAGAGATAGAGGCCTTTATTGGAGGTATAAAAACAATAAAAAGAAAGGCTATGGAACAATTGCCAAAGAAAGTGGACTAACAGCAAAAACAGCAAGGGAAGACTGACTTTTTAGCAGAACAATTTGCCCGACTACTTTTAGAACAAGCTGAGCTGAAAAGAAATAAAAGAAATAAAAATGAGAATGCAAAATCAATACAAAACAAGTGATTTTCAATTGGCTAGCTTTCTCTTTGCCAATGGAATCAGGCTTACCGAGATAAGCTTTATCAGCAGTAAAAGAGCTGAATTTACCTTTGAAGCTCCAGATTATTTAGATTCACTAATTCAAGATTTTTGGAATGATAGACCGTCAATCGGCCCCCTAAGCCTTTTCTCCGCCCAGAAATCCCTCAAGCACCGGTTATATGAGTATGAGTACCAAAACACCAAGCCTTAATGGCTGGATTCATGAATCAAGGGAAATCCTACTCATTGAGAGGAATCTCTCCGACCCCGAAGTCAGACTTTTCCGTATCTGTAGATTGTTAGCCGGACAGTATGATAAATATCCTAACTCTTATAAAAAGGTTTTTTTGAGTTATCGGGAAATCAAAAGAGGTTTCCTTCCTAAGTGGGCAATTGGAAAATTTACCCGATACATAAACTCATTAGAAGCAAAGGGACTCATTAAGAGATTAGGGCAAAGAGTAATTGCTGTTCATTTCATTGAACATAATGTTCAAAATACTGAAAAAACTGTTCACTCTTTAGAACAGAGCGTTCAACCAACTGAACAATCTAGCTTCACACAAGAAGAAAGAGAAAGAAGAATAAAAGAATTAAGAAATGAATTAGCAAAGAAAAAAAGCTTTTAATGAAAACTTTTATATTTAGGGATTTTACTATTAAAAATCTTATTTGTTTTTCACAAACTTTCCGTAAACTAATTGGAGAATTGAGGCTATTTCTTGAAAAAACAGGGGTATTTTGCGGAAAAAATAGCCCCATTTTTTAATTGTGAAAATATTAACTATGAAGAAAATAATTCTGCCGGTGAAATTTTTAAAGCTTTCGCTATCTTCTCTATATTCTTCAATGAAGGGTTCCTTGTTCCTCTTTCTATCCCAGAGATATAAGTTCGGTCAAGTCCGGACTGGAATGCAAGTTCTTCTTGCGAAATACCAATTTTCATACGGGCTTGCCGGACTTTTGATCCAAACTTTTTTGAAACAGCACTTGTTTTACCGAATATCACCTCTCTATAATCGGAATGTGCAGACTATTAGTCCACGGACTATTAGTCACATGAGGGAGGTGAAAAAATGACAAAGAAAATAATTTTAGGAATAATTGGCTTATTTATTCTGATTGTTGCAATTAGCTTGATTGCTTCTCCAAAATCAAAAGACTCTTTAGAGAAAGGCATGGGCGCCGGAGAAACCACAGCTAATCAGCAGTCACAAAATCAAGAAAGTAAAACTCCACAACAAATATTTGAAGAAATTGGCAAGAAAACATCAGAAAAAAGCTCTGTACTGGTTCAAGAGGAAGATGGGCAATGGATAGTTATCAGTACAGTAACCGGAGGTCCAGAATTGGGCTTATCTGGTGCAAAATCACTTGCAAGAGACTTCATATTCGGTATTTACGCATCAGGTCAGCCTATTAAGCAAGCAGGCATAACTATTACAAGTGGAACAGGTAAGTATTACAGAGCTTATGTTGGGGCAAATCAAGCAAAACTAGAATCGGCAGATACATGGTCTAAACCGATCACAGAAGTTGGTCCGACTATCTTTTATGACTGGTTAAAAAAAGTTCAGACCGGCAAGAATGACCTAGACTTGGCAAATTCAACATATCTTGAGACTAATCTGGAGTAGTTGATGAAAACTTGTTTTATTTATGTAAGAGTATCAACCGAGGAACAAGCTAGAGAGGGCTATTCAATAGAAGCTCAAAAGAAAGCTTGTAGGGAATGTGCAGAGAAATTAGGACTTCATGTGGTTGATGTGTTTTCCGATGAAGGTGAAACCGCCACAGCTGCTAAGAGACCGCAATTCCAAGAAATGCTAGATAGATGTGATGAAGTTGAGGCTATCATTGTCTGGCACACTGACAGATTTGCAAGAAATGAAGTAGACCACTTTGCAGTAAAAGCTCTCCTTAAAAAAGCAAATGTAAGGCTCTTATCTGTAACTCAGCCAATGCTTGATGATTCTCCGGAAGGCTCTTTATTAGATACAGTTCTTGCCGGAGTAAATGCATTTTATTCTAGGGATTTAAGCAGAAAAACTAAAAAGGGATTAATGCAGAAATGGGAAGAAGGTTGGTGGCCGGGCTGGGCACCTCTTGGATATAAAAATGCTAAAGAGAATAACAAGGGAGTAGTAATCATAGACCCCGAAACAGGACCAGCAATCAAAAAGCTTTTTGAGCTATATTCAACAGGCAACTACTCAATTTTACAGCTTCAGAAATGGCTTCTTGAAGAAGGCGTAAAGTCAAAAACAGACAAAAGACTTCAGCATAGTGTTGTACACTACATTCTCAATAATCCTTTTTACTATGGATTAATGAGATGGAATAGTCTAGAAAAAATAGGCAACCACAGACCTCTAGTTCCCAAAAACCTTTTTGATCAATGTCAATATGTTCTTGCAAAACATAGAAACTTTATTGCATACAACCGGAAACATCAATTTCTCTTAAACAGCTTCATTTATTGTGAGAATTGTGGGCAAAGATATACAGCAGAATGGCACAAGATTAAATCTCAAGCTAGAGGAAACAGAATTGCATACTATCATTGCACAAGAAGAGAAAGCTGCAAAGCACCTTACATTGAACTAACCGATTTAGAAGATCAAGTAAAAAATCAGTTCGGTCAACTTAAATTTACAGAAGAATTCATAGAAAAAGTAATCAGCAAAGCTAGAAACTTAATTACCGAAAGTCAACAAGATGTAACTTCTGCAAGAAAAATCTTTTTAAACAAAAGAAAAACCCTTGAAAAGAAACGGAATATGCTTGAAGATATGTTACTTGATGGCACAGTTGATAGAGAAACATTCAAGAGAAAACATTCTGATATACAAACTCAAATTGATGAAGTTGACAAAAAACTGATTGAGCTGGAAGGCAAAAGAGATGTTGATTTGACCATAATTGAAGAAGTTTTAGCTCTGGCAAGAAATATACCAAAAACTTACCATGAAGCACCCCTTGAACTAAAAAGACAATACTTAAGGTTTTTCTTTGAAAAAATCTTTGTCAAAGAAAAGAAAATTTCAAGGATAAAACTAACTCCTATCTTTGAAGTTCTTGCTCAAGAACAAAAATTAGCTTCAGGTTATAAATTTGACAACTCTGCTCCCCGGCCTGGACTCGAACCAGGAACCTGCCGATTAACAGTCGGACGCTCTACCAATTGAGCTACCGGGGATCGTTTAACTTTCGAAGCCAATTTTAACACTCTTTCCAGCTCTATTCAATTTAGTCATCCGTCACTTAGTGGATTTCTTCTCAACATCAAAAAACCTAAAACAGCTAAACTTGCCAGTGAGATGAAAAGTCCTGCTTTGAAAACCTCACTATCATAATAGAACCTCACAAGATGTTCCCCCGGTACCAAGGGCACTGCCCGAAATGTATAATTGGCCCGCAAAATTTCTGTCTCCTCGCCATTAACGGTGGCTTTCCAGCCCGGATAATAATTGTCGGATAAAAATAAAAGCTTTGGCTGACTGGAGTTGGTTTTAATGATTACCTCTTGCGGTTTGTAACTGAGAATTTCCGCACCGCCCTCTCCAAATTGAGGACTAACAGGCGACGGTTTTTCTAAAATTAAAACATTGCGAAAATCAAAATCATCAGCAAAAAGCTTTTGAGGGATCAGCTTTCTTCTTGCCTTCTCAATCTTCTCATTCCTCTGACCTTCCATACCCGCAACTTGCGGCGGTCCTTCGTAGTTTGAGGCCAGAAAGACTCTTGGTGCAACTTGTAAATTTTCAAAGACAGCCAGATCAGCATCTTTAAAAACCTCTCTAAAGTTATTTTTCGCAAGTTTCTGACTTGCAGTTTGTTTGGCAACAACAAATCGAACTCCGATAATATCGGCAATTTTTCTTTTGTCGGGACGGAAAAATTCATCTATTTGATCTTTGCCACCAAGACCCGCATCGGCCCTGAATGAAAAATCGTCCAAATTTACGCCCTTACCCGAAAAGGTAAATTCACCATAAGATCGATTATTTAAAGAATCATAGCCACCAGGCCAGAAAATTGAGTAAAAGCTTGCGAAGTTATTTTCCAAAAATGCGCTCTCTAATCCCCAAGAACGGAAATACTCTTGATTTTTTGCAATAAAATCCAAAACCGGGGTCTTTGGGAAAATATATTTTCTTTCGGAAAATGAATAATATTTATTCGTAAAGTAAAAAATATGCAAAAATGCCAGGGTGATAATCACCAGACTTGCAGTATATTTGTACTTGTTCTTAAAGGTAGCCACTAAAATCATGGTGCCTGAAATTACAAAGACAGCAAAAGGAACTGCCAAATTTCTTAGACTGACCATAGCAGCCTGCCAAGTTTCAAGTGTCGGAGGTTTAAAATAGGGAAAATGCCAAAATCTGGCTGCCAATAAGTAACTTGCCAAAAGAATGTAGACGACACCCAAGGAGAGAATAACTTTGAGGATTTTTTTGTCTTTTGAAGATAACCAACGCTCCATGCCGATCGCCGCTAAAACAGAAAGGCAAAAGGCTGGGATAAAAAGAATCCGGTTGGCGATTGAAGTTGAAAGAAAAGGGATCGGCAGCGACAGAAATAATTTTGAGGTCGGCAAGTTGATAGTCAGCGACAGCGAAATCAAACCGAAAATCGCCAAAAACTTAACTAACTTGCTTTTAAGAAATATCGAATAAGTACCAAAAATCAGTGCCGCAATGCCAATAAAGATAATCCCCTCGTAGTATTGAGCTGAACCGCCTCTTATGAAATTGGCGGTTGCCGGGTGACCAAAAAAATCAGGAGCCAAAAATGTCAGAAGCGAGGTTAGCGGCAGTAAAAATTGAAAAAGGGTTTCGCGCAAAGTGACGCTGGCCCTTGCCGAATTGAAGTAAAGCTCGGCAGAAGGCAAAAGTTGCACTGCCGCAAGCAATATCCCTAAGACAAAAGCCGTCAGTATTCTCAGGACACCCCCGAGGTGAAAGGGTCTTGTCCAAAATCTAAAAACCATATAGGCAAAAGCAAAAATAAAGAGATAAATTGTGGTCTGCATATAACCTCCGAATAAAGAAAAGGCGGTTGATAAAGAAATTATTGCCAAATATTTTTTGTGTCGATTTCCTAAATATTTATCAACTGAAAATAAAACCAAAGGCAGCCAGACAATTGAATGAGGGGCCATGACTACTTCCTCGCCCCAAGTCAAAATAAAGGGGCTAAAACCAAAGGTCATTGCACCAAAAAATGCAGCAAGTTTTGATAATTTTAAGTTTTTAAGATATAGAAAGGTAAAGAAAGAGGCCAAAATCATCGGGGTGATACGCAGCAAATGCCAAAATTCGATCTGCGAAAGGAAAAATCCAAAAACATTTAAAGGGTAAAATACGGCTGTTTGAAAATCCGCCAAATGCGGATGACCGGAAAAGGCATAAGGATTCCAAAGAGGGAAAGCAAAATTTCTCAAAGATTCCAAGGTAACTCTATAAAACGGGTAATAAATCCGCAGCTGATCCCAGCCGGTTGGCTTGTAGGGCAGATTCTGACCATAAATTTGGTAAAAAGAAACCAAAAGATGACCGTTTAAGTTAACTTTTCCCAAAAAAATCGGCCAGAAGATAAGCAGAGTTAAGAGAGTAAATAAGATTAAGATGATAAAGAAGGTTTTTGGGGAATCTTTCATTTAACAACAGAATTATGTAATTTTCGATCTGAAATTTCAAATTAAATAATATCCGGAGTAATCAGAACAGCGTGTAGACAAAGGGCGCAACCCCTGTGGCCTGGGCAAAAATCAAAAGAAGACCAAATAAAAGAAGCACCAAAACAAAAGGAATTAAAAACCAGAGTTTGGCCTTCCATAAAAATTCAACTAGCTCACGAGCCTCCCCGCTTCGCGAGGAAAAACCTTTTAGAAATTTCATCTTGTACTAATTGTCAAATGCTTGCCCCTAGAAGTCAAGTGTTTTACTTGACGAAGTGGGGTCAAATGTCAAATGTCAAATGTCCTCTTTGAGGATCACGTACCTCTCAAGCACCAAAATGTCGAGGCCCGATTTGGAAAAAGTATTAAAGGCATCCGCAGGACTATTGACAATCGGCTCGCCTTTCAAATTAAAAGAAGTATTTAAAAGCACGTAAACACCGGTTTTCTCTCCGAATCTTTTGACTAAATTGTAGTATCGCCTATTTTGGGTTTGTGTGATTATCTGCAGTCTGCCAGTCCCATCCACATGGGTAATCGCTGGAATCACCTTGCGTTTTTCTTTTTTGACCGGAAAAACTCCCAGCATGAAATTGGTCAAATACTGATGGTTAAGTCCCTCAACTTCAAAATAGTCGCTTGCTCTTTCTGCCAAAACCACAGGCGCAAAAGGCCGGTAAGGCTCTCTGAATTTAATTTTAGTATTGACGATTTCTTTCATTTCCTCTCGCCTCGGATCTGCCAAAATTGATCTTGCCCCCAGCGCCCTTGGCCCCCATTCAGCCCGATCAGAGAAGAAGCCGACTACTTTACCATGCGCAATTTCTGAGGCCAAAAAATCAATTAGTTTCTCTTCCATCATCTTCTGATATTTGACTCTTTGACTTTTTAAAAACTTCTCGATCTGACCATCACTAAAGTCTGCTCCGAAATAACAGTTGTCCTGAATAAATCGTCTTTTTTTGCCCAAAATCGCATGATAAATATAAAGAGCCGCCCCAAGACTTCCACCGTCATCGCCGGCTGCCGGCTGCACGAAAATGCGCTTAAAAGGGCCTTTGCGCAACAAAAGTCCGTTGGCTACACTGTTTAAACCGACGCCGCCTGCGATACAGAGATTTTCCATTTTTGTTTCTTGATAAACGGTTTGGGCAAGTTTTAAAATGACTTCTTCTGTGAATGCTTGAATCGAGGCAGCAATGTCGGCATATTTTTGATTAAGCTCGCAAAGCTCGTTATAGTTTCGTGGCTTTTCTCCAAAATAGGAAGGATAGCCGGAAGTCTTGGTGAAAAAATGCAGATCGCGCGGCCGCGCTTCTCCAAATAAATCGACGAATTTTGATCCATAGGCATATTCTGCCGATTTATGGTAAGTGAAATATTCCATGTTTAGCGAAAATGAACCATCGGCAAAATTTCGCACCAGTTTCTTGACTTTATCCAAGTATTTGGGCTGACCATAAGGTGCCATGCCCATAACTTTGTATTCACCATCGTTGACCTCAAACCCCAAGAAGGCCGTAAAAACCGAATACAAAAGTCCCAAGGAATGAGGGAATTTAATTTCTTTGGTGATCTCAAGATTCAAATCATCACCTTTGCCAATAGTTGCCGTGGTCCATTCACCGACGCCGTCAAAAGTTAAAATGGCAGAGGTTGTAAATCCCGAAGCATAAAAGGCCGAGGCCGCATGCGAAATATGGTGAGGTACGAAAAGAATTTTTTGACGATCGATATCTATTTCCTCAGCAATAATTGAACGCACCCAAAGTTTGTCGGCAAGCCAAGTGATCATGGCTTTGGCAAATAAACGATAAGCTTGGGGGTAAGAAGCGAGCGTCGTTAGAAGAATCCTGACAAATTTCCAAAAAGGTTTCTCGTAAAAAACGACATAGTCTAAATCGGCGGCTAAGATACTGGCTTTTTTAAGACAAAAATCGATGGCTCGAATGGGAAAATCACTATCGTGTTTCTTGCGACTAAAGCGTTCTTCGGCACTGGCCGCAATTACCTGGCCGTCTTTTAGTAAAGCGGCTGCTGACTCATGATAAAAACAAGAAATTCCGAGAATATACATTCAAATTTTTAATTTAAAATTTATAATTTTGATAAGAAAATATTTTAGGAAAATATTTTGAAACATTGAGATTTCAATGGAAATTAATTAGTATTGTTTTCTTGCCTGCTCCAAATCTTCCTTGGGATGTTCCCATTTTTCGAAATTGTTTGATCTTTGTTTGGCTTTTAGATTCAAAGGATCTGCAAATAATTTAAAGAGAATTGCCACCGGCGCAAGGATAATAAAATAAAACAGGCTTAAAATTAATTGCGCTTGAAAATTACCAATCGGCCGGGCCACAATAAGCCATTTTTGCCATAAAAATTTAAGGGGGCGCATATGGGCGATATTAAACCATGTCTAAGTTCCAAGTTTCTAGTCTCTGGTTTCCAGTTGTTTATTACTTGAGGGAAAAACGCAGTCTTAAGGAAGCAGCAAATAGAAAAACAAAACCCAGTATAAAGAAAAAGTCGGTAACTTTGACATTATTAAAAAGCTTCGGGTCGGACAAAAAAAGATTTAAGACTAAAGAAACGGTAAAAGAAATCATTGAAAAGGCTATTAAAACTTCGCTCCAGGCAAGTTTGCCGCCGCGAAGTCTATAGGCGTTGTAGGTTGCCGAAGCTGAAATAAGTAAGGCAATAATGGCCGCTGTTGTTGAAATCATCAGATCCATCTATTTCAATTGTCTCCGCCAGCTGGCGGATTTGTCAAATGTCAGTTGTCAGTTGTTTATATTCGCTTTGCTCATGTAAACTTGTGAATACATACTGCCAAGCAAAGCTTGGAAGTTTATAAATAATCCCGCAACTTTTTGGCCCGCGTCGGGTGCCGTAGTTTTCTAATGGCTTTGGCTTCAATTTGGCGAATTCGCTCCCGAGTCACCCCGAATTCGCGGCCGACCTCCTCGAGTGTCCTTTGTTTACCATCCTCTAGTCCAAAACGATACTCTAAAACTTTGGCCTCGCGAGGCGAAAGAGTCAAGAGCATTTCGTGGATATGATCCTTAAGAAGCGCTTGCGTTGCCTGATCAGTTGGGGATGCTGAAACATCCTGAATAAAATCGCCAAGCCGGCTATCTTCCTCTTCGCCGACCGGTGCCTCTAACGACGCCGGTTCCTGGGAAACCTTGATGATTTCCCGAATTTTGTCAGTACCTACTTCCATTTCAAAGGCTACTTCCTCGGGTGTCGGTTCCCGCCCTAACTCCTGCATCAGCTTTCTGGAGATGCGGTTGAACTTATTGATTGTTTCAACCATGTGAACCGGGATGCGGATTGTCCTGGCCTGATCGGCAATTGCCCGGGTAATCGCCTGTCTAATCCACCAAGTCGCATAAGTCGAGAACTTATAGCCCCGGCGCCAATCGTATTTGACTACGGCCCGCATCAAACCGATATTGCCCTCTTCAATCAGATCTAAAAGAGTCAAACCCCGATTAACATATTTTTTGGCAATGGAAACAACCAAACGCAGGTTGGCGTTAATTAGTCGTTCTCTGGCGCGTCGGTCACTTTTCTCGACTCTTTTGGCCAGAGCAACTTCCTCCTCATAAGTTAAAAGGGAAACTCTGCCGATTTCCCTTAGATACATTCTGACCGGATCGGAAAGATAACCTTCGCCCATAGCCGCCAAATCTTCGAGCTCCTTTTCCAGCTCTGAAACCGATTTGGAAACTTCGGCCGTATCGATCTCGGTTGTGTCGAAAACATCGACCTTTTCATCAAGCAATTTATGATATAGCTCATCGACTTCGTTTATACAGAGTTCCGGCTGGGGGAAAATCGCCAAAATCTCATCCTGGGTGACAAAACCCTGTTCCCGGCCGCGCTTAATGAGCTTGCGGATTTCCGTCTTGATATCAATTTTCTTTCCTAGCTGCTTATCTTTTGCAGACTTTTTTCGATTGTTTGTATCGGAATTATTTTTCTTTTTCATAAGTCCCTCTCCAAATTTCTGGCTAATTTGTCGAAATTTTTAGTTAGTATGGCCACTTGCCGATTGTCTTTTTTAGTTTGGGCTAACTTTAGTTTTTGTGATATTAATGATAGCTGACGCTTTAAAGACCTTTGTTTAATTCTTTTGGCCAGTTTTATAAGTTCCTCTCCCCAAGCTTCCTTTTCGCCAAAAGCCGGACTAATATTTATAAGATATAAATTGTCGACAAAGCCAGTTAACTCTTTTGGCAGTTTTTTCGATAATTTGGCAAAATTCTGAGATTTTTGGCGACGGCGCGCGAACTTAATTATAGCATTAAGCCACTGCCAAAAACGCCCTGCCGCCTCATTTTCAAAATCGAGGGGCAAAACCTTTAAATCCGGCCAGCTTTTAAGATCATCGTACGAAATAAAAAGCGCCAGAAAATACTCCTCAAGACCAATAGTGCTTTTTATATTTTGAGAGAGGGAAGAAGGTTCTTGCGGGTATATTTCAGTTACCTTCTTTTCAACGGCCTGAGCTACTAAATTTACGTTAAGATCAAGGCTTTTTGCCAGTTTTTCAATATAATGTGCCCGCACAATATCATCGGAAATTTTGGCCAAGACCGGCAGAATCTCGCGGCCGATTTTTTTTTGGCCATCAGCTGTAGTGGAACTATGCCGCAAAAGGGCTGACTCAATAAAATAATCGTAAATATTTTCTGCGCCCGCAATGGCTTTTTTGAAACCAGCAGGATCTTTTTGACTAAACTCGTCAGGATCCTTATATTTGGCTCCAGACAAATACGCACTATCTGAAGACGCAGTCGAAGATGGTCCAAATTTGCCAAGCCTGACAACTTTGACGCTTACACCTGCCAAGTCCAAAAGCTCAATTCCCCGATGAGCAGCTGCATCTCCTGCCAAATCTGTATCAAAACAAAGTGCAACGTTTTCGCAGGTTCTTGAAAGCAAAGCCGCTTGCCTTTCAGTTAGGGCCGTGCCCTTTGAAGCAACCACATTTTCAATGCCTATCTGATGCGAAGAAAGAACATCAAATTCCCCTTCTACCAAAAGTGCCTGATTTTTCTCTCTTATTGCACTTCTTGCTATATCCATGCCAAAAAGCAGCGACCCTTTGTTAAAAATCGGCGTCTCGGGAGAATTGATATATTTTGCTTCTTTTGACTCACCTAGCAGTCTTGCCGAAAA
>MFBU01000007.1 GCA_001775055.1 Candidatus Curtissbacteria bacterium RIFCSPLOWO2_02_41_11
TTAGCCGCTCTTTCGATTGCCGAATATTTCCGCGACGAAAAAAATCAAGATGTTCTTTTATTTATTGATAACATCTTCAGATTTGCCCAAGCGGGCAGCGAGGTCTCGGCACTTTTAGGACGCACTCCATCTGCTGTTGGCTACCAACCAACACTGGCTAGCGAAATGGGAGAACTCCAGGAACGCATTACCTCAACCAAAAAGGGCTCAATAACCAGCTTGCAGGCAATTTATGTACCTGCAGATGACTACACCGACCCGGCGCCGGTTGCTACTTTTGCCCATCTGGATTCGACTATTTCTCTTGAACGCTCAATCGTCGAGGCGGGCATTTATCCGGCTGTTGATCCATTATCATCGACATCTCGCGCTTTAGATCCACAGATTGTTGGCCAAAAACACTATGATATCGCCCGAAGTGTTCAAAAAGTTCTGCAAAGATACCGCGAGCTTGCCGATATCATCGCCATTTTGGGTGTTGAGGAACTTTCTGATGAGGACAAAATCACAGTTACCCGCGCCCGCAAAATCCAGAAATTCCTTTCCCAACCGATGGTTGTAGCAGAGGCTTTTACCGGCAAAAAGGGCGTCTATGTACCTATCGAAAAAACCGTTGAAAGTTTTGAAAGAATCTTAAATGGCGAATTTGACAGCGTCGACGAACAAGAGTTTTATATGCGAGGAGATATTTCAACCGTAGGGAAGAAATAGACCCGAGCATACATCAGATTCGCGAAGCGAAGGCTGATATATGAAGGGCGACATCACGACTGTAAGGAAGTGATGGAGCACTTTATATATCAGAGGAGCGCCATTGCGAGGACGAAGTCTCGCAAGGCGACCTGCTGATACATGGTAGGAGATATATCTGATGTTAAAAAATAATATCGGTTTTAGAAAATAATATGGACGACTTTTTTTTGGGCATTTTGAGACCTGTCAAATTTTTAATTGGCTTTGGAATTAGCTACCTAATAGTCAGTATCTTTTTAAAAAAACTTAAGAATAAATTTCTCAAACAATTAATAATGTCTATTATTGTCTATTTAATAATCGGGTGTTTACTTACAATTTACGTCTACTTGAAAGTGCGCTCTATCGAAGTATTCGATTATCTTTTACGTTGGCCAGATATGCTCCTTTGGATTTGGTGGACATTAAAATAAAAAACAAACATAGTTTGTTACCATAATTTTTAACTTTTAATTTTAAATTTTGAATATCTATGTTACATCTCCAAATCATCACTCCCGAAAAAACAGTTTTTGACGATGAAGTCGAACAGATTACTCTGCCGACGACCACCGGCCAAATTACTGTCCTACCTCATCATACTGACTTAATAACTCAAGTTGAGCCGGGCGAAATCATTTTTAAAAAACATCAAAAAGAAACAATTTTAGCCTCGGGTTTTGGCTTTGCCCAAGTCGCCAAAGATAATGTCAAAGTCTTAGTTGATTTGGCCGCACCGGAGGAAGAAATCGAAGAAAGAAAAATTGAAGAGGCCAAGCGTCAGGCCGAAGAAGCTCTCAAACAAAAACATTTACTTTCCGAGGAAGAATATGCTACCGCTGCCGCTAACCTTCAAAAAGCCCTAGCACAACTTAAAATTAAACGCCGCCACCGCAGAATATAATTCAAAAAGTATCAAGGGTATCAAAAGTATCATAAGTGTCAAGAGCTTTATGAATTTTAGCCCTTGATACCCGTGGTACCCTTGGCACTTGTGGTACCCTTAAATCATGTATCGCTCCATCGCCATTTCCG
Organism: Candidatus Curtissbacteria bacterium RIFCSPLOWO2_02_41_11; assembly: GCA_001775055.1. Taxonomy (GTDB): domain Bacteria; phylum Patescibacteriota; class Microgenomatia; order Curtissbacterales; family GWA2-41-24; genus GWA2-41-24. The sequence continues at coordinate 1,768 of MFBU01000007.1, forward strand.
GCCCCATTGCTGCCGGATCAACTTCCACCGCCAAGTTGCTTAGCGAAAAACTCAAAATCCCCTATAAAGTTGCTGGCAATTTTTTTAGGGATTATATGCAAAAGCATAACATCCCTTTGCCCGAGAAAGAAAAAGTCCCGGATGAAGTCGAAAGAAAAGTAGATTCAGAACTTTCCGATCTGATTGCCTCCAAAAAACCAATCATCATCGACGGCCTTTACATCGCCTATTTTGCCCGCAATATGCCGCATGTTTTAAAGGTTTTACTAACCTGTGATCAAAAAGTCAGAATCAATCGCGCTCTTACCCGTACTCATACTCATGTGGAAACAGCAAAGGATGTCAGACGACGCGACCGCGCCCATGACGCCAAATTCCGCAAACTCTACGCCGATGAGGATTTTTTGGACCCGAAGTTTTTTGATCTTGTGATTGACACTACTGATACGAAACCAGAAGAAGTAGTTGAAAAAATTTTGGATAAGTTTAAAAAATAACCCCCATGATAAAAAAGAAATTAAGAAGCAAGTCTTCCTGAAAGTCCAAACTTCGCATTTAGTGCCTTCAAAAAATGACGCTGGTCAAAATAGCCAAACTTCACTCTATAATTACCTTTGTATACTTTAATACTCTGTCCCTCTGTTACTTTCGTATGCTCTTGCCCATCAATAATTAGCGAAACATCATCGCCTTTGTGTACTTTAACCTCAATCTCACTTTCCGGTGATAATGCCACTGAAGGAATCGGCAGACCAATCGGGTTAATTGGCGTTATCAAAAAACAGTCAACCGCCGGATCAACAATTGCACCACCGCTAGATAGTGAATAGGCTGTTGAGCCGGTTTGGGTGGAAACGATCACTCCATCACCGATAATCTCCAGAAACTTTTGTCCATTAACGTTAATCTCAAGCTTAATCACCCGATACATACCTTTCACTACCACCTCATTAAGCGCCCGATATCTAGTGCCTAGTGCCTGATGCCTAGTGCCTTGTTCAAGTACGGTCTCCAGTGTCATTCTTTCCGAAACAACATATTTGCCACTAATTAACTTATCAATCGCCTCTTGCCAATCGTCAATCTCCGCCGCCGTCAAAAAACCCAATGTCCCCACATTAATACCAACGAACGGAACCTCCAATCCCACATTCTCGCAAGCCGCATGCAGAAGTGTCCCATCACCACCAAGAGTCAATATCAAATCAGACTTGGTCAAACCTTTATCTGACACATCATGGCCTTTTGACTTAAGATAATTTGTGATCTTATCAGCCAATCTTTCAGCTTGAGAATTTTCCTTCGCAACCACAATCCCGAATTTCATAAGTCCCTCCTATATGATAAAATTAGCTTCGATATCAAGACTGGGTCCATAGCTCAACGGCAGAGCACCACTCTTATAAAGTGGCGGTTCTTGGTTCGAATCCAAGTGGACCCACAAGTGACCAAATATTAGCACAATTTTGAAGGAAATTATATCAGCCTCGCTTCGCTCCCCTATGTAATTCTCACGGGCTCGAATTATAATCGCGCTCGGTGCACAATTTCCGCATCGACTACATTGACATCACGGCCGTAGCGAAGGCGTGAGAGTTGCTTGATCATCTCAGCAATTCGCGGATCGCGCTCAATCTTAGCTAAATCGCGGGTTGTGTCCAGAGAAAACGGTTGCACCGGCTCATTGCGCACAATCGTCTTCACATAAGCCTGAAACCTTTCGATATTGATTAAATCCGTTTCATTAAAAACCGGCGTAAACTCATGCTGCAGATAATTGGCATCGGTCACCCCAACTCTAAAATTAACCAAAGTTCCAACATTGCCAAAAACCGCATTTTTAACATCTTCCTCAATTTGGCCGATAAATTGGTTGGCAACAATTAGATTAAGCCTGAATTTTCTGGCCTCTGCCAAAATATCGGCGAAAGTTTCAGTGGCAAAATTCTGAAATTCGTCAACATAGAGGAAAAAGTCAGGCCGCTGCTCCTCCGGAACATCTTGTCGACTCATTGCGGCAACCAGAATTTTTGGCACCAGAACCAACCCTAAAAAGTTGGAATTTTCCTCGCCGACCCGACCCTTGGAAAGATTAACAATTAAAATCTTTTTATTGTCCATAATATCCCGCAAATTAAAGGCGGACTTTGACTGTCCAATAATATTTCTCATCATCCTGTTGGTCACAAATCTGCCGAATTTGGAAACGATGTAGTCCAAAACCTCACTTTTGTGAAAATCGGCCGTTTGGGCAATTTGATCTGTCCAATAGCGCCGCACCACCGGATCGGAAACTTTAGGCAACAGCTCCTGCACAAAACGCGCATCGGTTAAAACCCGCACAACCTCAACGAAAGTGTTGCCGGGCTCACTCATCACCGTTAACATGGCGTTTCTGATGGCATGCTCAAAGCGCGGACCGATAATGCCGGTTTTGTGAGGGTCATAAAGTTTGTACATGAGTCCCACTATATAGGTTGCCACAAAATGCTTTTCCTGCTCAGTCTGGGCTTCTAACATATTCATGCCAAGCGGCCTCTCGCTATCAGCCGGATTAAAGTAAATAACATCTTCTGCCCGCTCCGGCGGAATTTGAGTTAAAATATCTTCCGCCGCATCGCCGTGGGGGTCAATAAAAGCCACTCCATGACCTGCAAGAATATCCTGCATCACCATGTATTTTAAAAGCTCGGTCTTGCCGGTACCGGTTTTGCCGACAATATAAACGTGGCGTCTGCGATCATCTTCACTAATATGGACTTCTTTAGTGCTCCCCCGATAAACGCTTTTTCCCAGATGAAGGCCGGAAGATGGAATTTGCGCCGGTGCCGGAGCCCGTTTGGCATTAACCCAGAAAATTCCCGGAGTTTCCACCGTTTTATTGGGCAGGTGAAAAATACTGGCTAATTCCTCACTATTTAAAACGCCGAAATTACCAAAAATAGGCATATAGCGGTAAACAAAATCTATTAAAAACTGTTTTTTGAAGCGGATATTGGCACCGGTAAACCCGTTGTACTCGCTAGTAAACTGGGCAAATGTCGACTTAATATTCTCAAGATGAATCTTGGCATCCTCATCGGTTTTGGCAGAAACAATAATTCTTACAACCACATTAAAACCGACTTTGGCAACCTTATTTTCAATCGCCTCCATTTTCTTTGGATCAGGCGGTGTACGCTCCTCGGTCTTTGTCGAAAGTTCGGCTTGTTTAGTCTTGGTAACAAAGCGCTTGCCGGATGCCCTCCATTTGGCATCGGCCGGCGATGCCAAAATTTGAACAGCCGCTCCTTCCCCAGGCTGCATTTTGGCTAGTGCCGAAGTAATTTGACTTAAAGGGTCTGTACCTAGTTCCTTATAAGTTTTGACAGGATAATATTTGGCCTTATTAAGTTTTAAGGCCGCAAAAGCCAACTTGCCTTCTTCGGAAAAAATATTATATTCTTCAACTTCCCGAACATCGGCCCCGGGATAAGCACCATGTATTTGTTTTTCGACTAAATCCTGCAGATTTTTGGGGCAGGAAATATAAAATTTAATTTCCTCAGGTAAAGCGACAATTTCAAATGAAAAATGGTCTTGAGGCCTAAGAAACGAAAGGGTTCCGCTTTTGTAAACTGAATATAAGGAAGAAAACATCTGCTCGGCCGCGTCAATCTTAATTTCGTTATCTCGTGGTACGGCAACTGAAAGCAAAACAAATTCCAGCGATCTCTCTTCCCTGTTTTTATTGCGCATCCATAGAAGCCAAATGTAACCGACAATAAGTGTCAAAATACCCAAAACCAAAAGAACCAGTGCCAAAAATCCCAGCGTCGAAAGTACCAGTTGAAAACCGGAAAGAGCATCAATTTGTCCGACCGTTTTTGAAGTTTCTTCAATCGGCATAATTTTAGTAACTAGTTACTAGTGGCTAGTTGCTAGTCAACTCCTTTCTTAAATATCACTTTCATCGCATGCTTATGTGTCATTTTAATCAGTCTGCCAACCCAAGTGGCCAAGGCAAAAAAACTCGATGTACCAACAACTACTTTATTGACGATAGTTCCCGCAACTTTTTGATGTAACCCTTTTTTATATTCATCTTCTGAAATTGGTAAGTTAATTGTGGTACCGCTTCTGACAACTTCATCAGCCTGCTCTTGAGGAACTTTTACCCCACTGTCTGCAACATCAGGGGCCAGTTTTGGCTCAGGCCTGGCAAGCCTTGCCTCTGATATTGCACTTTGAATTGCCTTTTCCGCCTGTTCGTCTGCTGCCTCGCTGGTTCTAATAACTTCTGAGAGGATTTTCCCCTCTTCGGCTTTAGTTTCCTGCGATGTTGGCTCCTGCTCTTTTGCCTTGACAGCACCCATCTTATCATCCGGCGGTTGTACCGGTTGGGCGGCAGTTGAGTCACCATCAGCCTGGCTCTTTAAATCTGTGGCAGTATCGGACATTGAAGTAATTATATCAAGAGCGGAGCGAATGATACATCAGAGGAGCGCACTGAGTTTATCGCACTTCGACATTGCTCAGTGCGACTCTGAGCTAATCGAAGAGTCGAAGGGCGATCTGCTGATATAAAATCAGTAAGATTTTGAGCTTTGCGAGAAAACTAAAATATATCAGAAGAAACTTAATATATCGAGGTAACTTCGGATAGTTAAAATAATTCCCAAATTTACTCAGCTTAATTTCAATGTAAAAAAATCTTTTAACGGATAAAAAAATATGACAGAAACCCCGGCGCTAACATAATCATAAAAAAGACTGCTATTAGAAGCAATGTTAAACCAATTCCAATAAATAGTTTTTTAAAACCTTCTCTCCGATTTTCACTTGTGTCGGGAGTTCGAAAGAAAAATGAATATATCCAGAAGATAATAAAGAAAACAAGTGTTAATATCGGAGAGAAAATTATAAAACGCAAACTGCAGAGTGAATCACTAGGTTCTCCGAAACAATTCAACCATGCAACTATGGAACCAATTATAAAACCTAGAACAACTGATATTATCGCATTGAAAAAAATATTCATTTTATTAAATTTATCCTATATTATAGTCACAACACTATCGGAGTCTAACGAGCTCTAGCACTTTTTCTCAAAAACAAAAAGTCGTAAATTAAGCCAAAAATACTGCCGGTTGCCGGACCGATTATCCAAACAGCAAGATTGCTGTAAGATTGCGAAATAATCAAAGGCCCGAAAGCCCTTGCCGGATTAAGAGCTGCTCCAGTTAAAGAACCTGCAAAAATTGCAGAAACTGTCAGCACCAGACCAACAACCAAAGGACCAAAGCTAACCGCTCCTCGCTTATCAACCATTGTGGCAAAAACTGCCAATACTAAAATTGCCGTTAGTATTGCTTCAATAACTACCGCTATTTTTATACTCACTCCCGCCCCGATCACTGGTCCCCCCAGCGAAAACTGGCGAGCATCAGGCCCGAATATCCAAAGCAATACCCCAGCGGCAGCCAAACTTGCCAAAAGCTGGGCTATTATATAAAAACTAGCTACTCCCCCATTGATTTTTTGCGAAAACCATATAGCCAAAGTTACTGCCGGGTTTAAATGGCCGCCTGATAAATGAACAACGGCATAAATCATTGAAGTTAGCGCCAGTCCTGTCGCCAATGCCACTCCAACACCACCTATATCATTAAAGAAAATATTGGTAAGTGTTGCACCGGAAGCTATAAAAACGAAAACAAAGGTGCCTAAAAATTCTGCCAAATATGCCCGCCAAGGCGTAAACCAAGATTTCAAAAGAGATTTAACCATAATCAGATTAGAACACTCACCAGTAACAGTTGTCAATGCTGATACAATATTCTTATGAAACTCTTCATCGACAGCGCCAATCCAGAAGAAGTTAAAAAGATGGCCGAACTTGGCATCATTGATGGGGTAACTACTAACCCTAGCTTAGCCACCAAAGCGGGGATTGACTATCGGAAGGCAGTTGACCAGATCTTGGCCACTGTCGATGGCAATGTCAGTCTGGAAGTTTTATCAACAGATGCCCAAGGTATGATGGGTGAAGCCAGAAACCTTTCTAAACTTCATAACAATGTGGTTGTTAAGTTACCAACTACTCCAGAAGGTCTTAAAGCCCTCAAAATTCTAAAAGCTGAAAAAATCAGGGTTAATATGACCTTGGTTTTCTCTGCCAACCAAGCACTTCTGGTTGCTAAACTCGGCGCCTATATTGTTTCTCCCTTTGCCGGCAGACTTGATGACATTGGCGCATCAGCCATTGATGTGATTTCCGAAATCCGCCAAATTTACGATAACTTCGCCTTTGAAACCCAGATTCTTTTTGCCTCGGTAAGATCGCCCCTTCATGTTAAACAGGCGGCACTTGCTGGTTGCGATATTGCAACCTGCCCGTATGAAGTTCTGGAAAAATTGGTTCATCATCCCTTAACTGATGTTGGCCTCAAAAAATTTTTGAGTGATTTTAAAGAAAGCGGCCAAAAACCGCTAGTCTGAGTTAATTGTCAAATGTTAAATGTCAATTGTTAACTCGAAGTATTTTCCGGTCCGCGGTTGCGTTAGCCCCGCCATTTAAGAAATTTTGTTAAATCACCAACAAAATTTTTTAAATGAGGAGCGCAGGAATCGTTAGTCGGCCGTTTTCTCTGGTCCACGATTCCTATAGGTTTTGATAAAGGCTTCGATTTTATCGTAATCCGGCTGATCCATCGCCAATACCCTTCCCCAGGCAACTAAGGCAATTTTGCTGTCATTTTGTTCTCTTGGCTCAAGCACCACTTTCCAGCTGTCTTTTCCGATAATTTCTTTTAATTTATTTTTAACTTCATCGACAGTATCAGGTTTGTATGATATCCAGATGTGCCCATGCTCAAGATTATGGATTAACTGCTCATCAGGTAATTGCTGATCATAAACACCATTTCTGGCAGCGGCAGGCCAATGCGGACCGGAAGACGGCGGATTGGAATTATAACCGGAACCGGCAGTTCCTTGTGTAAGATGATCTCTACCAACGATACTATAATCAACCGTCCCTTCAACCGGCTTGGAAACGCCAGCGGCCTCGCCCAAAACTTGATTTTCGGGTACAGTCTGACTTTTGGATAAAAACCAAACGCCGGCTCCCACCAAAACAAAAGTCGGCAGCAAAAACCAGACTAAAAGCGGAATCCTTCGCAACATAGAACGGTTATTCTACTACAATCTGCCCAGTTTGAGAAGCATTAAGGTGATTGTGATATTTATATGTTCCGGCTTTGGTAAAAGTAACCGATGTTGACTCGCCCAGTGCAATTACCCCAATATTAAGCTCAGGAAAAAGCTCATGGGTCGGATGGACAGCCGAATTAACCTGAACATTGCTATCGGAACTATTCTTAAATTCAACTGATTGACCCACTTTAACAGTCACTTGTGCCGGTGAGAATCCACTGGCCGTATAGGAAATAACACCCGAAGCTGTCAATGGAGCTTGCTCCCCGCTTGTTTGTTGATTCTGATTATTCTTGCTAGATGGTGTTTTATAAAGATTGCACGCCGAAAGAATCAAAGCCGAAGATGCAACTACTCCAATTGCAATTATCTTTTTCAAATTAATCATTTCTTCCTAAATCACCTCCCTTGCCCTCCCGACTTGTCCGCCAAAACTTTAGTGTCGGCGGAAGCTTTATGCGAAGGAGGGTTTTTCCATAACCAATCACTTTAACAAAATTTAAAAGGGTAACGCAAGGGTTTTTAAACACGGCCCGCGGATCCAAATACCTCAATTTTCGCCTCAACCACTGCCGCCACCGCCAAAATTACATCCGGCACAAGCTTATACATTGCGTATTCATCAGGATTCTCAGCCATTTTCTCACTCAAAGCATCTTTATATTCCTGCCGCAGTTCCGTATTGACATTAATTTTGACAATTTTGCCAACCTCAATCGCGCGCCTGACTTGATCAGCCGATATCCCAGATCCGCCATGCAGCGAAAGAAAAGTATTAGGCAGTGACTTGCGAATTCTTGCCAAAAGGTCAAGATCTAAATCCGGTTGAGTTGGGAAAACTCCATGGACATTGCCAAAAACCGCAGCCATTATATCGACACCGGTTTGAGATACAAACCGCGCAGCCTTCAGCGGATCAGTATATGATTTATGAAGTGCCTCAAAATCAATCTCCTCATTATGAACCACACTTGAACCGGCAATTTTGTCAATCTCTCCTTCGACAAGAACCTGCCTGCCGGCAGGCAGGGCCTTTGCATGCGCCGCTTCAATTACTTTTTTGCAACCACTGATGTTCTCTGAAAACTCAAGTTCTGAACCATCAAAGTGGATTAGGTCGAAACTTGACTGATCAATTGCTTGCATACAATCTTCAACCTTTTTTGCATGGTCCAGATTTAAAAGAATCGGAATGCCGTATTCCTCTCTCGCGTTGACTACCAGACTGACAATATTTTTTAATCCAAAATATTCCACCTCACCTGACGAAAATTCCACCATCACCGGCGATTTTTTGCGCTGAGCCGCCACACAAATCGCCTTAAAAATATCTAAATTATCCGCATTAAACGCCCCGATAGCAAAACCATCTTGTTGAGCTTTCTCAAACCATTCTCTTACAGTCATATCTTAGCCTTCCTCTCCCTTGCCTCCGAATAAATCTTCAAACCCCAAAAGCCGTTTATCGCTGCCATTAAAAGGTAGGGAATCCAGAAAACTGATTTTAAAGTCGTCGCTGTTCCTCCCAATTCAAAACCCTCCAGTACAAAAATCAAAATCATTGCAAATTCAAAAATCGAAATCAAAGTTACCAGTACTGTTGCGCGCATAGTCCTCACCAGCCATAAAAAGGCAGCCGGTCCAAACATCAAAATTCCCAAAACCATCCCGTTTAAAACTTCCCGACTGATAACAAAATCCCAAAGATTAAGAAAAATAATGATAAAAAGCAAATTAATCTTTACCAGATTTTTCTCAAACTTACCCTCAATTTTGAGATATTCAATTACTTTCATAGCCAAAACCAGCACATTTTTTGACATGTCATTTTTTTTGATGTTATCCTTCATTTTCGAACTTGGATATTTTGTCAACCCTTCTCTGATGGCGACCACTTTCAAACTTGGTATCAAGCCAGACAGAAACTGCCTTTTTGGCATCATCTGCCGATAGAAACCTAGCACCAAGTGACAAGATATTTGCATCATTATGCTCGCGAGCAAGTCGAGGAATCGAAGATCCTGAGCTTGTCGAAGGACCTCCATAATAAACCGCTGCTCTTATCCCTTTTACTTTATTGGCAGCAATTGCCTCCCCTTGACCGGAACCGCCAATGACTATCCCCACATCATCGGGTTTACCCTGAGCGTGGCTTTCCGCCACGCGAAGGGCGCAAGGGATTACAAAATCTGGATAATCGTCATCTTCATTAAGCTCAAATGCCCCCATGTCCTCAACCTCCAAACCTTTGATCTTAAGATACTGGATCAACTGTTTTTTAAGATAAAATCCAGCATGATCGGCCGCAATGTAAATCATCTATTTTGAGTATAACTGAAAATATCAGAGGAGCGCCATTGACATGAAGAACCGAAGGTTCTGTGTCAAGGCGACCTGCTGATATTCCAGATTACAAGGTTGGCGAAATATGCGCAAATTGACCAAAGTTAATTGTTAAGAAACTAGATTTTTGAGGTCAAAATTAGCGTCTGCAAGACTACCCTTATGGACAGAAATATCAATCTTCCCTTTAACCGCCATCGTTAGAGGCCCGACTTCGGCAGGATTATTAATGACAGTTGCCCCGACAATCCGCGTAGTTCCGCTAATTTCCTTAATAAAGATTCTTGTCATCTTTCCTTCCGCGACTGTTCCGCGTGTTACAACTTCATCGGCAAAACTCTCGTCTGTTACTCCGATAAACGAACAATGGCCGCCCGCCTCGACTCGCGGAGACTTAGCCGTTCCAGTCGACCGAGATGTATCGACGCGAGGCCGGTCAAAAAAATCAGCGCTGTATGAAGAAGCCGTTTCAAAAACCGTTCTTACACCGGCAATTGTTTTACCAACCGCCAAGCCCTGGCTGGTCGCATTAGCCCAATTTCCCATTATATGCTGTCTTTTAAAAATCACATCCCAAAACTCGGCGCAATCGCCGGCCGCATAAATATCGGGTACATTGGTTTCCAGGTATTCATTGGTAACAATCCCCCGATTGACCTTAATGCCACTCCCCTTAAACCAATCAAGATCAGTTTTAATCCCAACCCCAATCCCAACAATATCCGCTTCAAAAGTCTTCCCAGACTTGGTAACTACCTCCCTAACAACTGGAGTCCGGTCTCTGATAGAGATTGAACTTCGCAGTTCTGCGACTTCTTCATTAGTCAAAACTTTGACACCATTTTTCTCTAAGGTTTTTTGTAAAACTTGGCTAGAGTCTCGATCTAATTTTCCCTGCCAATAATAATCCTCTATTACCAAAACCAATACATCCTCCACTCCATTTGCCCGAAAACACGTCGCAAAATCCAGACTGATAAAACCACCGCCAATAATAACTGCTTGTCTAGAATTAACAACTTGCGCCAGAATTGCATCCGCATCATCTAACGTCCGTAGATAAAAAACATTACCAAGATCATCTCCGGTAATCGGCAGTCTGATAACAGAACCGCCGGTGGTAATTAAAAGTTTCCCATATTGATACTCTCCACCAGTGGAAACTTTGACTCTGTGGCTTGCCGACTCTAAACTGTCGGCCTTTACACCCTTAACAAACTCTATATTCTTTTCTTGATACCAGCTTGGTTTCTTCAAAAATAATTTATCTCTTGCGATTTCGCCACGGAGATAGTTGGAAAGCAAAATTCGGGAATACTCCTCATAAGGTTCATCACTGACAATGGTAATTGAAGATTGAGGTTTTAATGATCGAAAAACTTCCGCCGCCGTTGTCCCTGCCGCTGAACCACCTACCACCAAAAGATCAACCGACTTCATAAGGAAACTCCGGAAATCCCAAAGAAACGAAGCGCCTCACCGGCAATAAAGCCAATAGCTGCCGCTACTAACCCGATGACAATTGTTTCGGCAATTTTAGTTCCAAAACTGCCGCGATTAAGCCACCAGCGAATCGACCCGATAAATGTCATCACCAAAACAGAAACAAAAATTGACATCAAAAGTGCACGGGCAATCGGAGTAAAGAAGATAAATGGCAAAAGCGGCGGAATACCTGCCAGAAGATAGAAAAAACCAATTAAAACACCGGCAATTCTTGGCGACTCTTCCTTTACAAGACCAAGTTCATCACGCATCATAACGCGGAGCCAAAGATTGCGGTCGGCCGTTACTTTTTTGGTTAAAACCTCAACCGTATCCTTATCAAAACCATAATTTGTATAGATTTCGCGAATTTCATCGCGTTCGACATCCGGCTTATTATCTATTTCCCAATTTTCAATTTTCTCCATGGCATCGTAAAACTCCCTTTGGCTTTTAACCGCCAAGTAATTACCAAGAGCCATTGAGGCCGCACCGGCAATAATTGTTAGCGCACCGGCAATGACCACAATCCCCTGTTCGCTAACACTACCGGCAATCCCCACCAAAAAACCAATGGCCGTTACCACACCGTCATTGGCACCAAAAACAATATCTCTTAAAAACTGTCCGCTTGTTGGATGCTGCGGTTCTCTTTCTGCAATTGATTTTTCCTGCATGAGATTATTCTATCATGGAATTTTCGACTGAGATTTTGTACTTCATGGTAAAATACCTGCATGGCTGAAAGAAGAATCAGGACCGTCCCTCGAATACAAACAGTCGAACCAGACCAAATACCAAATACTGTTGTAACGCCAAAAAGGACCCGAACAGTACCATTAATACGAACGGTTGAGCCAAAAAATAGAAAAATTATGACTACAAATGAAGGGACACCCCATGAAGTTAAACGCGAACCATTTCCGGAAAATATCCCTGATGAAATCCTCGATGATCCTGATATGCTCAGACCTTTTGATCCTGTTGTCTCTCCACCAATAACTTTTCGTGAACTTCTGGAAAGTTTAAACAGTTAGGGGTACTCTTGTTCTCCGGTTCCAATATTTTCCAAAATTATCGCCTTAGTCGGGCAAGACTCGGCAGCCAGTTTTATTGATTCGGGAGGATCTCCCGCCTCATCCAAAACTACGGCTTTATTTTCGCTATCCAGCGCAAAAGTTTTCATTGCCAATGCCACGCAAGAAGCCGCGCCAATGCAAAGGTTGCGATCAACTTTAATACGATATTTCTTTGTTTGATTGCTTTGTGTACTTGATTGATTATTGACCATACCGGTGTCTAGTTAAATTCTAAAGGTAAAATACTAGTTTTTACTAGTCGCCAATTTTTTAATTGCTTCAAGCGGCAAAAAGGCACACTTTAATCTGGCTGGTGCAACTGGACCACCGAGTAATCCTAAAACATCCTTACCAGTTAATTTTGCTAAAAAAGAAATCGGCCTCCCCTTAATAAACTCCGAAAGGATTGACGCTGAAGCAATGGAAATCGCACATCCGTTGCCGACAAATGAAACGCCAGCTACCTTATTATTCTTAATTTTAAAGTAAAACCGCACCTCATCACCACATAATGGATTAATCTGGTCAATAACCAAATCGGCATCAGGCATTTCCCCAAAATTCAAAGGATTTTGCCAATGCTCAAGAATTTCCTCCCTGTAGATATCTGTCATCCTAATTCATCCTAATTTTAATAGTCCAAATTTATTCGAATATTCGCTCATTCGCATCTAAATCTTAAAAGTTTTCTTAACCTTTAAAATTCCCTCCACCAACCGATCTATCTCCTCTTTCGTATTGTAAATATAAAAACTCGCTCGCGCAGCCGATGCTATTCCTAAAAACTCCATCAAAGGCTGGGCGCAGTGATGACCGGAGCGAATGGCAACTCCTTCCGAATCAAGAATCGAAGCCACATCATGGGCATGAATGTTGCTGACGTTAAACGAGACGACTCCAGCTCTTTTGTCATCATCAAAACCACCTCTCTTGTCATCGCGAGCAAAGCGAAGCGATCTATTCTCGCTATTTTTAGATTGCTTCGTCGTCCCGATTGAATCGGGGTTCCTCGCAATGACATTTGAACGTGGTCCATAAATAATTACATCCGGAATCTTCGACAGTCTCTCAATCGCATACTTCGTCAGCTCAATCTCATGCTTCCTTATATTATCCATCCCCAAAGCTTGTAGATAATCCACTGCTGCCCCAAGCCCCACGACTCCGGCCACATCAGGGGTCCCAGCCTCAAATTTCCAAGGCAAATCATTCCAAGAAGATTCATCAAGGGTAACTTTTGAGATCATCTCTCCTCCAAACAAAAAGGGCGGCATCTTTTCTAAAAGTTCGCGCCTTGCCCATAGAACTCCGACTCCAGTTGGCCCCAGCATTTTATGTCCTGTGAATACATAAAAATCACAGCCGATTGAGCCGATATCAACCGGCATATGAGGAACAGCTTGCGCACCGTCAATCAGGATTTTCGCCCTCGGTGATTGTCGACGGACTATAGTCGACAGACTATCGACCTGATTAATTGTTCCAAGAACGTTTGAAACATGGAAGAAAGTAACAAGCTTCGTCTTTTTAGTTAAAGCTTTCTTAAAAGCAACTAAATCCAGCTCTCCATTTTCATCAACGGGAATTATTTTAAGAACTGCGCCGTTTTCCGCCGCCAATTGCTGCCAGACCACAAAATTCGAATGGTGCTCGGCAACCGTCAACACGATCTCATCTTCCTTATTTATATTGAGTCTTCCCCAAGCATAAGCGACTAAATTAATTGCCTCGGTCGCATTGCGAACAAAAATAATTTCGCTAACATCCCCGACTCCCAGAAATTTCGCAATCTTAGCTCTTGCTGTCTCATAAGCCTCCGTCGCCTCAACGCTAAGAGTGTGAATTCCCCTATGCACATTGGCATTATGACTTCGATAATAGTTAGTAATCGCCTCAATTACCTGCCTCGGCTTCTGTGAAGTCGCCGCATTATCCAAATAAACCAACGGATGGCCATTGACCTTGCGGCTAAGAATCGGAAAATCCCTACGAATCTTTGCAATATTCATAAACTACTTTTAAACCACCAAATACGATAAGCAGGCTTGAGGCATCCAAAAACATGACGCAGCCAACTTAGAATACCCAATAAATCACCTCTGAGTTTCGATGCTGGCGGAGGCTTGAGCGAGGCGAAAAGGTCCTGACAATCAAATCAATAATTAGCCGAGCGTTTTTTGGATGCAAAAGACTGCAATTCATCCTTCTACAAAAACATCTTCCCCTTCAACCGAAACTTGATACGTCTTTAGAGGTTCGGTGGCCGGCGGCAAAACAACCGCTCCGGTTTTGACATTAAACTGCGAACCGTGGCAAGTGCACTCAACAACATCACCATGGATTACATTACTGACATCCAGTTCACAATGCGCATGAGTGCAAATGTTGCTGGTGGCAAAAATCTGGCCGGCAATCTTAAACAAAGCTACCGGCTCTCCATTAACATCAACTTTTTTAAGCCCACCTTCGGCAACATCATTTACATTTGCAACTTTAATCTTGGCCATTAATTATCAACCTCCTTTCGGTCGGTATTAATTTTCAATGAAATTTAAATTTTTAAAAATTGATTGAAAATTTCAAATTTCAAATTAAAAATTTTGACCCCGATTTTAACTTCTCCCGTATCGGGTTAATAAATCCCTCAATCAGCAATTTTTCAGCCTCTTTTCGGCTCAATCCGCGACTCATCAAATAAAACAACATCTGCTCATCGACTTTACCGATAGTGGCTGCGTGTCCAGCCTTGACATCCGGCTCCAAAATCTCCAGGGCCGGTGTATCATCACCCATTTTAGCCTCATCAAACAACAGCGCGTCAGACCGTAAATACGCATCTGCCCCTTTTGCACCCTTTTCGATTTTGACATCACCGCGGAATGAAAATGTCGATCTCCCCCTCAAAACCGCCCGCACATTAACATTAGATTTGGTATTGGGCGCAGCATGGGTAATATAAGCCTCGAGTGCTTTCTCCTCAACTCCTTTACCTAAGATCAACCCCACAACCTCCACACACGCACCTTCTCCTGCCAAAACAACTTCAAGTTTTTCTTCTAGGGTAACCAATCGAAGCGGTACTAACTCAGTCTGATTCTTATATAGAACTAATTTCATAATCAACCTCCTGTTAACATTTTTCTAAAATTACCAAAATCGTAGTTCGCTACCCATAAACAATTAACCATTTCATATACTAAAGAACTTAAAAATTCTGGATCTTCATCAGTCCCAGGAGTTGTTAAGATAAAAATTCCTATGTTCTCGTTACTCAGTGCCATAAGTTCGTCAAATATCAAACCCATTTCAGCAGCCCTATCTCGTAATAACTCAAGAGGAATTTCCAGAGGAATAAAACCAGCTCCCTCAACTTCACCTAACCTCTCCATCAATCTCCCAAATTCTGGATCTAGTTCAAAAAAAGTTTTACGCACTAAATGTACGTAACTCGGCGTACCCTCCAACGTCATCCCACCGCTCCTTTCCTCCGACTCAAGCCATCAATAATTCTCTTTATAATTGGTGGATTCTTTTTGACTCTTAGACAAGGATAATCAATAAGATAACCTAGATTAAGCCTTTCACGAGCGTCCTTTTCTAAAGCGTCCCAGAGAGTCTGATCGTCACTAACTGCATATTCACCACTCACTTCTAAAACCCTATACCGAAAATCTAGCTCGATATCCAGCGGTTCTATAGAAAACAAGAATTTCCCGCTTTCAATTTCCTCTACGTTAATATCAAGGTCTGCTTCATTTTTCAAAATACCTCTTCTTTTCAATAAACCCGCAAGACTCAAATATGATAAGGGGTGCAGGAGTCTGCCTTTTACCCCACGCTCCCTAAATTTGCTAACCTCTTCCCAAGAAGAAATCTCTTTAATATCCAAAAAATCCTCTGGTACCTC
The DNA here is from genome assembly GCA_001775055.1 of Candidatus Curtissbacteria bacterium RIFCSPLOWO2_02_41_11. Classification (GTDB taxonomy): domain Bacteria; phylum Patescibacteriota; class Microgenomatia; order Curtissbacterales; family GWA2-41-24; genus GWA2-41-24. The sequence goes on from MFBU01000007.1 coordinate 17,779, forward strand.
AAAACAACTGTCAGCAATTCTTAACACAGGCGGCCTACCCCCCTGATCCTCCCGAAATTCGATTGCGGGAATAGATCCAAGATAATCTTCGTATCTTAACTCACCAAGATATCCTTCTTGTCGATTCTCGACAGTCATTATCCTACTGCTCCTTCCATATTAAGTTGAATCAATCTGTTTAACTCCACCGCATATTCTAAGGGCAACTCCTTCACAATCGGCTCGATAAAGCCGTTTATAATTAAGGAAGTTGCTTCAACTTCAGTTAACCCCCGGCTCATTAAATAAAATAACTGATCCGCATTAATCTTTGAAACTGCTGCCTCATGGCCAATGGTCACATTATCCTCATCAACCTGCATGGTCGGATAAGTATCGGATCGGCTCTTCTCATCCAAAATCAGCGCATCACAACGTACATTGCATTTAACTCTCTCTGCGCTTTTAATTACTTTTACCAAACCTCTATATGAGGTTCGACCTCCGCTGTGACTGACTGATTTTGAGATAATCTCACCGCTTGTCTCCGGCGCCAGAAATACCAGTTTGCCGCCCGCATCCTGATGTTGATTTTCCCCTGCCAGTGCCAAAGACAAAATCTCACCGCGTGCTCCTCGACCGGTCAAATAACAAGATGGATACTTCATGGTAATTTTGCTGCCGATATTGCCGTCCACCCACTCCATAATCCCTTCTTCCTCCACAAATGCCCGTTTGGTAACTAAGTTATAGACGTTGCTGGACCAGTTTTGAATGGTGGTATAGCGGCAACGCCCACCACGCTTTACAAAAATCTCCACTACTGCCGCATGCAAAGAATCAGTTGAATAAACAGGGGCCGTACAACCCTCAACATAATGCACATAAGCCCCCTCATCAATAATAATTAGCGTCCTTTCAAACTGGCCCATGTTAGCGGCGTTAATGCGAAAGTAAGCCTGAAGCGGAATCTCAACCGAAATACCCGGTGGTACATAAATAAAGGAACCTCCTGACCAAACGGCACTATTTAATGCCGCAAATTTATTATCAGCTGGAGGAATTGCTTTGCCAAAATATTGCTTCACCAAATCACCATACTCTCGCAATCCCGAATCCATATCCAAAAAGACAACTCCTTTATCTTCCCATTGTTTTTGGAAAGAATGATAAACCGACTCACTTTCATATTGCGCCGTCACTCCGGCCAAAAACTTGCGTTCCGCCTCCGGAATACCAATGGCATCATAAGTATCTTTGATCTCCTTTGGTAGTTCCCCCCAAGATTTGGCTTGTCGATCAGTCGGCCTGATGTAGTAGTAGATATCGTCAAAATTAATAGTAGATAAATCCGCCCCCCATATGGGCATCTGCTTTGATTGGAAAATCGAGAGGGCCCGCAGCCTTTGCTCCCTCATCCACTCCGGCTCATTCTTAAATCCGGATATCTGACGCACAACATCAGCATCCAAACCCTTCTTGCTCTTAAAAACATACCTCTCCGGTTTGGCAAAACCGTATTTGTAATTAGTAATTGGTATTGATGCTCCGTTGGCCATAGTTATTAAATTTTCAATTTATAATTCTCAATTTTCATTGAAATTCAAATGTTTAAATTTTAAAAATTTAGTATTGATTAAAAATTTTAAATTTCAAATTAAAAATTTATCGCTTGATAACCTTTATTTTCTATTTCCCTTGCAAGCGATAATCTTCCCGATTTAACAATCTTCCCCTCCACCATCACATGCACAAAATCAGGTTTTAAGTATTTGAGGATTCGAGCGTAATGGGTTATTAGAAGGACGGATGAACGCGGATTATTAAATCTAAACTGATTAATCGCGGATGAGACAAGCTTAAGTCCATCAACATCAAGTCCAGAGTCAATTTCGTCCAAGATCACCAATTTCGGCGAAAGGGCCATCATTTGCAAAATTTCACTTCTTTTTTTCTCTCCCCCGGAAAAACCTTCATTTAAAGAGCGCCGCAGGAAATCATCAGAAAGTCTTAAAGACGAAGCGTATTCAAGTAGTTCCTGACGAAATGCTGAAAGACTGCGGGTGGCAGTGGCGGAGGGGGTCCCATCGAGCGCCCGCAGACCAACCAAGGATTGTTGATTGCGTTTCGAATTAGACTTGGTCGAGGACGTCGGATGGGACGAGCCGCTGACAGGACCCGAAATCGATTGCTTTGCTCTTCTTAAAACATTAAACACGCTGACCCCCGGCACCTCTACTGGATGCTGAAATCCCAAAAAAATCCCCAATTTTGCCCGTTTGTCCGGAGTTAATTTTGTAATATCCTCTCCGTTAAATGTTATCGGTGAACTGCTTGCCCCTCGAAGCTTTAGCGGAGTGGGGTCAATTGTGAATTGCGGGGCACCCGCAATTACCTGTGCCAGCGTGCTTTTGCCACTGCCATTTGGCCCCATCAACACATGAAGTTCGCCAGCCTTGACCTCAAGGTCAATCCCTTTTAAGATCTCCTGCTTGCCCGCCATAACTTTAGTGGAGGTGGAACCTTTGATTGAAACTTTTAAATTGTTAATTTTAAGCACCTTCTCTCTCCTTTCCTTTACCTGCCTCTGCCCAAGCACGTGTTCCCTGAATTTCCGCAAGCGGACGCAAAGTTAAACCCGTTCCTTCTTCAAGCCTGCGTCTTGACTGACCCCAAACCATTAAAGCTATCCGTCTCTGTGCCGCCTGTTGTTGACAAAGTGTATTTTCAATTCTTCTATTCACCATCCACCCCCTTTGCACCTACCAAATCCGCCACTGTTTTCTTTCCTAAGGTTGCCTCCATTTGTTTTTTCATCTGCTGCCACATTTCGCCGGCACCACAGGTGCACTCGTGACCTTCTTCAAAACATTTGCCTTCGATTAAGTCCCCTTCCAAAACCTTTAAAACATCAAGAAGTTTTATTTCATCTGATTCCCTAGCCAAAGTGTAGCCCCCAGAAATACCTTCCTTAGAAGATAAAATTCCGGCCTTTTTAAGCTCATTGGCCACTTGGGATAAAAATTTAGGGGATATTTGATTTTTCTGGGCTATTGCAGAAATTGGAATGAGTTTTTTTGATCGGGCAAGACTGGAAAGAAGCATCAATCCGTAATCAGCTTTTTGGGAAAGTCGAAACATAACTACTACTACTTTAGTGGAAGTTTAAAGGAAAAAAATACTGGTGTCAACTTTATTTTATGGGGACTTCTTTTCCCTTAAAAACTTCATCATAGCCTTGTCTGAAAGAACAGACTAAAATTCCCGACTGCTCCCCCCTCGCTAAACCCGCATCTACATATCTACCCATCCAAACCATAGTATCTGCTGCTTCTATATAATCGGCTTCCCGCTCAATCCGCAATTCAATAGGTGAAACAGTATCCAGATCAACAATTCGACAATCCAAAGTTATGTTATGCGGTGTCAAATAACCATGCTTCAACCCCATGTTATGCATAGTCGCAACATTTTCTCCTAAAGTTTTACCAAACCACCCTAAAAATTCCTCGTTTGTAAACTCTCTTGCCTCCTCCGCCTCAACCATTCTCTTAGCATCGCTAACTAAGAGTCTATCCAAGAAAGGGTAATGATAAGGATCTTGAATCCTAGATCTAACTCCGAAGGCTCTCACCAAAATTACAGGTTTGAAACCGAAGTCTATAATATTATTTTCGATTGCCTCTACCAATTTCCAATTTTCTCGGTCAAGTCCTCTGTGAACAACAAGTTCTTCCAAGCCAATAATTGCTAAGACTTTTGGAGTTCTAATACCAGCAAATAACAATTCCTCACTTACTTGCCATTCGTAAAATGCAGAATCTTCATCTAAAAGCCCTTCTCTTCTACCATCTTCTCTAATATGACCTGGGCCACTAACTCCCCATGGGCCGACAGAACCTATTCCTTTTAAATCAACATCCCTATAAATTCTTCCTTGTTTATCACAAAATAGGACCCTGCCAAGAATCGCCGTACGGCCATGACCCTCGTAAGTTTCGAGATTCAAACAACCAGAAATTCTACCAGAAGCATCGTGAACTAAACACCTGGCAAAAACTCCAAGGGTAGAAGCTTTTCCCTCCACCAGTGAAAAAGGGGTGTAAACATCCCCATTGACAGCTAGAACCTTATTTCTGACCGGAGTAAAGACAGTTAAATAATCGCCCAATCTTTGGGCAACAAGTTGTTCCAACTTTTGTCCTTCCCCTACAGGAAGCCTGTTAATTAATCCTATTTCAGATTCAACCATAAATTTAAATGGAAATTATAGGATAATTTAGGAATTTAAGCAAATTCCTGTGCCTGAAGCCATTTCTCCGGTTCGACACTTTCAATACGTCTTTGAAGTGCGTCTCACTATCGAAGTAACAATCACCTTTTTTACCTCAATATAATAAAAAATCCGATAATCACCCACTCTTAGACGATAACCCTCTGTCAATTTTTTAATATGCTTGCCATCTGCTATATAGGGCTTGGTTGATAACTTGCCAAGCATTGATTCCAGAATTTTGTCTTGGATTGATTTTGGAAATGATCTTAGCTGTTTTAAAGCGGATTTTTTGACAAAAACTTCAAACTTTTCCACTGATTATATCTTTGAGGAAAAAAGCTTTTTCTTTGGCAGTTCTCTTTTTTGATTTGGTCATTTCAAGCTCTTCCCATAGAGCCTCGTTTTCCTCCATTATCGATTGATAACGGTCTGGAGATAAAATGACAGAAACTTTGTCGGTATTTTTGGTAACCAAAACGACTTCGTTTTTTCTGCGAATTTGATCAAATACTCTTTTGGCGTCGCGTCTTATATCGGTGATACTTTTCAAGACCGGTAATTGCATAACAAAATTATTATACAAATTTATCTACAAATTTGTCAATAATTTAAGTCACTCCTGCACCTCAACCCCCTCCGAATCTTATCGCTCACCTTTCCACTATTATTCATAGACAGCTCCCGGAGCGATTTTTGGAGGGCAGGCACTTTTCCGCCTTTATAATTACTCTTGACTTTCTATCCAACGTTCCGCCTCAAGGGCTGCCTGGCAACCATAGCCGGCAGCGGTCACTGCCTGGCGATAGTGGTAATCATGAACATCTCCGGCCACAAAAACACCTTCAACCGAAGTCATCATATTGTACTGATTTCGGATCTCGGATTTCGGATTTCGGATTTTTTTAACATATCCCTTCTCATCTAGCTCAATTTGCCCGCGAAAAATATCAGTCATCGGATGATGTCCGATGGCCACAAACATACCGTCAATAGCCAGCTCTCTGGCCGATCCGTCCTGCTTATTCTTAATCTTGATCCCCTCCACTTTGTCTTTCCCCAAAACATCCATAACCTCGCTATTTAATATAAAGGAAATCTTCTTGTTGGCGCGTGCCCGATCAAGCATGATTTTGGAAGCACGGAATTGTTCTCTCCTATGAACAATGGATACATCAGTTGCAAACTTAGTTAAAGTCAGCGCTTCCTCCATGGCGCTGTCTCCGCCACCAACCACTACTACCTTTTTGTCTTTAAAAAACCAAGCATCGCAGGGAGCACAGGAAGAAACCCCGCGGCCAATTAATTTTTGCTCATTTGGCAAACCTAACCAATTAGTTTCGGCACCGGTGGCAATAATGACAGCTCTTGCCTGATAAACTTTTTGGCCGACAGAGACTTTAAATGGCTTGGCCTTAAAGTCAACTTTGGAAACATCCTCATTCAAAATTTCGGCGCCGAATCTCTCTGCTTGTTTACGAAAAACAGTCATCAGCTCGGGTCCCAATATCCCATCAACAAAACCGGGATAATTTTCAACCTCGGTTGTCAGCATTAACTGCCCTCCCCATTTGACACCTGCCAAAACCAATGGTTTCAAATCCGCGCGCGCAGTGTACAAAGCAGCCGTTAATCCTGCCGGACCAGAGCCGATGATGACGACATTGCGGATATCATTACTCATAGTGATTAAAAGGTATCACAGGTATCACAGGTATCACAAGTATCACAAGCGAAAAAATTTAGTGACAAAAATAAAATTGAAAATTATTCTAGAATTTCATTACCCGAATTTTTACCGAACCCGAATAATTGACGAAAAAAATAAAATTGATCACAATTTATACCCCGATTTTAGCCTTTTTCGGGTAAAAATAAATCACTATTGACAGCTTTTAGTGCCCCTGACATAGAATGTCACTCGTTATCATTATGCGTAAAATCGCAAAATACTTTATCGCATCTTTTGCATTTTCTGTCCTTTTAACCACCGCAGTTCTTGCCCAAAATCCTGCTCCAATACTTGAGGTGGTTACACCCTCTGAGGGGCAAACAATCTATGGAAATAAAGTTCCTATCCTTTTTTCTGTTGAAAATTTCCAACTGGTTGACTATCAAACAAATAAACTACTTCAAGCCGGACAAGGCCATATCCATCTTTGGCTGGATGATTCAAATCCCACACCCGAATCGGCCGTCAAATTGACAAGTGACGAGTTTACTTTTTCCGATGTCGCCTACGGCAACCATACACTAAGAACCGAGCTGGTTAATAATAACCACACGTCACTTAACCCACCTTTTGTAACAACCGTCAGTTTTACAAATGAGGCGGTTGGCTCACCTTCACCGGTTGCTACTTCCGGCTTTGATAAAAACACGGCCTTGGTCATTCTGGTTGTCGTTGCTTTGGTAATTATTGCTGCTTGGTGGTACACGAAGGAAGAAGACGAAGAAACTAAGGCAGAGTCAAAGAGTCAAGGATCAAAGTCAAAAGTGACTAAGAAAAGAACAGTAAAAAAGTCTAAGGGTAATCGCTAAACTCTTTAACATTTGAATATCAAAAAAAACAGAAGCCCATCGCGTTTGACGTGGGCTTTTGTTTTGGGGATCACAAAATGATTACGGTGGCAACAAGAAAATAAATTAATAAGCTAACAAAATCTTGTATTACTGTAGTAAACGGGCCTCCACCCAAAGCTGGGTCAATATTTTGTTTGAATAAAATCTCTGGAATAACTATGGCAACCACAGGTGCAATAATTGTATTTATAAACATAGCAAAACCTACAGTTATAGCAGTTTCTGCTGACCTTAACCATATAAAAGCTGCTAAACCTAGTAATAAACTCAGAATAACACCCAAAAAACTCCCCACTAATATTTCTTTTGCCAAATATTTTGCGAAATTATCCTTAAAGGTGGACATATTTCTTATATAAATTGTTTCTGTTTGAGTCCCCACTGCATCACTTAAATAGACAATGACCGGTATAAAAAAGACAAGATAAAGGTTTGTAGACAGTACATTTTCAAACCTAGATACCAAAAATGAAATAGCCAAACCGCCTATTAAACCCACAATTAGCCATGGCAGCCTTAAACGGACGAGAAGAACTGCCCGTTGATGAACATCATCAGTAATCGCAAAATGCTTCGGACTCTTCATAACATTCCCTAAATCCATTTTATATTATTTAGACTTTGGAATTCGAACAGAATTAGGAGTGATTTTAATTCACTTTTAGACATGCCTGTCGGCGACATGGCTTGCACCCCATGAAGCGGGCTTGGTGGCAACTTTAAAGCCGTTGGCCCTAATCATACCGACAATTTCGGCAATCATTGCGCGAGTTTCGCCATTTGGCCCAATGTCAACATGAATCTCCAGATTAATCCGCTCTGATTCTGCCTGTTCTGATTTGCCGGAGTTATTGTTAAACAAACCGATTTGGACAAAATCACCAACCAGTTTTTCAGCCAGAGTCAAAGAAATAATCGCCTCCTGCCAAATTCGCTGCCTCATTGAATGAAGATTGGTAATCTTTTGCCTGCCCCAAAAATAAATGCCGCCCCGACCTTTCTTGTGAACTACGACCGCCGAAACAAAATCGGCCAGCCCATTTTGAGCTTCCGAATCGGTACCGATTATCACCTCATAAGAAGCCTTGGTATCGGCGCCTATAAAGGCAAGCATTTTTGAAAGGGCATCCTGCCAACTTAATTGGCCGTAAGTCGGACTATTAAAAGCTTCAGGTACAATTTTATTGGCCATTTGGAAATGAATTGTACTACCTCCACCTCGGGGGAGTCAAAGCCTGCCTACCGGCAGGCAGGTCCACCCCCAAGGTGATTGCATATATGTAGGCTTAATACTAAAATCAAAATTGGATCTGGCGCGGCCTAGGCCAATTTTTTCCACTAAAGGAAGAGGAATACTAAGGGGAAACCTTGGTGTTCCCTTAGAGTAAAAAAAAAGACCCCATGTAGCATTGCGGGGTCTTTAAGAATACTGGCCAGTACTCAAACTGAAAGGGCTTTAGACCTAAAAAATTAGGGTCTAACCCATTATGAGCAAAGCTGAATTTAGATGTCAATATACAACAATAATCAAATGCTATAATAAAAAAGTAAAGTATGCTTAAACCTCAGGCCTTGGCCAATAGCTTTGTTTTAACTACCGCCACTTTATACATTTTTTTATATTTGCTTAAACTTGTCGCTCCACCATTTTTCAGGCTTCTTATCAATAGTCAGTTTCTGGGAGCGGATATCGCCTCCCAAGTGCCAAAATTTAGCCTTGTAAACTTTGTGGGCATCTTAATTGCTGTTTGTGTAGTTGCTTGGGTATTTGGCTATCTTTTAGCTTCAATCTACAATCGTCTGGCTGAAAAAAAACCTTAGAATTTTGACCATTATCCCGCTATAAGTTATTGACAGTTCCCTTTTCATATGTTAAACTTGACATCCTCGAATATTTGTATTAGAATTCTAATAGTTAGAATTCTAACTAATTGTGGGAGGCGGTTATGGTAAAGCACACATTTGTCTTCCATGTAATCGGTCTTGCTAAAAAGATTCAGAAGGTTATTGGCTTTAAATCACCCCCCTTTTCTCTATCCTATTCCGAAGCCTCTGCCCTTTTGACTATTGACTCACAAAAAGATATCAATCAGCGGGAAATTGCCGCCAGACTCCACCTTGAACCTGCCTCCGTTGTCAGCCTAATTGATGAATTGGAAAAGGCAAATCTGGTCAAAAGAGAATCGCCAGACCAAGACCGCCGCAAATACCATATTGTTCTTACTGCCGCAGGAAGAAGAAAACTTCGGCAAATCAAAACTCGGGCCTTCCAACTCGACAACACCCTAAGAAGCAAACTTAAAGCTAAAGAAGTCGCTAGTTTCTTTGCAACTTTGGAAAAACTAATGGCCTATCTTGACGATTGGAAAGGAGGTGAAAATGAAATACCCGGCACTAAGCGACATTTGGCGCCTTGATTTTGTATCAAGACCCAAAACGGTAACGCAACATGCGCATAATGGTCAATCGCGTGTGCTTGCCCGTGTTCGCCAAATCTTCCCGCTGACGCTTTTTACAGACGAGCTAATTGTAGAGGAGTTAAGAATAATTTGGTTTAGAAGAAAGGGTCCATGGTCCAATGAGGTGATTTCAATTATGGCAACTGATATTGCCTGCGTGAATGCTTCAAGCGGCCCGTTTTTTGGTGAGATTCATATCAAAAGTTTAACGGGCGGTCCAGAGATTATGGTAGACAACCTGCTAAGACGCGACGTCTACAAAATTAGAAGCTTAGTCGAGGGAATTGCCCTGTCGGCAAGAGAAGGCTTAACAATTGAAGACACCAGTCTTGATGTTGAAAAGCAAAATTTGCTAAGGGCAGGCAACATTCCGCAAATGACCTAAGGCTGTAAAATGAGCTTTGATCGTAATAATGAGGTGTAAGACACCCTATATATATTTTGAAAAAAATTACCCCAAAATTTCCCTAACTTTATTAATAATAGAAGAAGCAGAAATTCCTTCCCAGTCAAGTAATTGATCGGGTTTCCCCGACATCGGCAATTTGCCAACCGCCAGCTTATAAATTTTAACCTTTCCACTTTGGGCAAAAACATTTAAAACCGCATCGCCAAGACCCCCGTCAAAATAGTGATCCTCAACCGTAATAATCAAATTATTGGTTTGTTGGGCAGATTTTTTGAGGGTTTTCTCATCAATCGGTTTGATACTGTAGGCATCAATTACTCTGACTCTAATTCCTTTTTTGGCAAGTTCATCGCAAGCTTTTATCGTCTCAATTAGAGTCACCCCACAGGCAACAATTGTCAGCTTATCATCTTTACTTGATCTGACAACTTTACTGCCACCGATTTTAAACTCTTCTTTCTGATCATAAATGACAGGTGTTGCTGGTCTGTTTGTGCGAATGTAGAAAATGCCCTGATTTTCGGCAGCCAGCGCAACTAGCCGGACACAGGAAACAGCATCAGCCGGATATAAAATCGTACTGCCGAAAATTGAGCGAAACATTGCCAGATCCTCAAGCCCCATTTGTGAAGGGCCGTCTTCGCCGATTGAAACACCGGCATGCGAACCCACAAATTTGATATTGGCACCAGAAATCGCACTTATTCTAATTTGATCGGCTGCCCTACTTAAAAAAGCCGCGAAAGTCGAGACAAAAGGAATTTTGCCGCGTTTAGAAAGACCAAGTGCCACACCAACCATATTTTGCTCGGCAATAAACATTTCAAAAAACCGCTCTGGGTATTTTTCTTTAAAAAGTTCAGAATATGTTGAATTCTTGACTTCCGCATCAAGACTGACTATACGTGGATCAATCTCGCCAAGTGCAACTAATGCTTCCCCGTAGGCTTTGCGAGTCGGAACCATCTCGCCTAATTGATAATTAACTTTTAATTTTTGATTTGTAATTTTGAATTTTGAATTTCCCGACCTCGTCTCGACTCGGTCGAGGACGGGTTGAATTTTGAATTTTTCTGTAGTTGGTTTCTTTATCTCGCTCTTGATCTCAAAATCAATCTCACCTAATTCTTTTACTGCCTCTTTAAATTGTTCTTCGGATAACGCCTTTCCATGCCAACCTTCCTTATCCTCCAAAAAGCTAACACCTTTACCTTTAATTGTTTTAGCAATAATCATCTGGGGTTGACTCGATCCATCTGGCAACAAATCAAGAGTCCGCACAATAGACCTTAGATCGTGTCCATCTACAAGATGAGTTTGCCAACCAAAAGCCTCAATGCGCTCTTTATATTTATCAACGTCCCAACCAAGCATCGTCTGACCGCTTTGCCCAAGTCTGTTAATATCAATAATGCCCACCAAATTACCCAGTTTATAATAAGAAGCAAGCTCAACAGCTTCCCAAACTGATCCTTCGCTAGTCTCAGAATCACCCATCAGAACGTACACTTTTGGAAGAGTATCACGGGTATCACGAGCTTGAGAATTGCGGGTGGCAGTGGTAGGAGGGTTCCCGACCCCACTTCGCTTCGCTTCGAGGGGCACAGCAGCGCTATCATCGCTGGCGGGCTTGCCCACCGAAGCTTTAGCGGAGGCGGGAGGGAAACCACTGACAGGACCCGAAATTCTCATCGCCAGTGCCATCCCAAGACCAATCGAAAGCCCCTGCCCTAAAGAACCGGTTGCCACATCCACATATTTAAAACGGGGAGTCGGATGCCCTTCAAGCGGACTTTCAAACTTCCGATAGCCATCTAATTCTTTCTCTGTCAATACTCCAGCTGCAGCATAGAGTGCATAAAGCAGAGGTGAAGCATGGCCTTTGGAAAAAATCACCCTATCATTAGCCGAATTTTGGGGATTTTCAAGATCAAATCGCAAGTGATTAAAGAAAAGGGCAACCATCAGATCGGTTGCCGAAAGCGAAGAGGTTGGATGTCCCGAGCCGGCCTTGGTAGTCATGCGCAAAATATAATAACGAACTAACTTCGCCAGCTTCTCAAGCTTAGCAATATCTGCCATATTCCAAGATTAGCACAAGAGAAAAGGCTGCGACTATTAGGAGAAAATAAGGTCAAGGGGAATTGTCAAGCCGCCAACCTATCAATCATTTCTTGGGAAACTTCTCGACCAGCCAGGCTAAAGGCGGTTATGATTTTCACCTTAGGATGAACTCCTAAGGCAGAGTGGCCAGTATTAACAAAATATGTACCTTGGAATTTGCCATTATCAAACTGACAGACTTCGTTATTTTCGCTTTCAATAATTGTGTAACCAACCCCTTCTGGAACTCTGACTTCAACCTCATCACCATATTTGGCTCTAAGCCGAAAATCATCCCCATTAGAAATCGCCAAATAGATCAAGCCAACAGCCGAATTAAGCCGACACTTAACCGGAATGCCTACCAAATCCATATGGTTAACCATCTTTTTTACCTGCTGGGGATGTTCAAGTGCCGCCATCAAGGCCTCGAGCGTCGCTTTGCTCCAGAGCCACCAATTAACTCTTTTACCGGTCGCTCTAAAAACCTCTCGAGTCTTCTTAAGTAAAATCTGTTCTCTTTTTTTGATCTCCTCGCGATTGACTCCATACGGATACTCGGCGTAATAGACGTCGTAATCAAGACCCGAAAGCCAATTACCCATTGGCTCAAGAGACCACTTGGAACCCAATAGGCCAGTTGCTAGAATCGTCGGTTGATCATGGCCACGGGGAATTCCTTCCGTTGAGAGGTGATTGTCAAAACGGTCTCTAAGAAACGCCAGTCCACCACGCTGCAAATCAATGCCTAATCCCCATAGATCAAAAGGTAAATCAAGAGGTGAGGCAAAAAGACTCCTCAAAAAATGCCTTCTAGTCCTTGGCAAATCTCCGATCTTAAAGAGTACTTGACCGTCCCCGTTACTTGAGACATCTTGCTCCGAGGGAGAAGTAACACGCAGCCTTTCTACCATGGATAATAGACAGTCCAATCCCATTCTTGCTCTTAAAATTTTTTAATGTCAAGAAAAGATGAATTAAAGGTGATAAGAAATTAAAGCTTAACGCTGGTTTTTTTACTTTCCTGAAGTTCTCTCTTCTCGCGGATTTCGGCAAATTGGGCATCGACAACCTTTTGACAAGCGCTGTCCGGACAGACAGTCTCAACATGAGTTATCGGCGTACCCCGATTTACTGTTTCTTTCCATGTGCGCTTAACAATTCTTGTCTTGCCACAACGGATGCAGGGAGTTTCCATTTTAAGACGAAATTTATTTTAACATTGAAGACTTTTAAAGTCAATTAAACTATGGGGTAAGTGCACTTGAAAAGTTGGGGACGATTTTCGAACTGATGGAGAATTGCAAAACATTTGAATATCCGCGATCGTGAAAGTTTAAGGGGTTTCCTTGGATCTACGAGTGAAGATTTTATATCCAGCGTACATTAAAAATCCACCTATTACTAAATCTGTTAAACTATCAGCGGTTATCATCTTGTACATACCGATTGTGAACATGGTTGCTGCAGCAATTTTGACACCGGTATTTATTACCGTTTCCCTTGAAAGATTATGATTAAATTCGGCATTTTGGGGTTGAAAACTAAACCCCTTATCAACAGAATATGTACCTGTAAATGTAGGACTAATTTCTGGACTCATAACAAAAACGAATTATACTACACTATAGGATGTAAATCAACTTTTAAGAAACAAGAGTTTATTATCTGCTGGTATACTGTTTCTTAATGTTTTCTTTAGCCCAAAATTATTTAACTCGTGGGTTTTGGGGTGATGAGGCCTGGACTTCCTTGATTTCCCAACTTCCCTATTTGCAAATGTTAAAGACCACTGCTGCCGACTTTCATCCTCCAGCCTACTACACAATCGTCGAGATCGTTTATAAATTTTTGCCGCCAACAGAAATAGTCACCCGTTCGATTTCGATCGTCTTCTATTTGTTAACTATATTTCTTGTATATAAACTGGCCTCAGAAGTTAAAGGCCCCACCTCCGCTGAAGCTTCGGTGGGCAAGAAACTTTTTGGCATAATTTCGGCGCTGGTGGTTGCCGCCAATCCGATCTTTTTTATCTACGCTTTTGAAGCCCGAAATTACACCATGTTTGCCTTTGCGGCGACCGGATCCATTTATTTTCTAATTAAACTTTCTGAAAATTTTAGCTGGCGGGCTGCAGTTGGCTTTGTACTTTTTTCAACTTTGGGAATCTACACCCATTACTACATGTTTTTTATTTTGGCAGCCCAAGGTCTTTATTTAATTCTTTTTGACCGCAAGATTCTTTTAAAAGTAATCGGTCTTTACATAGTGGTAGCAATTTTATACTTGCCCTGGATTCCCTTTTTGGCAGGACAAGTTAAGTCAGCTGGTCAAAATTATTGGATCGGAGCAATCGACCAAAGAACTCATTTTGAAGCAATTTTGCGCATTTTTGGTGGAGAGTTTAAAAATGCTTTTCGACCATTTTTGTTTAGCCTGTCAGTAGCACTTTTGGTCATAGGGTTGATCCAACATGCACTGCGCCACAAGTTTGAGAAGCCGTATCTTCTAATTTGGCTCTGGGCAACTGTGCCCTTTATTTTGGCAAGCCTGCCTGGCTTGGCCATTGACGGATTAAAATTGCCTTTTCGCCCGATTTTTTTCTGGCGCTATCTAATCGGCGCGGCAGTTCCTCTTGCCATAGTGATGGTTCATACGAGTGAGAAATTGCCGAAGTATCTGTTTGTAATCTCAATTGCGGCAATAATCGCATTAAGTATTATCATTGACGCTTTAACTTTTAGCAGATATCCTTACACTTTTCGCCAGGCTTATCAGCAAAAAATATTGCCGAAAATTTCCTCCCAAGATAAAATTGTGACGGTTCTGCCATCTTTTGCCGAAGTTGCCTATTATAGGCAGCGATTTGGGATTAAAAACGACTTGATTGTTCTACCGGAAGGCTTGGTGCAGTTTTCCGGCAAAAGCCTGCTTGACGCCTATGTCGAAAATCAAATAGTGACAATTGACGAAGCACCATCCGGAAATTATTTTGAACTAAGACCGGGACCAAGTTTAGTGATTAGAGACTAGAGACTAGAGTTAAGAAAATTATAATTTGAAATTTGTAATTTTTAATGAAATCTTAATTTGAAAATTTATCTGATTCTGATGAAGAAACTTATAAATATCCATTATCTAATTCTAACTTTAATACTTTTCGTGATTTTTCTATTTCGTCTCCCCTCTCTATTTGAGCCCTATTGGTATGGCGATGAAGGCATCTTTGCGGCTGTTGCCGCCAATCTAAATCAAGGCGGCGTCCTTTATCAAACGGCTTGGGATAACAAACCGCCAATGATTTATCTAACTTACGCGGCAATTTTTAAGCTCTTTGGCGTCTCCATGTTTTGGCTAAGACTTGTAACGCTGGCGCTAGTTTTGGCAACCGCTGTCGTTATCTATGAAATTGCCAAAAATATTTTAGGTGAAAAAAGGGCGCTTTTGGCCATCTTCATCTTTGGTTTTTTGACATCTTTAAGAATTGTCGAGGGCAACTTGGCTCTGACTGAAATTTTTATGATTTTGCCAATTTCTGCGGCAATGATGATTGTAATCCTTCGCAAATTCGATCCTCTTTCGCTTTTTGCGGCCGGCATGCTTTTTGCTATTGCTTCTCTTTACAAGCAGGTAGGAGCATTTGAGGCTGTGGCACTTGGCATCTTTCTTTTTTGGGCAAGCGAAAACTTTGGCAAGTTTATCAAAGGGGCAGTAGTCTTATCTTCTGGTTTTCTGATACCCCATCTTCTAACAATCGGCTATTTTGCTTCCAAAAATCTAATCGGTGATTATATTTTTGCTGCTTATACTTATTACCGGATTTATCTTGGGGAAAGCCCCAAATATGCGTTTCTTATTAATCTTCTCAAATTTATACCGATTATCACTGTCATCACTTATGGATTTTGGCAAAAAACCAAAAAAGAAATCAGTACGTTTCACTTAATTTTGCTTTGGACGGCCTTTTCGTTTCTAGGGAGTTATTTTTCTGGCAGAACCTACGGTCATTATTTAGTCCAGGCGATACCACCAACGTCATTATTGATAGCATCGATTTCATTTAAGCCGATCCTCAAAAGGGCTAGGGTAACTTTTGCACTTTTCTTCTTTATCCCACTAATTTTTCTAACTAAACTTTTGTTTACTGATTTTCTCTCCGGCGGCCCAATTAATCAGATTAAATACTGGCAGAATTTTATCCAGTTCACTCAAGGTCAAAAAAGTATCAATGCCTACAATGATTTTTTTGACAAAAATGTTAATTCCATAATGGGTTTGGCCGATTTCTTTAATACGCAAAAGAAGGAGAAAAATGTCTTAGGCCCGCAGGCGCAGCCAAGGACCGCAAGCTCTGCTTATATCTGGGGAGATTATCCTTGGCTCTACGCAATCGCTAACCTTTACGATCCTACTCGCTATGTCACTTCTTTCCATGTCTTTGGGGTACCAAATGGCCAAGAGGAAGTAGCAGGTGCGCTAAGTAGCAATCTTCCCCAGTTTATTATTAAACCGCCAAGTTCAATTGGCTATTTTGAAGGTCTTGAGAAAATTTTAGCCAAAAAGTATAAAATAGTCGGCAAAATAGAAAACAGCCAGGTTTTTGAGAAAAAAGAAGAATTTTGAGAAAAAAGAAGAAAGTTAATTTATGCCTTTTGTCACCCTCAAAGATGAAGCCAGCCAAAGTTTGACTACTGACCGTTTTGCTTTTTCGATTTTAATCTTCTGCAGCCTTTCAATTTTGGCTCAAATATCATTAATTTTGGTTTCTTGGGGTAAACTCCCACCCGAACTGCCGCTTTTTTATTCAAGACCCTGGGGCGAGCCGATGCTAACTTCACCCCTATTTTTATGGATCTTGCCGTCAGTTGCTGCCCTCTTAACCATCGCCAATTTTTCAATTGCCATTTTTTGGCTAAAAACCAATTATTTTCTTACCCGTGTTTTAATAATTTTTGCTGCCCTTGTCGCTTTTGCCACTCTTTATGACAGCGCCAAAATAATTTCCCTTTTAACATGACCGTTATTCTGTCTTTTCTATTGGCTTTGGGCCTTTCACTAATACTAACACCAGCAATAATTTCACTTGCTAAAAAATATAAACTAGTTGATGATCCTCGCCGCCGTCCTCATCCGGCAACCATCCATAAAAGAATCATTCCCCGGGCCGGAGGAGTTGCCATCTTTTTGGCATTTCTGATAACGGCACTTCTAACCCTACCGATGTCTCAAAAGCTTTTGGGGGTCATTTTAGGCGGCTTAATTTTAATTGCCGTCGGTATCATTGACGATCGGCGTGATTTAAAAAGTTATTGGAAAATCTTAGCTCAAATACTGGCAGCGCTTATAGTTGTCGGCTCGGGAATCGGCATCAGTTTTATCACCAACCCCTTCTCTCTACTAGGACTGACCAACGCTTCAATGGATGTCATCAGACTTGACGAGTATCGCATTTTCTTTGACTTTTTTGGACCGCATTCGATAATCATTTTAGCTGATCTTTTTGCTCTTTTCTGGATTGTCTGGGTTATCAACATGGTTAATTTTTCAAGCGGGGTCGACGGCCAAATGCCCGGAATTGTTCTAATTACCTTAATGGTCATCTTTGCGGCAAGTCTTAGGTTCCCGGGTGATCAAAGCCAAATGATTGTAAGTGCGCTTTCCCTAATTGGTGCCGGAGCAACCTTAGGATTTTTGTTCTACAATTTTTATCCGGCTAAAATTTTCCCAGGCGATTCCGGCTCTTACTTTTTGGGATTTTTGGTGGCTACTCTGGCCATTCTTTCCGGCGCCAAAGTCGGCACCGCTATTTTGGTAATGGCTATTCCACTTTTGGATGGCGTTTTTACGGTGATTCGCCGACTTGCCGAGGGTAAATCACCCTTTGTTGGCGATCGCAAACACTTGCATCACCGACTCTTGGAATTAGGCTGGGGCCAAAGACGAATTGCCTTGTTTTATTACCTGGTCTGTGCTATTTTGGGTGCGGCTGCACTGACTCTGCACTCCGCAGAAAAGCTGTTTGCCGCAGTAATTGTTGCTATTATTGTCTTAGGAGGCTTACTTTGGTTAAATATGACTTTACCAATCGAGGCCCGCAAATAATCTGGCTTCCCTTCTGGCTATTTGTTTCCGCACGGCCCCGTCAATGGCTTAAAAATCTGGCGCTTTATGCCACCATAGTTTTTGAAGGCGAGTTTTTCAATTTAGATAAGTTTTTATTGACCACTTTAGGTTTTGCGATTTTTTGCCTTGTCACTTCCGGAATTTATATTATCAATGATGTCATAGATCTTGAAAAAGACAAACATCACCCGTTTAAAAGCAAACGGCCGATTGCCGCCGGCAGAATCAACCCACAAATCGCTTTAGTCTTTGCCCTCATATTTCTGGCGACAGCCCTTTTTGCCTCGGTCAAAATCTCGGCATTCTTTACCTTTGCAACCACTTTTTATGCAATTCTGCAAATTATCTATTCACTTTTCCTAAGATCAATAATTTTATTGGATGTCATGACTATTGCCACCGGCTTTTTGCTTAGAGTTTACGCCGGGGCAGTTCTTATCGATGCTCATGTAACGGTCTGGTTTATTTTAACCGTAGCCTCACTGGCTCTCTTTTTGGCCATCGGCAAAAGAAGGTCAGAGCGAACTCTGCTTCTGGGATTAAAAGAAAAAAGCCTGGAAACACGCCGTATTCTTCTTCATTACCCCGAATCCTTACTTGACTCGTTAACCATGATGTTTGCAACTGCAACCTGGTTTTCCTATACGATGTTTACCTTTCTGCAGCCGCCATCAGGCGCCGGAGCCCAAGTTCTAGTTTTATTCGGCGACTTTTTACCCAGAACATTTTTGGCTTCCAAATGGCTGATGCTTTCCGTTCCTTTGGTTATTTATGGCGTCATGCGTTATTTATTCGTTATTTATGAGAAAAAAGAAGGCGAATCGCCAGAGCGGGTACTTTTATCCGACATCCCTCTTTTGTTTTCAGTTTTAGTCTGGGCAATTTTAGTCTTCTTTGTAATCTACGGCAGCGATATTTTGCCGACAAGACTTATTAGATATCTGCAGTAATAAATCCCTAAAAGATACTATTTAACCTCCACTTTAAACTCGACTGCTTGAGTTATGTCGAGTGAAGCCTCCTGAGTTGAGATCAGACTAATGGAAACTGAAGCTTGGCTTGGAATAGAAATCGAGGTTGACTGATTGTTTAAATCCTCGCCCCAAAAAAGTTTGGTATCGCCCGAAGTTCTCCTAAGTAAGTATGTTTGGGTTCTATCAGTCGGATTATTAATTATCAAAATACCAAGATACGCCTGGGAAGGACCCTGTTTGCTAAAGGAAATTCGGTAACTATCCGCGTCTTGAGAAAATTCCATCCCCGGAAATTTTTCAACCTGAGATACCACTAAAAACTGACTCTGGCTTTTAACACCGGCCACGCGGGCAAAATTCTTAGCAAAGAAAAAAGGCGTGGCTATTAAACCAACAAGTAAAACTACAGCCATGAAATTCAGAGTAATTTTCAGAAAATGATTATTCATACTAATCTATCGTTTAGCGTTAATCGGTTACGAAGCCAGTTTCGTTTACCTGCCTGCCAAGCAGGCAGGGCGGTTACGTTTTACGTCTGACGCCTCACGATACGGGCGTCGTCACCCTAACCGTCTGACCTTAACCCGCGCTCCTTGCTATCTCTACCTCTTTTTCAATATCAACGGCAAAAACCCAGGAAAAGTTGGCCGCCACCACAAAAGCTATAATGGCAATCTGCGCATAGGTTACTCCCAGAATCGTCGAGATAACTAAAAAAGCCACAGAAAGCCAAAGGAAAACGAGCCAAATGGCCGCCTGATGATAAAGGTGGTAACTTGGAGCAACTAAGCTTTCCAAATTGAGTCGAACTAGTCTGGCATGAAGAGTTGGATGGATGTGGCTTTCATGAAAAAAGTGGGCACGCACCAAAACTATAATTGTGCCCAGGGCGGCTATTGAAAACATCGCTAAATTCGAATAATTTTCGGCAATAGTGTAATTGGCCAAATCGGTAAAGTGAACAGATGGCAACACCTTAAAAATTTGGCCATTGACAAGAGTTATGGGCATTTTTAAAAAATAGATGACCAGAAAAAGCCCGAGCATTTTACCAAAGATCAAGGCTGCAGCCGGCATGATCGCCTCATCAATTAACTTGGCTAGCGATTTGGTGATCATACTCTAAATATAGCAGATTCCGGAAAGCAGATGGTTACGGTGACGATACCCGTTTCGTGAGGCGTTTTGGGTCTTACGTGTTTATTGGTTTTTACGATTAACGTAACCGATAAACGATACGAGCATCGTGACCCTTCAGCTCTAAACGAAACCCAGGCAAACTGACTTCGCCATATCTCACCCTTTACATTTTAAACTCATGGTAATTTTTTAGCATACTGGCTGGAAATCCAGCCTTGTTTATCCTCAAATTTAACCTTGACCCAATCTTTCGTCTCCTGAATAATTTCCAGCTCGTCTCCCGTCTTGACCCTGCCAATTTCCGGTGAGTCGAGTGAGGCTTCTTTGCGCACTCTCAAAAACCCTGTCGGAGTAGCTAAAATCCGCACTTTTTGAACTGATAGTGCAGGAACCGGTGAAGGTTGAACTTGGGGATTTTTGGCTATTTCCGAGGCCAAAGTGACATCGGCAACTACCTGATATTTATTTGAGGCTTTAACAGCAAACTCACGATTAATATAACCAGCCTTAGTAAGGGTAATTTTATGTTCGCCTTCTTCAAGTTTTTCGACTAAATATGGAGTTTTGCCGACTAACTTACCGTCCATAGTAATCTCCACTTCACTCGGCATTGATGAAACAAAAAGACCCCTTTTACCACTTTCAAGCCAAAGAGTCTCACCAGACTCGGCCAAAAAATTATTGGCAAGCTCCCGGTTAACGACCGTTAAAGTTCCACCGCTCAAAGTTATTTTTTCGACAAAACTAGCCTCACCAGCCGTAATTTTTAGCAAATATTCGCCAACTTTAAGCTGATCGGAAAAAAACGGGGTTTTGCCAAGGTGCTTACCATCAAGAAAAACCGAAGCCTCGGGAATAGAAGTAATCTGAAGCGCTGCCGGTTTGGTCGTACCGATGGCACTGCAACCGAAAAAAATAGTAGCTAGTAGCAGGTAGCTGGTAGCTGGTAGCAAGACTTTTAGGACTTTAGCTTTAGTCGTTAAATGTTTAGCTTTTGACGATATGAAAGGCATTGGACTTAAGTTAACACTTTGACTTCGCTCAGTGCAAGATCCTGCTTCGCAGGATTTTACTATATCAGCAGGTCGCTGAGTCTGACTCGGCGCTCCTCTCATATAATTTTCTCACTCCGTTCAAATATTATGGGATTTGACATTTGGGTCTGACTGTGTTACACTTTCCGCTCGTAAATTCTCCACTATGGGTTAAAGGCCCAAGGTCCCCAGAAATCTTAATGTGGACTTCTTGTGGAGAAAAATATGAAAAAATTAAAACGAAAAATTAAAAAAATTGCAAGACAATTAAAAACCTTAGCTCGCCTTGAGGTGTCTTTGGCCATACGGTTTGCTCTAAAATTTCTGCATCTTCAGCTTAAAATCAGGCCGAGAATCAGACTGTTTACCAAAGTTCTCTTGGTGTTAACGCTAGCCTTTTTTGCCTCTCATCAAGCAGTTGCTTATCTTAAACCGAAAGAGGCAGAAATTAAGATAGGCGGCCAGCCTATTTTGGTAGCCGATAGCAAAGAATCAACCGAGCCGAAGACAGAAGCTGGAATTGATTTCGCAATCGCCTCAAGAAGGTCCCCGTTTGAATTCAAAAAGCCGGTTGAAGCTGGCTATCTTTCCCAGGGCTACAGCTCATATCACCGAGCTTTCGACATTGCGACCGACTTTAATTCACCAATTCGTCCTTTAGGACCAGGTATTGTTGAATTTGCGGGCAGACTGGCGGATGGTAAAGGTAATGTGGTGATTGTTGACCATGGAGATGGCCTTAAATCTCTTTATGCCCACATGAATAGAATTGATGTCGGTGTGGGCAATATGGTCAATGCCAGCATGATAATCGGTACTGTAGGATTAACCGGCCGAACCACCGGCCCGCACGTCCATATCGAAATTATTGACAACGGCATTCAGGTTGATCCTGCCAGTGTTCTGCCTGACTAAAAAACCGCTCAGCCTAGCTAAGCAGAAAGTGACCGAAGTTTAACTTCTCCTGAATCACTATCCCCCTCTTCAGTTTCCTCAAGTTTTTGAGTCAATTCCTCAAGAAGAATTTTAAATTCGACGGGATTACCGATATTTTCGATGACGATTTCCCTCTGGTCAAAACCGGCTGTAATAATGATCATGTCGCCGCAGCTAAATATGTAACGCTTAAAAAAAGTCTGCTCAACAGTAATATGGGTAATTCGATCAAGCGGGGCAGTCACAATCTTTCGGGAAAAAAGTCCTCTAACTATCAAGAACCGACGATTAGTCAAGGCATAAATGTAGGATTGTCTCATTCGAATAAGATGACCCCATTTGGGCATGTTATAGAAAACGATGATTAAACCGAAAATCCAAAGGTATTTAAGCCAGGAAAGGCCCGGGATTTTAAATATGTCCAAGAATAAAAACATTGAAATTAAAGATATTGCAAACGGTAGAATTAAAAGAAGAGAAAGCAAAATCCAGAAGTAGCGATCACCAATAGAAGTAACAAGAACAACCTCTTCTCCCTTGCCTAGAAGTTTGGCTAATTTCTTTTTTTGGCCTTTGGTCGGAAACTTATGGCTAACCACTTCATTAATTAGTTTAGCACTTCGGTAAACTCAGTACGAGCCCTTCGACAAGCTCAGGGCAAGCCCGAGAAGTATGGACCTTGTTTCTGCTAATATTGGGGTAGTGGAGCAATCTTTATTTTCCAGAATTTTGACTAAAATCGGCATTGCTATTCTGGCTATTGCCCTATTTGATCTGCTTTTTGTTAACTGGTGGATATTAAAAAAATCAAAAGTTAGTAAAGATGAGGCAAATCCAGCCAGTCAAGTAGTCAATAAGGCTGATTCCGATACAATCAGAGAAATAACTTCAACACCATCGCCAACACCTTCTACCTCACCAACCAGTTCTTCAAAATCAACCACCCAGTCTTCACCAATTGTCAAAACAGAAACGGTTATCGAAAAACAAACACAGACCATTGTCCAAACTGCCCAGAAAGAAATTTTTGTACCGCTGGGCCAAGGTTCAACCAACAGCTCTTCCTTTGCCGATCTTTTGGGAACAGATGTCACTATCGACACCTCAAAGTATTCGGCCATTGACTCTGTGGTTTTTGAAGCCTCGATTTGGCCGGAAGGCGGCAATGGCCGTGCCTATGCCCAGATAAAAAATGTGACTGACAATAATCCCTTGTTTGAAAGCCAGATATCAAATAGTAGCGCAAGTGGCGTTGTCAAGACATCAAGCAAAATACCAATTTCAACAGGAGCTAAAACTTATCGAGTTCAAGCCAAAACCGACATCACCAATTTCGTAGCTCATGTGGAGAATGCACGCATTAAAATTACCTTGCGGTAATTTAGTTGGTAGTTCATAGATAATAGTTCGTAGTAAAATACTGACTACGGCCTACAAACTACAAACTAAAAACTGCGACTAAAAGGAGCATCAATGGCTACGAAATTCCAAAAAGAATTACTAAAACAATTAGTTACTCTTTCAACCTCCGGCTTTGGTTTGGTGGCTGCACTAGCCTGGAACGAGGCTATTCAGGCGTTTGTCAAGGAGTATATTGACCAATATATTTCGGTAGGATCGGGAATCATCTCAAGGTTTATTTATGCGATTATTATTACGGCACTAGCCGTCTTGATCACCTATCAGCTGACGAAAATTGTCAAAGAAGATTAAGGCTAGGCTTATGAATTTCCCCTTGCAATTTTAAATAGGCTTCGAGGGAGCTCTGTGTCGAATTTCGACATACCGACGAGTTAAACTCGAAGTTATAACTAACCTTTGCCCAGTTGAAACCCTGATCGGTCTTGTAAGTTCTTTTGCAGAAAGATCTCGATCTTCTAAATTATCAATAAATGTCGCCTCGATACCTTGTATATTCCCACTGATGCTGACCTGGCCAAAAGCATCTTTGGGAGAACAACTAATATCTAAAATGGCTAGGGAAAGCTTGATTCTCTTTTTTTGACGGCGGAAAGTTATGACTAAGGGACCTGCTTTTTCTTGTCCGTAATTATCTAAATGAAAACGCTGGTGTTCAACTGGGGTCATGACTGGCAGATTCTACTGCCAAAGACTGCGGAAAGTCAAATTAATATTCACCCATGCCGCCCGGGGGCATCGCCGGCATAGACTTTTCTTTTTCGGGAATGTCGGTAATTAAAGCTTCGGTTGTTAAAATCATCATGGCAACGGAGGCGGCATTCTGAAGCGCCGAGCGGGCAACCTTGAAAGGATCAATAATGCCGGCAACAACCAAATCCTTAAACTGGCCGTCGAGTGCATCCAAACCGACATTTTGCTCTTTGGCTTTTTCGACTTCTTTAACAGCCCAACCGGCATCAACACCGGCATTTTCGGCAATTTTTTCAATAGGTTTTTGCAATGCTTTATTGACTATTTCAATACCGATTCTCTCATCAGTTGGTCCACTTAACCCTAATTTGTCCAAAGCCTTGCGGGCTCGAATAAAGGCCACTCCGCCGCCGACTACGTAACCTTCTTCAACAGCGGCTTTGGTGGCATGGACCGCATCATCAACTCGTTCCTTTTTCTCCTTAAGCTCTATTTCAGTAGCCGCACCAACATTAATAACAGCCACCCCGCCGGAAAGTTTGGCCAGCCTTTCCTCAAGCTTCTCTTTGTCAAAGTCACTATCGGTTGTCGAAAGCTCATTTCTGATCTGTTTAATTCGCCCATCCAGTGCTACCTTTGCGCCTTTTCCGCCGACAATAATCGTATTTTCTTTATCGGAAATTACCCGATCGGCTTGCCCTAAATCCTCAACAGTAACCGACTCCAGTTTTCTACCCATGTCCTCGGAAATAACCACGCCGCCGGTTAAAGCGGCAATATCCTCAAGCATTTCCTTGCGTCTGTCGCCAAAACCCGGAGCCTTAATCGCCAAAACATTAAAGGTACCACGAAGCTTGTTAACCACCAGTGTCGCCAAAGCTTCACCTTCAACCTCGTCGGCAATAATTACCAAGTTTTTGGAAACTTTGACAAAGTTTTCTAAAAATTGGAGAAGATCATTTAAAGAGGCAATCTTTTGGTCGGTAATTAGGATATTAGCATCCTCAACGACAGCCTGCATTTTGTCAGGATCGGTCACAAAATAAGGGGAGATAAAGCCCCTATCGAATTCCATCCCTTCTTTGTATTCAACAGAGAGTTCAAGACCTTTACCCTCCTCAACGGTGACAACTCCATCTGGGCCGACTTTTTGGAGTGCTTCACCAATCATTTTGCCGATCGCAGGATCAGCTGCCGAAATAGTGGCAATTTTTTCGATTTCGTCCTGGCCGGCAACTTTTTTGGCCATTTTTTTAAGTTCGGCAACAATTGTCTCGGTAGCCATTTCAACACCTCGTTTAAGAATCATCGGGTTGGCACCGGCAGTAATATTTTTGAGGCCTTCTTGGACCATGGCCTGGGCCAAAACCGTGGCTGTGGTAGTACCGTCGCCAGCTACATCACTGGTTTTAGAAGCAGCTTCACGAACGAGTGCAGCACCCATATTTTCAAACGGGTCCTCAAGCTCGATTTCTTTGGCAACAGCCACACCATCGTGGACAACGTTGGGAGCGCCCCACTTCTTATCAAGGGCGACATTTCTGCCTTTGGGACCCAAAGTTGTAGCCACAGCATTGGCCAGCTTATCGACACCGGCCTTTAATTTGGTCCTGGCTTCTTCTGCGTATAAAAGTTGTTTAGCCATTTTTATCGCTAATTTAAGCTAATTGTAAGCAAATGTTAGCTAATGAGCGAATTCGCTCATTCGTTTAAATTCGCTTAAAATTCGTTCCTATTCGCAAGTAATCACTTTGTGATTACAGCCATTAGATCCTCAAATTTGATTAACAAAAGTTCCTTGCCTTCTACCTTAATTTCGTTACCGCCCCATTTTTTATAAACGACTTTATCGCCGACTTTGACAGGACATTTGATTGTTTTACCCTCTTCAATTAAATCCTCACCGCAGGCCAAGACCTTTCCTTCTTGAGGTTTTTCTTCGGCAGACTCGGGAAGAACAATTCCTGAAGCGGTTTTGGTTTCTTTGGGAGCAGGTTCGATCAAAACGTATCCGGCGAGTGGTTTTAACATTTTTGTCTAAGGTCTAACGACTAAGGACTAAAGCTTTAGACATTGGTCTTTAGTCGCTTGCGATTTTTGTGTAAAAATCGCGAGCACTTTCTGTCCGCGACTGCTAATATTTTAACAATGATTTTTAATTTGTCAAGCCCCGAACTTTTTAGTTCTGGGCGCAGACCCCGTAGAATCGCACTTTGAGCCGTATATGGATAATATTGGAAAGGCGAGAAGTAAGATTAGTCGGGTCAAGAGGGTAAATGGAAGGTTTTAACTTTGCTGACTTCCTGCATGAAGGCAAGATATAAAGGGTGGGGGCGAAGGGGACGGGATTTGAGTTCCGGATGAAACTGGACGCCGACGAAAAATGGGTGATTTTTAAGCTCTATGGCTTCAACTAATTTGCCGTTTTTGGTGGTGGCAGCAATAGTCATGCCTTTTTCTTGGAAAATCTTGCGATAATCGTTATTGAATTCATAACGATGACGGTGGCGCTCGGAACCGGCAGTGGTTCCATAGGCACGAGCTAGAAGCGTACCTCGTTTAGCCTTAAAATCCCAGGCGCCGAGTCTCATGGTTCCCCCCAGCTCTTTCTTGGCGACTCTTTCTTTTTGCGACTCCATCACATGAATTATGGGATGTTTGGTGTCAGGATTAATCTCAGTAGTATGGGCATCGCGGTATGCACAAACATGTCTGGCAAATTCAACGGCGCAAAGTTGCATGCCAAAACAAAGCCCAAAATAGGGAATTTTATTTTCGCGTGCATATTTAATTGCCGAAATAATCCCCTCAACTGCCCGGCCACCGAAACCGCCGGGAACAATGATGCCACTAAAACCCTTAAGAATTTTTACCCCTTCTTTTTCAATCTGGGTTGAATCTATCCAAGTCATTTTAGGTTTAATGTTGCAAAATGCGGCAGCATGCTTAATCGACTCGATCACCGAAAGATAGGCATCAGATAAAGTAAAATCGCCGGTTGCAAAATATTTGCCGACCATGGCGATTTTAGCTTTCCCCTTTGCGGTTAACGCCCGATTGACCATCACTTTCCAGTCGGCAAGGTTACTTTTTCGAGGTTTGACAAATAATTTTTGGAGAATTTTGGTTGAGAGATTTTGGTTTTCGAAGTTAAGGGGAATCTGATAGATATTTTCAACATCCGGGGCAGAGATAATATCCTCTGGATTAAGACCGCAGGCAATGGCAATTTTTTCTTTTCTTTTATCATCAACGGCGACGCTTGACCTTGCTAAGACAAAATCGGCGATAATGCCGGAGGAGGCCAGCTGTTGGATAGACATTTGGGCCGGTTTGGACTTCATTTCGCCAATTGAAGTTGGGATTGGTAGGTAAGTTAAGTGGATATGTAAAACATCCCGTGGCCGCTCAAGTTTTAAGAGGCGGTTGGCTTCTAAAAAGAGCAGGTTTTGGAACTCACCGACAGTACCACCAACTTCAAAAAGAACGATTTCGGCACGGTTCTTTTTGGCACAGTCAATGATTCTTTTGATGATTTCGCGGGGCGGATCCTGGAAAAATTCGACGGTTTTGCCTTCATAGCCTAAGGCTCGTTCGCGGTCAATAATTGATTTGAAAACCTGACCGGTGGTCGTATAGTTGGTAGCGTTGAGATTTTGATCTAAGAAGCGTTCGTAATTACCCAAATCCTGATCGCATTCCATACCGTCATCCAAAACAAAAACCTCACCATGTTCGATTGGGTTAAGGGTGCCGGCATCAACGTTTAAATAGGGATCAGCTTTAATGGCGGTGACTGTGAACCCGCGGGATTTTAAGATTAAGGCGATAGATGAGGTGGCCACGCCTTTGCCGATACCGGAAATAACACCGCCTGAGACAAAGATAAATTTGGTTCTTAACATTAAAAAATCCCTCCTTCGCCAAGGCTACGGAGGGTAAACCCCCTTCGCCACAACTATTGGAGGGCTCGCTCTCCGAAGCTTTATGCGAAGGAGAGCCCGCCAATATTCTCTCAAAGCCAAGTTTGGCTTGTCAACCCCGAACAAAGTTTGGTCGTAAAGTTTTTTTCCTTAAATATCGTTGTTGAGATTAGATTCGGAGTTAGACGACTGTTTGATTACTATACTTTGTACGGGGTCAAGAAGCTTGTTGTTGAGATAATTCTGCGCTCAGTTGATTGATTGCCTTAACGTATCCTAATGCCTTATCAAGACGCAATCTAAAACTGTGGCCATGGTCTCGAATTTCACCACTGTAAGTTTCCTCGCCATTTCTAACTTTTCTCTTAACGCGTAGCCACTCGTCTAATCCTTCAACGCGCATCCAGACTGAGCGAGCTTTTCGCAAATTAGCTCCTGCCATTAATGAAACTCTAACAGGAGGTTCTTGTGAATTAACGTTATAGGTTAAAACTCGATAAATTACGAAGGGATTATAAGAGGGAATCCACTGGATTTTCCCTTTATCTTTCAAAAGCCGAATGGCACTATTAAATATTACCTCACAGCCAAAACCAATCTGCCCTCTTTCTTGTAGATTTTGTCTTCCTATTTCTATAAGGGATTCAGGATATGCCATTTGGCTGAATTATACTATGAGATGCTAGAATGTCAAGTTTAGCTTCTTAATCCTCTTTTGATACTCCCCCATCACCCACTCCTGAGTATCTTGCGGGTGGAACAAGAGTTGGTGGTCCCCTATTTTTTCGGGTGGTGATTATTGAGGTCTTAACAACTGTATTGGCAATTGTTTAAAGCTTTTCAATCGGCGATCGCTGGTTACAAACACGTCAGCTCGTGCCTGAAGGGCCGTTGCCAGTTGAATGGAATCAGCTAGGGAAAATTGATATTTGCGCCTTATGTCTGCTGTCGTTATTGCAATGTTGTTATCAACAGGAACAATGACAAGAAAAGAAATTGCCAGAAATTCTTCTTGGAGGTGACTTCTTAGGACAGGTGCTTTGTTGGTAGCAAGTAATTCTGCCAAGGTAATGGCACTGGTCACTACAGTCGTTCGCTCAAGGGAAAACTTGCGGAATAACTCTCTGACTATTGGTCCAAAGCGAGGATGTTTTTGGAAAAAGTAAATGAAGATATTGGTATCTATGGCAACTGTATGGAAGCTATTTACTAAAGCTCTTTTCAAATTTCTGGAGTTTTTCTTCCCACTCATTTCTCATTTTTTTCACTTCGCGAATTGGATCAATGCCTTTCCAAGCCTCAGTCATCATGCCATAAAGCCGATCTACCCATGCCGTGGGATCTGTTTTGATCGTAACAGTATCTTCATTTATAGAACTGATAGTAACCTTACTACCCGGAGAAATCCCTTTGATCTTTTTTCTAACTTCTTTGGGGATAACTACTTGATATTTAGTACCGACTGTTACTTGTTGCATAGTATCACCAAGTCAGACTTGGTATGACAATACTACCAATTTTTGTCATACCTGTCAATTAGGAATAACTGCATTATTTTTTAGTTTAAGCTTAATCAGCCGCTTTTGATACTCCTCCATCACCCACTCTCCAGTATTTTGCGGGTGGAAGAAAAGTTGGTGTTTGCCGATTTTTTCAGTGGTGATTTTGGGGTGCATATACCAGAGTTGAAAGTTTTTGAGAAAACTTTCAACAGTTCGTAGTAAGTAGTTAGTAGTTGGTAGTTTCTTTTTCTCTGATCTATGATCTACAACCCCAAAATTAACTTGCCAATTCGGAAGGAATTTATATATCCATTTATTAGCATCGATAAATCGTCGGTAAGTCTTGTCCCGATCCCAAATTGGTTTCATTTGACAAATTTCGTGGGCAAGATAGAGATTTTGGGGACTGATTTTAAGGTCTGATTCGTCGATAAGGACATTAAGGCAAGCTCGATCTGCAACTTTTTGACCCTTGACATCTCTTTTAAACGGCACGAGCAAAATGTTTGCCACAAAACGGGTTGTCCAGAGAGTATTTTGGGAGGTTATTAAAACCAAATCAATATCATCATTTTTGTGACTGTTTTGCATGGCCAAAGCACCTGATATCGCCATCAACTTTAAAGTCGGAATGATTTTCAGAACTTTAGCAAAAAAAAGGGCTTTTTTGAATTTGAACTTTGAATATTTTTGCCTTTGCTTGCGCAGGCTGACGATTTGTATTCGACCCTTGAGAAAATAATATTGGCCTTTTTGGCCAATTTTTGATGACTTCGTCAAAATCAATAATTCTTTGGCGACTGCATCGAGTTTGCTCCTCTTCCCTATTAAATATTGATGGACTTCTTGAACAGTCAGTGGATAATCGAAAATGTCATGGTAGGCGAAAGTGGCTAGGATTGACTGCGACAAGGTCATGCAAGTGCCAATAATATCAGCAGGTCGCCTTGGCTACAAGCCAATGGCGCTCCTCTGATATATCATAATCACTGTGTGATTAGATATAAACCAGAAACTGGAAACTGTAAACTGGTAGTGCCTAATTGGCGCCAAAGCGCGCCAAAATTTGGGCTACATTTTTGGCTGTGGTCTCGAGGGCTGACTTAGCAGGAGCTCCATTAACAACACTGTTCACAGCATCCTCGTAAGCCTTAATGATTTGGTCATTAAGCCCATTATCAAAAGTGCGTGAGGCCATCGGGAAAGAACGCATATAAGGAGCATCCTTAATATAGGCCCCAACAATCGGATCTGATACTAGTTGTGCTGCCAAAGGAACCTTAGGATATGGTTCACCAAAGAATCGCCCGGGTGTCCTGGAGGCTTCACTATAAAGCTTAACCAGATTTTCGTCCTCCTGCATAAATTTAATAAACTCCCAAGCCTCTTTCTTATGAGCACTTTTGGCTGAAACGCCCTCTGCCCAATAACTTGCCCAGGTTACTTGACTACCTTCAAGTTGTGGAACCGGAGCAACTTGAAAGTTTAAAAGAGGATTAACTTGCTTAATCTCCATCGCCCGCCAGCTCGGGGCAAAATACATCGCCAGATTTCCTCCGGCAAAGGCGATAGTTGATGGCGGCATTGTTTCATCCCAAACATGGTCTGGGCCCTTGGCAAAATTAGCAAAGTATTCCAAAGCATCTGCCGACTGTTTATCAGTCGGTGATTTTAAATCTCCGCCGTTTTGCAAAATCATCAAAGCCAAAATATCTGAAAAGTGATCTACATTTGAGGCGCTACCCAAAGCAACTCCTGCGGTTCTGATATTGCCGGCCGTGTCGCGAACTGTAAGTTGAGCAGCTGTCTGGGCAAGCTCGGTCCACGTTGCAGGAGGTCTACCAATCCCGGCAGCTTTAAAAATATCCTCGTTCCAGAATAAACCAAGACCGTCAATTTCTAAGGGCACGCCGACAAATTTATTCTCACTATTTCTTAAATCAAAAAATACTGTCGGATAAAAGTTTTTCTTAAAATCAGACGTCGAAACAAGATCCGACGGCACAACATCAAGTTCGTTCTTCAAAACCGGCGTCCAAGTATTATGGAAACGGAAAAGATCAGGGCCTTTTCCTGCCTCAATCTGATTTTGCAGGCTTTCCCGATATTGCTGGGGACTCTTCTTCTCATAGACAATATTGACATTAGGCTTAAGTTTTTTGTAGTCATTAACTACCTGATTAATAGTATCGGCGTTTTCCCAAAGACCCCAATATTTAAGGGTAACAGCTTCCGGTTCTTTTCCGCCCGGAAGCAGTGAACAACCCGCCAAAATTATACCGATGACTGCAAGCGATACCGTTAAAAGAATTCTCTTTCTTAATAATTGGAAATTATTCACTAACGGAGTTAATTTAGGCATTTTTAAGATTCATCTCTATGATATCATAATAAAGCTTGATTCGAATAAACCTCAAATCCCTGATGATAAAGTCTAAATTCAACTTTAAAAAAAGTTCTTTTTCGTTAACTTTTATTTTTATTTTACTGCTATTTTATTTCGGCTACACCTTAGTCTACCTCAATAAAACGCCGCCCAATACCTATTTTGCAAATCAGCCTTTTCCTGCTACGACTCAAGACCAATTAATTGAAAAAATCAGCCAGAAAATAGATTCATTTGAAAATTCTAAAATTATTTTTGAAGTTAACGATCAAAAAATTGAGGCAGACCCAAAAACATTGGGAATTAACTTCGACAAGGCTAAAACTATCGATAATATTTGGCTTAAGACAAAATCCGCAAATTTTAAAGACGAGCAAATGCGAAAAATTAAATCCTTATTTATTAAAACTTATATTGCTCCAAATTACCAAGTTGATTTTTCAAAACAATCAAGCAGTTTGGATTCCTTATTTGGCAAATATGAGACTAAGGCCAAAGATGCGACCATCAACTTTAAATTAGGAAAAATTGAAGTTAACGATGAGGCTGTAGGTAAAGTAGTCGACAAGGGTGATTTGTATTTGGCCCTTAAAGATCGCTTAGATAATTTATCAACTCAGCCAATCAATGTTGCTCTAATAGAAGATGCCCCAAAAATTCGCACTTCCGGCGCAAAACAAGCGCAAGATAAAGTCGAAACCCTTAATAACCAAAGAATTGTCCTTACATTTGGCAGTGACGCTTGGAAACTTTCAGGCAACTCGCTACTTTCAATTTTAAAATTTCATCCATATGGGCTTGAAGATGCCTACATTATAGAGTTTAAATTCGGCCAAAATCCGCTCATCATCACCTGGATAAAGCTTGCCGACTCACAAGAACCCAAACTTAATGTCAGCTTAGATAATGAAAAACTCAATGATTTAATTGACGAAATTGCCAGTTCCATCGAACAAAATACAGTAAATGCTACTCTTAGATTCGAAAACGGCAAGGTTACTGAATTTACACCTGCTCGTGACGGCCAAAAACTTGATAAGACACAAACTAAAAAATTAATTGCAGACAAAGTTTCCATTGATAGTGTTAGTGGAGAAAAGGATATTAACATTGCCCTTCCAGTAGTGGTCACTAAGGCAAAAATAGCCAATGAAGAAATCAATAATCTGGGGATAAAAGAACTTTTAGGCAGGGGTGTTTCTTATTTTGCAGGCTCAATTGCAAATAGAATTTATAATATTTCTCTAGGTTCTCAAAGAATAAATGGCACATTAGTTAAACCACAAGAAACATTTTCCTTTAACGGGACAGTTGGCGAAGTTAGTAGTGCCACCGGTTATAGGCAGGCATACGTTATTTCTTCTGGCAGAACTGTCCTTGATGACGGCGGCGGAATTTGTCAGGTTTCAACAACTGTTTTTAGGGCGGCTCTAAATGCCGGCCTGCCGATTGTAAAGCGCACAGCCCATGCCTATCGCGTCGCCTATTACGAGCAACGTGGGTTTAAACCCGGACTGGATGCTACCGTTTGGGCACCGGCGGTTGATCTTGTATTTAAAAATGACACTACAAACCATATCTTAGTGCAGGCAATTTTCGATGCAGCCAGTTCCAAGCTTGAAGTTGATATCTACGGAACAAGTGACGGCAGACAAGTTAAACTAACAGATCCGATTATTTCCAATGTTAAACCACCGCCACCTGATAAATATCAGGAAGACCCAACTTTACCAAAAGGCACAACCAAACAGGTTGATTTTGCTGCCTGGGGAGCAACATCCGTATTCACCAGAAAAGTCTTTAAGAATGACCAATTGATAATTGATGATACCTTCAAATCTTATTTTAAGCCTTGGCAAGCAGTATACTTAGTGGGGACAGGTGGCTGATAGTGAAGAAGGATTTAGCGATAATTTTTGGCTTATTTCTTTTGATTGCAATCCTTTTAATATTCGGTAAAGGCATCTCTACCATTAGTTACCTCCCACAAAACCAATCTCAGACTCAAAAGGGAAACGAACTACCCGCAATCTCAGTCAAAAGTCTAAACATTAAAGCAAAAGTTGCTTCAAAACCTGATGAGCGCAAAAATGGACTTTCAAAACAAGAGTCAATGCCGCTTGATGAAGGCATGCTTTTTGTTTTTGAAAACCCGGGTCTTTTTGGCATTTGGATGAAAGATATGAAGTTTGCCATTGATATTATTTGGATTGACGAAAATAAAAAGATTGTTGATATTGCAGCTAATACTCCGCCGGAACCTAGTAAAAAAGAAAAAGAGCTGACAATTTACCGCCCGACAAGCAACGCAAAGTATGTGTTGGAGATTAATGCCGGACTTTCTACACTTAATAACCTTCAGATCGGTGATCAAGTTAATTTTGAATTATAACCCATGATAATTTTAGGGATTGAATCCACCTGTGACGAGACCGGAGTAGCAATTGTTGAGTGGGATCCTTCTCAAGACTCGGGACTAAAGGTTTTAGCTAATGTCATCGCCTCCTCGGTTGAATTGCATAAAAAGTATAGCGGTGTTGTTCCGGAGGTTGCAGCACGCGAGCAAGTAAGAGTAATTATCCCCGTGGTCAATGAGGCTTTGACAAGAGCATTCGGATCAATTCGCAGTAATAATTCGTACAAATTTGGATGCCAAATTGATGCCATTGCAGTTGCTCACGGTCCGGGACTAGTCGGCTCACTTTTGATCGGTGTCGAAACTGCCAAGGCTCTAGCTTTAGTCTGGAATAAGCCATTGATCCCGATTAATCACCTGATGGGTCATGTCTATGCCAATTGGCTTCAACCAGTTGGTAGTATTGAGTCGGTAGCTGGTAGTAAAAATAAAAAAACTAAAAACTACAAACTACGAACTCCAGACTTTCCTTTAGTCGCCCTAGTCGTCTCCGGTGGACATACGGATTTAATATTGATGACCGATCATAACAAATATCGATGGCTTGGCGGAACTTTGGATGATGCAGCCGGCGAAGCGTTCGATAAAGTGGCTCGAATTTTGGGATTAGGATATCCTGGAGGGCCGGAGATTGAGCGAGCAGCTCAACAACTGACAACTGACAATGGGCCTGCCTTACCGGCAGGCAGGCAATTGACATTTAAATTACCTCGGCCGCTGATTAACTCGACCAGCTTTGATTTCTCATTCTCGGGGCTTAAGACTGCCGTTGTTCATTATTCTAGTCAAATGTCAGATACTCGCCTCGCTTCGCTTGCGAAGCGGGTCAAAGGTCCCGGCGCCGTCAAAACTTTAGCAGGCAGGCAAGTGTCTGCGATAGCGCATGAGTTTCAGCAGGCAGTATGCGATATTCTAGTAACAAAAACCTTAAGAGCCGCCAAAAAATATCAAGTGGAATCAATTGTTGTCGGTGGAGGAGTAGCAGCAAATCAACGGTTGCGTTCACTGTTAACGGTTAATGGATCACGGTTGGGAATTCCTGTTTTCTTTCCAGAGAAAAATCTTTCAACTGACAATGGGGCAATGATTGCCGCAGCAGCGTTCTTTCATCCGTATCAAATTAATCCTCTGAAACTTTCTGCAGTTCCCGGCCTTTATTTCGATCAAACTTGACACTACATCGTTTTTTGATCTTTAATAAGATCAATTTATTACCAGAGGTTCGCCCTCTGGTTTATTAGTGGTCAATGGAGAGAGAAGATTCAACCGCTTATAGTCAGAGGATTACCCTCTGTTATACATCAAGAGTTTGGGAAGAGTTACCTGCAGGCTTAACCGCATCTATCGACTTTGTAATTGAAGAAAACTCAGCAAGGCGTTTACAAGTTTGCAGCCAAGAGGGGACAGTTAAAACTCTTGATAGTCGCAGAAGAGGAGTCAACATATTAATGGATTTTGATCCAACACTAGACAATGTCCCTTTACCTAAAAAAGCATTACGAGAAAATTAGCCCAAGTTTCCAATTATCTTTCTTTCTGCAATAATATAAAGGTCGAAATACTTACTTTACACGTGGGGGTAAAATTAGAGTCCGCGGCCACATGAAAAGAAATTACTGACTCTCATGAAATTTAAAAACGAAAATGATATCTATGCTTTTTGGAAAAAGTCCGGCTTTTTTAAAGCCGACCCGACTTCTACCAATAAACCTTATTCCCTGTTAATCCCCCCTCCAAATTTAACTGGCGAACTTCACTTGGGTCATGCCATGCAGCATTCTATTTTAGATGCAATCGCCCGCTTTAAAAGGTTACAAGGATTAGATGTTTTACTTTTGCCCGGAGTCGATCATGCCGGAATTTTGTTTGAGGCGACATTTGAGAAAGAACTTGAAAAAGAAAATTTATCTAAGGAAAAACTCGGGCGTGAAGAATGGCTAAAAAAAGCCTGGCAATTCAAAGAAAAAATTTATCAATCAGTTTCCTCGACTTGGCGATTTATGGGACTTTCCGCAGATTGGTCAAGAGAAGTTTTTACATTAGATCCCGATCCTCAAAAAGCGGTCTTTGAAGAATTTAAAACCTATTTTGAAAAAGGCTTAATTTACAAAGGTCCTTACATTGTTCAATGGTGCCCTGGATGCAATACGGCCATTGAGGATGTGGAGGTGGAATACGATGAGAGAAAAGAAAAATTATATTACCTCAAATATGGTCCATTAATCTTGGCAACTGCCCGACCAGAAACAAAGTTCGGTGACACGGCAATGGCCGTCAATCCGCAGGACAAGCGTTACCAAAAATATGTCAGTTGCGAATTTGAAATCGAAACTCTCGCAGGAAAAAGGGGAATGAAAGTTATCGCTGATGAGGCGGTTGATCCAAAATTTGGGACTGGGGTGATTAAAGTAACTCCGGGTCACGATTTTGCGGATTATGAAATTGGCAAGAGACATAATCTACCAATCATCCAAGTGATTAACAAAGAAGGTAGACTGACCAAGGCAGCTGGTAAATATGCAGGGATGAAAGTTGATGAAGCAAGAAGAGCGATGATCCCAGAGCTTAAAAAAAGAGGACTCTTAGTTAAAGTGGAAGACTATACTCATTCGGTTGCAGTCTGCGAAAGATGTAAAAGTGTAGTTGAACCTTTAATTTCCGAAGAGTGGTTTGTCAAAGTCAAAGATATGGCAAAAGAAGCAGTCAAAGTAATAAAGGCGGGAAAGATTGAATTTTTGCCAAATAACTATGGCAAAATCCTGATTGACTGGTTTGCTAACATTCACGATTGGTGCATTTCAAGATCTCTTTGGTGGGGACATCGAATACCCGTTTGGTATCCTTCAACTCGCTCAGCTCACTCAGGACAAGTCGAAAAGATGAGGGTCTCTTTAGAATCACCAGGAGACGGATGGATACAAGACGAGCAGGTTTTAGATACCTGGTTCTCTTCCGGGCTTTGGCCAATGTCAACTTTAGGATGGGTCGGAATAAGTCAAAGTGAAAAGTCAAAGTGGAAAGAAATGTCCAAGTATTTCCCCTGGGATTTTGAAATCTCGGCACCGGAAATTAAGTTTTTGTGGATTGCTAGGATGATTATGATCAGTAAATATTTTACAGACGAAATTCCATTTAAAACTATGTTTTTTCATGGGATGCTTCGAGATCTTTTGGGTCGAAAGTTTTCCAAATCGCTGGGAAACGGCATCGAACCAACTTATCTAATTGAAAAATGGGGCGTTGATGCTACTCGTATGGCTCTTTATACCTACAGTATTCCTAGCCGCGATGGCCGGGTTTCAAAAGAAATAATGGACGAGCGAGGTAAAAATTACCGCAATTTTGCAACCAAAGTTAGAAATATAGCCAGGTTTATTTACGAACTCAAACCAGATTCCTCCTCCGAGGTGAAGTCTAGTCAACATCAAGAGAGCACCTCGGAGGTGGAGCATGCGGATGACAAGTGGATTTTGGGTGAACTTGAGAAAACTATCAAATCAGTAACTAAAAATCTAGAAGAAATCAAGCTTCACTTGGCATCTGAGGCAATTTACGATTTTATCTGGCACAAATTTGCCGACATTTATCTTGAAAAAAGCAAAGCAAGGAGAGAAGAGGCCCAACCGGTTCTGGAATATGTTTTAAAGACCAGTTTAATAATTCTACATCCATTTATGCCGTTTACGACCGAGGAAATTTATCAGAAATTTGCAGACAGGAAGAAGTCGATCATGTTGGAAGAATGGTCTATCATTAAGTTGTCGAATGCTAGAAGACTAACGACTAACGCAAAAGGTTAGAAAGCTTTAGTCGTTGAGCTTTAAGCGTTAAGCATGATTTTACCGCATAATCTCCGCAATATTTCCCGCAAACTCTTAAATTATCACCTTTGGTTAAGATTAACAGCAACTTTCACAATTTTTGGATTTTTGACAATTGTCATTACCAAATCCCATTATCAAACTTCACTGAAACAACCTATCTCAACAAAACCATTAACAAGTAAATCAGTCAACACTAATTCACATGTAATCTATGCCTCAAGGCTAATTAATGAATTTAGGAAAAGTCAAAACCCACAAAATCTAAACTTAGCCAGGGAAGAGTTAAAAATAGCCCTAACCGTAAGTCCCAAAAATACTTATGCCCTAAAGCAGCTTTTAATAGTCAATAAATTGGAAACTCCCAATATCCAAAAAGAAATCGCCAAAACCCAAGAAATACTCAAAACAAGGCCGGATTATAGCGCCGCTTGGCTAAGACTTAGCATTCTTTATGATCAACTCGGAGAAAAGGACTTGGCAAAAGAGGCAAAAGACAATGCCATAAAGTTTAATTCGAATTTGTAATTACGAGGCTTTTTCTTCCGTCTTTTGGTCTGGTAATTTTTCGGTAGGTTCTTTAGCTTGTTCTTCCTTGGTTTTGGCCTCGACTTCTCCCGCTTTAGCTTCTTCGGGAGGAACAGCTTCAGGGGTAGCTTCGGCAGCAGCTTCCGGCGCGGCTTCAGCCACGGCTTCGGCCTTTTCGGCTTCAATTTCTGCTTCAACTGCTTCCATTTCCTTGGTAACAAGTTCACCAATTTGGGTAACAACTAGTTCTTCATCTTGAAGAATTGCTATTTTCGCTCGGTCAACCTTAAGATCCTTAATCTTAATTTCGTCTCCGACATTTTCCAATTTTGAAACATCGACTTCGATTTTTTCCGGTAAATCGGCAGGCAGGGCTTCAACCTCGATTTCCGATACAGGGGTTAAAAGAAGACCAATTTTCTTTTCAACAGCAGGTGCTTCGCCAACAACCTCTAAAGGAACATTTACCTTGACTTTTTCTGCTAAGTTAACCTGATAAAAATCGATGTGCAACGGTTCATCTGTAACTGGATGAACTTGAACATTACGAATTAAAACCGGCTTCTTTTGGCTATCAATTGCCAAATCAACAATACCGGTTTCGCCAGCTTTTTCAAAAACTTTGGCAAAGTCACCTACTTTAACTTGAATATGCTCGGTTTTGACTTTGTGACCAAAAACATGGGCCGGAATAAGGCCATCTTTGCGAAGGTTTTTAACTTTACGCCCTAAAATTGTCCTTTTCTGGGCAGTCAGCGGTATTTGTTCCATGTTGAGAAATACTAACAAATAGCGCCTCCTTTGGTCAAGCTATCTGGGGTTGCTTGACTTCGATAGTTTCTCAATCCCATAATGGATGTAGATGGATCAGCCTGCACCATCTATCAAAACGCGTATTGAAAAAGAAGTTTTAGATGTTATCATCGACGGTTTGAGAAGTGGAGATCTTTCAGTTGATAACGCCCGGGAAGTCGCTCACCAAACTCTCACAACTTTAGAGCGTATCGAAAAGCACGAAGAGTCTCTTATTGACTTTTACAAAAACCTCGCCCAAAAATACCCAGTCTTCAGCTTATTGTATACTAGAATTAAGGATGAAATTGTCAAAGCAAAAGAGCTAGGTGCCCATCGGCAAGCCTTGGCTGCAATCGATGCCGGCAATATAGATGAAGCGCACAAAATTGCCAGCATGGCCATAAATCAGTCCGCCCATGAAGCAACTAACAATTGACCAAGTTCTTGAAGCTTTAGGTGACGAGCCGAAATCAATCGGCGACAGGCTCACCTCTCTTGGTTTTACAAAAGAAGAGATCAAGGATAAATTCTCTTCCGATGTTTTAAACACCGCAGTTTACGGTTCGAGTTTTCTCAAATTCATTCAGGATAATAAACAAATCCTAGCCGACCTCGATCGCGGCATCCCAGCAAAAGAATTACCAGCCGATTTCAAAAACCCTTTTGATGGTGAACAAAGGACTCTTGCCCAACGACTTGACGAACTTGGAATTAGTCAAAAAGAACTAAAGGGTTTGTTTGCCGACGATACTCTTGGACTAAATCTCAACGGCGAGGAATTCCAAGATTTTATTGTTCAAAATCAGGATAAATTTTTAGGCAGACTTGGAAAACTGGCAATGAAAGGAACAAAACATGGCTGATGGACTACCACCTGGCGAAGGACCAGAGACTCCACCGCAAGTTGGACCAGAAGCGCCTGGATCGCCTACGCCTCCAGTAGAACGACAGGAAACTTTTCAGCAACTTCAAGCTCGACTGGCAGCAGAGCGTACCGCAAAGGCCGCACAGGAAAGAGGACCAGGAGAAGCCCTTGAAGAATTAGCGGAAGACGCTCCGTTAAAAGCCCCGCCAGCGGAAGGGGCTAAGGCAGAGGGACCAACCGAGGGAAATTTAACTCCAGAACAAATTGACGAGATTGCAAAGAGATTAAACGAGCCAAATGCGGATAGAACTTTAATACTGGGCGGTTTACCTGACAACCAACTAGAGGCAGTTATGAGTCGAGTAAAGGAATTAAGATATGGCCCTTCTCCAGAAATTCCACCTGCGATCCGTGTAGAACCGATGGACTTAAAAGCTGTAGAGGCTAGCGTGGCAGAAGCAAAAACTCGAAGACTCGCTAGAGAA
Organism: Candidatus Curtissbacteria bacterium RIFCSPLOWO2_02_41_11; assembly: GCA_001775055.1. Taxonomy (GTDB): domain Bacteria; phylum Patescibacteriota; class Microgenomatia; order Curtissbacterales; family GWA2-41-24; genus GWA2-41-24. The sequence continues at coordinate 58,625 of MFBU01000007.1, forward strand.
GCAGCTGCCGGAGGTGCCACTGGCAAAGGACAAATACCCGAACCGGAAGCGGCGGCCGCTGGTGGCGCAGAAGCAGAGGGTGGCGGAGCAGCACCAGACGCAGCTGAAGCTCCAACGGAAGAACCAGTTGGTGGACCCGCAGCAGAAGCTGCAGCCGCCGGCGGTGAAGGGGCTGGAGGAACGCCTCCCACCGAAGTTGACGGACCTGAACCAGGAGCTGAAGAACCAGAAGGCCCTCGGCCGGGGCAACCCCCAGAGGAGGTTGGTGGAGTGGATCAACTAGGTCGACAAATTACTCAAGAAGCGACTAGGGAAGCTGCAAAACTGGAGAGGATCTCAAGAATGTCAGAGCCTCAAAGAGAACGGCAGCTAAATATACTCAATAGTACTTTAGACAGGATTATGCAAAGACAGGCATTGACGCTAGACCAGAATGAAATCGACGCTCTTGAAGTCTTAGCTGACAGAACAAGAAACGAGATTAATCTAATCGAATCGGCACCACCTCCAACCGAAGGCCCGACTCAAAGAAGAACAACCAGAGTGACTGCCGAACAACTTGCTGAAGCAGACCGAAAGTTGAAGGCTAATCTTGAGGACTTAACTAATCTTTCCAAAAAGTCTGCGGAAGAGTTGGGGGTTGAACGTACTTCAGAGGAAGGCAAATTGGAAGCACTTAAAAGGATGCAGTCTGGTCCGCTCACCGCTGCTGAAAGTATGGCAGTTGAAACTCAGATCAGAGATTCGGAAGCAAGAGTAGATGCCATTGATAAGTTGAAGACCAAAAAAGAACCATTGGAGCAAAAGACAAAAGAGGAGACAGAAGCTAAACTGCGGGCAACCGAGCTTCAGGAGCTGCAGGGCAAAGTTGGTCCGGTGGCTGAAATACAAGGAATCGTAGATGCTCATCAAGGGCAAGTTAATAATTTAAAGGCCGAACTAAAGAAAAATGCCCAGGAGCTAGCGGAAGAGACTGACGAGGCAGCTATCGAAAGGCTTAAAAATGATCGTCGGGATTTGGAGAAAAGATTAGTAGAAGTCGGGAATAGACTAGTAAGTGAAAAAGAGGCGCTAGCAGTAGCGCAAAAGAGAGAACGCGAAGAAAAGGGGCTTGAGCAGATGGCTACACCAGAAACTGTCAGTATAATGTCGGTTGAAGAATTTAATAAGTTATCACCGGCGGAACAAACTAAATATTTTATAGAACTTGGTAACGCTTTCCAAAAGCCAATTGGAACTGAATATACAGCAATTAAAATAAAGCTGATAAACGGACAGAACTTAAGCTTCAAAGAGGCAGGGCAATTAGTCAGAGAACTGAGTGAATCGTTATTAGACAAAGCTAAGGTTAAGGAAGCTGCCAAGATTCTAAAACAGGCTGGTAATTATTCGACTGAACTTGCCCAGGCTGTTTTGGATCGAGTAACGGCAAGGGAAGATTTCCAAAAGGCTTTAAGCGAAAAATATCCAAATGATTGGCAGAGAATATTGCGCTTTGCAAAAAAACATAGCGGTTGGTTGATGATTCTGTTGTTGATCATTGCAGCGGGTGCAGCAACTGCAGGAGCAGCTGTAGCGCCTCTGGCTGGTGCGGGTGTAGGCGTGGTAGGAACGGGCGCAGGTGCTGGTGGTGTATTCGGACTAGGTAGAAGGGTGTAGTAATTATTTTTAGATTTACCTCTTGGCAACTTCAATTTCAAACTGCCTATCTGTTGCTAAGTCTGTTTGCAGGAGCAAATTTTGTTTGCCCTCCTGCTCATCGCTTCCGTTAACCGATTTGACGGTTAGATAAGCGGGTAAATTGAATTTAAATTCAAAAGGGTCTTTTTCGGTTCCTGCTTGCTTTTGAACATACAAATGGTAATAAGGCGCTTTTTCAAGTTTGATATTTTTGGGAATTCGATAGCTAAAAACAACCTCGCGTGTTGATTTTATCGGCACTTCAACCATCGTCGAAAAAACCGTTAAATTACCTTGCGTCGTAACCTCAACCTCCCCAACATCTTTTTTGTCGGCATTCTGGTATTCAAAAAGACTAGCGCCAAGTGGTACATAAACTCGCAAAAAATTGACATATTTGCCTGCAGGCCAAGTGTCGGCTTGACTCTTATTAGTGTAAGTAATTGTCAGCTTTGCGACCAAATCGGCATCTCGACCAATGGTTACATCATAGGCAATTTTCCTTTCCAAAAATCGGTTAACCTTATTTGCTCCAAGATTAGCCTCAACCAGTGCTAAAAAATCACGAGATTCGACAGAATCATCAGCGGGATTAAAAGAAGCAGGCGGCAGGGGAAAATCCCAACCGCCAGAGCGTACAAATGAGGATAAAATCGGGCTGTCAAAAGTTAGCATCAGATCTTTCCGGGCCAAAGCATCGCTGCCAACCTCAAGAAGCGCCAGCCAAGGTACGACTCCTGAGTTTTTTTTAGCTGATTGGTTAAAACTGTCAATAATTTGCGAAATAATTGCTCGACTCAAAGCCCCAAAGAAATCCTTTTTTTGGGTTGAACCAGGAAATGAACCAATTTCGCTGTAGTATTCGCCGCGCTCGAAAAGATTTTGGGCGCTAATTTCCTCGCCATAATCTGTTAGTTTAACAGGCCCCATTTTAGCCAAAACATTTTGGATAGAGTTCAAATTTATGGCAATTACCCCATCAACATTTTTGCCGGTTTCTTTTTTATAAAAATCACGGGCAGTGGCGGCATTTATCTCAAAATCTCCGCTCCAGTTGGAATCGCGAAGGTAAAAGCGCTCAATACCAAGAGTTTTTAAAAGCTGTGCCGGTGGCTCGATTTCCTCCTGAAGCTGACCGTCAATTGTATAAATATCTTCAACACTGATTCCCTTAAGGTGACTATTCTCAAACTCGATAAGCCCAAAATTGCCGATAAAACCGCCACCTGGGCGAAGTTCGCTGTTATTCTGAAGAAGAACTAAATAGGTCCTTGGTTTACCATTGCCGCTAAAATCACCAACTAAGTTCACTAAGTCCAAAGCAGATTGCGAAAGACTATTAAGCGAAAGCATTGCGCTTTGGGAAGCAGCAATCTTTGATTTAAAAATCCCGCCTTCTTGTGCAAGGTTTAATAACCCACCAGCCCAAGAAGATAAAAAGTATGCTCGCCTAAAATCGACAGCAGGCGTTTCCAAATCAAGTCCCTCTGTCTTGCCGTCTTTTGATGTAATTACCTCTAGATCTTTAACCAACCCCCGACTGCCCCTGACAAAATAATTAACCGAATCTGCACCGACAGCCATTCCTGAAAGTGCCAAATTAATGCTTTGGTATTTTGAGGGGAATATTAAAGAAACAGGAAAAAGCAGAATTTTAGTTTGCCCCGCTGCACTATTAAAGGATTTTAAGGCAACTTTGGCTTCTACCTCTGCTTCCTGAAGATTACCTAAAACAAGCGCTTTTTGGGCATTTTTAAGACTGGTTGCTCCCCGATATAAATCAAACCCGTCTTTAACCAAAGTTAAGAACAAAATAGCCAAAATAAAAAACAGGCCAGTTTTTAGACGCGCTTTAAAAGCAGCCTTCGGCAACTTGGCGGTCAAACGGCTGATTCGATCTTTGATCTTACTATCCCTTTTTAGATCAGCTATTTCATCCAGCCTGCTAGCTGAAATTGTCTGGCTGTCGGCAGGTTCCCTAGCCGGTAGATGGCTACCAGGTCTAAAATAAGCCTTAGGTTGAGATTCTAAATTTTGATTTGCGAAATATTCAAAAGTTTGCTTTAAGCCTTCCGCAAGGTGAACTTTTGGCGAAAAACCAAGATCACCTGTTGCTATAGTAGGTTCTACTTCTACTCTATGTTGCGGCTCACTTCCGGCAAAAAAAAGTGCCAGTTCTTTGCCTAAAATTAACCTCGCCGCATTTTGAATTTCATAGGCAACCGAAAGAGCGGTTTTTGGAGCCTCCGAAACAATAACACGAATATATTCCTCTTGATGCTGGGCTTCTTCAAAGACAAATTTATCAATAGCCAAGGTCACATCCGCAATATAGGTTGGATAAATCATCTGCAGGCCTTCCTTTTCCAAGATTACTTTATCGTCTGTCATAGCTTGAACAATTAGATCAGCAAGCCTATTTGGAGCTTGAGGTGTTTTTGCAGCCTCAAGCGGCATGGCCGGTCCGTAAATATCTCCTACAAGATAAAGCTTCAAAAATTTTCTTAAGTCTTGACCCTGGGCCAAATACTCATAAATTTGCTCATCAATGGTAATTGGCGCCATTACCAAAACCCTCGATCTACCATCTCTGGCAAGAGAAACAATGTTATTCGTAGCCAAAGGCAAATTGGGCAAAGTGGAAAACTGCCTCTTAAAATTGCCAAATAAGAGATCTGGATAAAAAACCAAATCAAAATTTGGTAAATAATCAGGCAAGGGCTGGTTTAAATTAAACTCCAGAAGTGTAAAATCATGATCTTTCAAAAGCTCTTTGAAAAAAGGCGGATTGCCAACTGCATAAACTAAACAATTTCGCGAAAGCAAGAATTTAGCAAGCGAGGCGCCTAAAAAAGAATCAACATGGGTGATTAAGACGGTTGGTCTGTTATTATTTTGGGCAGATTGATCCATAGTTAAACTTTAAAATAAACCTTAAGTCCGACTACCAGGATCCCGAAGATAAAACCCAAGCTTCCCCCAAAAACGCCCAAAATTTTTTTGTTCGGTGAGGAAAAATAGCTTGGCTGGGCTTTACCGATAGGCTTTATCTGAAGAGCCGGATCGTAACCGGCAAGATTTACCAGCTTGGCGTTAAAACTTTGGCTGATTTTCTCAATTGCATCATTTGCCTCTTGGGGATCTTTAGCCACAACCGTCAGTCTTAAAACTTGAGGAGCTACTTTGCGTACGGATAAGCTTACCGGTAAAATACCGACTTCAGAGATAAAATCAGCACTTTCTAAAATAGCCACCGCCGTATCGGTAAAATCGCGCGCCTTCTGTTGGACATAATAGCCCTCATAATCATAATTTGTTTGGGGAGTAGTCTTCTCGCTTGCAATATAAAATAAGCGAGTTTGGCTGTAGCCTGACGGCAGTTTGTAGGTAATCATAAGCGCCAGAACCACCCCTAAAACCACCAAAAGCAATAAAACGCCAATATTTTTTTTAAAAATTTTAATATATTCTTTAAACTCCATAATTAATTTCCAAGTTGTCCATCAAGCGCCAGATTAACTAGTCTGTCAGCCTGCTTGTTTTTTTCTCTTGGTATGTGTTTGTAATTAACTTGTCCAAAATTAGACTCAAGAGTTCTAATCTTAAATACAAGATCCCGAATATTTGAATTTTTAACTTTATAAATTCCTGAAAGCTGGGAAACTACCAGCTCTGAGTCCAAATAAAATGTTAAGTTGACTTTTGGATAACTTGACTCAAGCAAAATTAAAGCCTCGATGACGGCAGTATACTCGGCCACATTATTTGTTGCAATCCCGATATAACCATTACCGCTTTTGACAATCTGGCCGTCTTTTTTAACAACATATCCGAAAGCCGCCGGCCCCGGATTACCACGGGCACCTCCGTCTGCGAAGACCTCTATCATAATTTCATTTATTTACCATTTTCCAATTTCCATTTATTGAACAATTGGTCAATCACTCAATTGAAAAATTCACGTTGGTTCACTTTGGTAATTTTTAGTGTAATGGATTGCCATAAACAACAGAAAAGTAATCAGCGCTTCTGATACAACGGTAATGGTAGCTGCAGCCAAATAACCGTAAATTGGAATAAAAATTAAGTTGGCGATTAAGTTAATAACGGCACCAACTCCATAAATGTAAATTAAAAGTTTTTGCTTGCCGTAAATAATCAAAAGATGCCAAAACAGGGCACTAATAAAGAAAAATGGAATCCCGATTGCCAGAATCTGAAGAGCCAAAACCGAACCGCCAAAGCGCTTATCATAAATAAACGGAATAAAATACGAAATGGCAATAAGTGCAATTACCAAAAGTAGGGAAACCGCCGTCAAAATTTTTAGCCAAGAGACGACCTGTTTTTTAAATTCGGCAAGGTTTACCTGATAAATCCCATTTAATATCGGATAAAGGGCATTGGCAAAGAAAATCGGAATCGAAAGTGATGCCTCAAAAAATTGGTAAGCCAAACCGTATAAACCTACTTCCTCACTTGAGCGCCAATTGGCAAGTATCAAAACATCTATTCGAAAATATAAAAGATTAAAAATCAAAGCGACCCCGATTGGCCAAGAGTGGGAAAGCAATTTTAAGGATCTTTGTTTTGAAAAAACAGGCAAAATAATCTTCCCGAGCTTTTTAAAAATTAAAAAATAGGCCATAGCAATGAAAGTTATTCCACCAAGCACGTAGGCAACAACATAACCAAGAAATGGACCATTGGAAAAAGTGACAAAGGCAGAACCGCTAAGAATAACCACTGATCCAAAAAAAACGGCCACGGTTGAAAAGTCATAGCGCAGGATTTTTTGAAAATAGGCATTGGCAGTCGTCAGTAAAGCTTGGGTTACGATGGTCGCCGAAGCAATGATAATTCCAACTTTAACGAGTGGACTAAAGCCGATACCGGTTTGAGGGTTAAAAGGTAATATAAAACTTATCAATATGGCCAGTATGGCAAAGCTAAAAGCCAGTATGATTCGCAAACCGATTAAGGATTTCAAAAGACCCGGCAGATTTTCTTCTTTGGCAAACTTAACAAAAATCGTGTTTAAGCCAAAATCAACAAAGGTGTAAAAATAGCCCACAAACACAAAAATTTTGGTGAATTGACCAAAGCCCGCCGGCCCAAGAGAGCGCCCGATCAAAACGGTTACCAAAAGAGTAGTTGAAGCGGAAATGACCTTGCCGACAATCTGCGAGCCGGTATTGTAGAGAACTTTTTTAAACACTTTCCCGTTAAATATAGCAGCTTGGGCTTAGTTTTGGAAACTTATAAATTTTGACTAGTCGTGCTTTAAGTTATATAATTCCTCTCAATAATCAACCTGGATGTCATCTGAATCAGAACCAACCGGTAAAACCTTAACATTTGAACAAATGAATAGCCGTTATGCTGGACGGTGGGTAATTGCCGAAGACCTAGGTGATGGTACAAACGGAATTGTCCTTGGTTCCCATCCAGTTGAAGAGCTAGCAACAATAATGAGAGATAAGTTTCCCGGTTATGGCAGCATGTGGAGTGAAATAAAATATAAATTCTTCCAGGCTGGCGCTCAAACAGCTTAATTCTCAAACCCGATTACTTTTAACACCATCAATCTTTTGTTTACTGACGATATAGCCTATCGCAAGTGCCAAAAGCAGGCGACCTTGCTGTAAAGTCCAGAGGAAATGATCAAAACTGAAAAAAAGCATAAGTATTATAAATAGAGCAATTTTTGACCGCGTTGTGGCATTTTTTAAAATCAGCCAAAGCAATAGCGCAAAAAGCAAAAGTCCGATAATGCCATTTTCTGCAAGAATCAGAAGGAAAACATTATGCACTGGCTGTAGTAACCTAATTTCCGCGATAGAAATTAGATTAAGCTTGGCAAGCTCAAAAATGAAATTGCCGCTGCCGATCCCCAGAACCGGATGAACTTTGGCCATATCAAAAGCCGCCTGAGCCAAAACAATTCTTTCGGCAACCGAGGCAATTTGCGATTGAATTAAAACCTTAAAGAATATCCATAAAAATAGAACCGCAAAGATCCCTTCTATAATCAAATATTTTATTTTCCGGGTTTTCGAAATTACCGAAGCCAAAAGTGCCAAAAGCGCTGCCTGTGAGTGACTAATTAAAACTGCCAGTACCGAAAATATCGAAGGCACCATTGGCAATTTATAAGAGGCAAGAATTGCCAAATAGATAACCAAGAAAGCGGCTGCCACGTTTGGATGAGGAAAAGTTCCATAGGGTCTGAGGTATTGTGTCGAAAGAATTTGAAAATGGGCGATTGCGACTGTAGATGAGCTGAACGATCTTTCGCCCAGAAACCAAAGACCCAAAGACCTCTGGAAGCTAAACTGCAGCATAATTAATGCTGACTGCCAAATCAGCGAAAAGGTCAAAACCAGCCGGATAGATCTTGCAAGCTTTTCATTGGAAAACGCTATCGAAGCCATAATTGCCAAAATAGAAACTTCCAAGAATTTTAAAGAAAACCAAAGCGAAACCCAAGGTGAAATAGAAACATAAGCCGCATTAAAAATCAAATACAGGTTAAAAATCAAAAAGGCAATTAAAAGATCATTTTTAGGCAAAATGATCTTTTGAAGATTTTTGCGAGTTCTTTGACCCGCAAGTAAATTTTTAAAAACAAAAACCAAAAAATAACCAATTACAACCAAGTCGCTAAGATAAAGAGTCAGTGCCAGATAATCAATACGCAGCCCCAAAACATAAGAAAACTGAGGCCAAAAAAATTTACCAAGCTGGACGGGAACAACAGCTAAAACCGCCAAAAAAAGAAGATCGGATTTGCGCATGGGTCCCGGAACCTACTTGGGCTTAATAATCAAATACCTATCAATACCTTCGCCCTCGGATACAGTCATAACCTTTGGGTGACCGGTTAAAACTGTATGGATAACCCTTCTTTCCGAGGCTTTAAGATTATAAAGAGGCTCGGCTTGACCGGAAGCGCTCACCTTTTCGGCAATAGACTCGGCCATTTTTTTCAATTTATCTTCTTTTTGTTTTCGCCAGTTGTCAACGTCAACAAAAATCTCAAAATCATCTATTCCTGTTAGGCTTTTAATCCTAACCGCCAAGATAAACTGCAGACTTTCCAAATTTACGCCATATTTGCCAATGAGAAGCGAAGAGTCTTCGGAACTAATATCTACAAAATAAGTGCCTGCGATGCGGGAAACTTCGGCCGTGGCACTAACTCCTAATTTTTCAATTAAAAGCTTGACATTTTCGGCTACAAAATTTTCATCTAGTTTTGCTTTTGCCATTGTTTCGGTAAGTACTTCCCAAGTGCGCCTGGCCCGGCAATTATATATTGCTGGATAATCCCAATAACTGTAAAGGTATTCCAGTAAAGAGAAAGGCCGACAGGAAAACCGTAGGAGAAAAAGGCAATCATTAGGGGCATTATTAACATCATTTGGGTCTGCATTTGAGCCATTGAGTCTTCTAGACCTTGTTTTTCGTTTATTTTTTCAGGTTTGGAAGTTACGGCGGGCTCGCCTCGCTTCGCAGTCGAAGCGGGTGCCATCATTTTTGATTGAATATATTGCAGCAAACCAGTAACCAGCGGAATTAAAAGAATCCAAAACCCCAGCTGCTGCCACTGATTAGGTTTATCAGCCAGACTAAACCCCAAAAAAGAAGTTTGCGGGGCTTTATCAAGATTGAGTATTGGAAGAAGTCTACTATTAATACCGGACAAAAAATCAGCTTTATCAAATTCAACAATCTTCAAAAGTACTTGGTAAAGTGCAATAAATACCGGCATCTGCAAAAGAAGCGGCAAACAACCTGCCATCGGATTAACGCCGTGTTCTTTATAAAGCTTGCTGACTTCCTGTTGGTGTAGAACCTTATCATGCCCATGGTCTGCCTTTATTCGGTCTAAGTGCGGTTTTAAGGCAGCCATCTTTTGGCTGCTTTTTAGTTGAACCGAGGTCAGAGGCCAAAGCGCCATTCTAATAATTATTGTCAAAAGGATAATAGCAAAGCCCAATGCTCCCGGGATGGATACGGAATTAAGTATCTGGTAAAAAAACACCAAAATATTAAGAAATGGATTAATCAGAATAAGATCAAATAGGTTCATTTTCTAACTGCCTCTTGACCACTAGGTAAAGGATCGTAAAAAGGTCTTTTGGAAAACGGATGGCATGATGCAAGTCTTCTTACTGATAGAACCGCACCCGCCAGTAGACCGTAACTTTCAATAGCTTCCAGTGTATACTCTGAGCAGGTTGGCCTAAAGCGGCAAACGCCATTTGGCGATGTAAAAATCAAATGATAAATAATAAACAATAATTTGGCTATCTTTTTCATTTAATTTTTTTAAAAAGCTCTTCGATTTCTTTTTCTACTACCGCAGCTTTAAGGGGGGCAATATTTTTTTTAACAACGACTACTGCCTTGACATTTCTCTTCCTTTGACTTGCCAATGCTTGCCGAACCAATCTTTTAATTCTATTTCGATCAACCGCCTTTGGCGCTATTTTTTTGGTGATGACGCAGGTGGCTTTAAAAATTGGCTCATTCTTTTGATAAACTAAAACAAAGTCATCACTGTAAACTCTTTGGCCTTTAAAATTCTCTTTATTTTTATAAGGCGAAATCTTGAGACGATTTCTGGCTTGTAGCATCAGACAGTGAGTTTGCTGCGTCGTTTTACTCTTCGCCTTGCCAAAACCCTGCGCCCATCTGTGGTTCGCATCCTTTTTCTAAAACCATGGGTTTTGGCTCTTTTCCTTTTTTTGGGTTGATAAGTTCGCTTTGGCATAGATTAGATACTAAGGTTACTAGAAATAACTTAAGATATCAAGCCCAATAATCAACTTATCCACAACTCATTTTCGTCCTTGACAACTGTGGAAAACTTTTGTAATCATGGATAATAGAGCGATTTTCAAGATAAGGTCTTCGTTAAGTTAGATCTTCCAAAATACAAAAAGCCTGTTGCCTGCACGCTCAAAATAACTAACAATCTATTTAAAAATATATTGAGGTGTAAGTTTAATGGACGGCCAAAAGGTCTGGAATAATATTCTTGCGGGCATTAAAACCCAAGTTTCCTCATCGACTTTCAAAACCTGGTTCCCAGGCTCATTTGTCTTGGATTGCAAACAAAAAGCGGATAAAAAACTTTTAATAGTGGCCTTTAAAAACAATTTTATCAAAGAACAAGTTGAAACCAGATACCTGCCATTAATTTCACAAATTGCCCAAAAAAATAAAGGGGGCAATATTGAAGTTGTTTTTGTAGTTGCCTCAAAAGACAAACCAAAGACGATCAAAAACGAGCCGATTTTTTCCGGGGTCCCCATGCAGTTAAATTTAAAATCCAAAACCGCCCACATCTTAAACCCATACCACACTTTCGATAACTTTGTGGTGGGTCCATCTAATAACTTGGCATTTTTAGCCGCCAAACAAGTGGCGGAAAATCCCGGTTCAAGCTATAATCCTCTGATAATTTACGGCCCAACTGGAGTTGGCAAAACCCACTTACTTCAGGCAATCGGCAATGAAGTTTTAAATAAAACTGTCGAGGCTAAAGTCCTCTACGCCACCGCCGAAAAATTTACCAACGATTATATCGAATCTTTAGGGAATAAAACTTGTGCTTCTTTCCGTGCCAAATACCGCCAAGTTGACCTTTTAATTGTCGACGATGTGCAGTTTTTTGCCGGCAAAGAAAGCACCCAGGATGAATTTTTCCATACTTTTAATGAGCTTTACCTTTCTACAAGACAAGTCATTTGTGCCTCTGACCGCCACCCCAAAGAGCTCGGCAAGCTAAAAGAAAGGCTGCTTAGCCGCTTTTTAGGCGGTCTGGTTGCCGATATTGGCATGCCGGATCTGGAAATGAAAATTGCCATAATTCGCGCAAAATGCCAAGAGAAAAACCTAAGTCTTGATGATGAAATCTCTACCTATATTGCTCAAACAAGTAACGGTGGCGCCCGGGAAATTGAGGGTAATTTAATTTCAGTATTGACGTTGATGAAACTAACCAGTGGCAAAATAACTATCGAGGAAATAAAGGAGGCGATCCATAAAAATGGCCAGGCTTCTCTCAACAAACCTACTGCTTCGGCGATTTTCTCGGCAGTTTGCAAGTATTTTAGGGTCCCGGCCGAAGACCTCCGTGGTCCTGCAAGACGCGCTTCTTTGGCTTTTGCCAGACAAGTCCTGATGTATCTGCTTCGCAAACAGCTCAATCTACCTTTTGACGAAATTGGCAGACTAACAGGCAATCGAGACCACTCAACGGTTATCCATGGTGTTGCCAAAATAGAAAATATCATTAGTCAAAACCAAGCGAAAAAAGATGAAGTTTCAAGAATCCAACTATTGGTAAACAGCCCATTATAACTTTTGCACAATTTGGGGTTGGTTATCAACGCTGTTCCCAACATAATTCTGGCTTTGAGGTTGGTTCGAATTTTAACTTATCAACATTACTAATACTAATAATATTTAATTAAGTAACTTTTGGTATTTAACGTCTTGTGGATTAGCGTTTTTTAAAAAACTAATATATAATTGCCACACTTTCTGCCTCAAGTGTTTAAAAAATGAAATTTAAAATTTCTCAATCTGATTTTTCAAAAACCCTTTCTGCAGCCAGCAGGTCAATTCTTACCAAAGCCAACTTACCGATTCTTTCCAATGTCTTAATCTCTGCATCTCGAAACAAACTGGAGATTTTATCAACAAACCTAGAAACGGCCACTAAAGCAAGCATTTCTTGCAAAACAGAAATTGAAGGCAAAATCACCATTCCCGGCCGCACTTTACTAGAGTTTATTTCTCAACTCCCGGAGGGGGAAGTAACTTTTGAAAAACTTGGGGAAGAAGTGCTTGTGTCAACCAAAGGCTACAACGCCCGCATACCGACAATCGCCCCAGAGGAATTTCCCGCAATCCCCAAGATTGAAAAGGGCTACGAGGTTAAAATTAAAACAGAGGATTTTGTTAAAGGGGTTGATGAGGTTGCTTTTTGCGCAGCCCAAGATGAGGGTAGACCAATCCTAACCGGTGTTCTTTGTGAGTTTAAAGGAGGCAAACTCTCGCTGGTAGCCACCGACGGTTATAGATTAAGTTTTCGGGAAATACCTATTGAAAAATCGCCAAGTGAAAAAAATATAAAGATAGTCGTACCGGCAAGGGCTATTAGTGAAGTTGCCAAAGTAATTGTTGAAAATATTGAAGGGGAAACTGGTGATCTTTCATTAGTTGTTGCTGATAGCTTGAACCAAATTAATTTTAAGGTCGCAAACGTTGAATTTACCTCAAGGTTAATAGAGGGTGAATTCCCCGGTTGGCAAAAAATTATCCCAAGCTCTTTCACCACTAAAGCCAGACTACCCAAAAGCGAATTTATTAAGTTGGTTAGAATCGCCGCGATTTTTGCCAGAGACTCGGGCAATATTGTTAGGCTTAAACTCGAAAGCGCCGGCGCTAGCAAAAAAGGCGCTTTGACTGTTTTATCGAGCGCCGCTCAAGTCGGCTCCACAGACGCTCAAATTGAAGCCGAGATGACCGGCAAAGGCGGCGAAATTGCCTTTAATTTCCGTTATCTTTTGGAGGTACTTTCTATAATTGGCGGCGAGGAGGTTAATTTTGAAATGATCGAAAGCTTAAACCCCGGGAGGATAACCGCAACCGACGAAAAAGACAGTTTTTTCCACATCATCATGCCGGTCCGACTTCAAGTTTGAAGTCGGAAATTCTAATTTCTAAATCCTAAATTCTAAATAAATTCTAATTTCAAACTTTTGGACATTTGAATTTTGATTTTGGGTATTGTTTAGAGTTTAGATATTAGGATTTAGGATTTAATTATTGTAGACTTTTAAGGAAGTGTTCAAATCTGTAGGCACTCTTCTAAATTCTCCTCAACTGGGTACTAGAAAGCGTACCTTTTTGGCGCTTCAGGTACGAGCTGCCGCCCGCAAGGCTTTGGCCAGTTTATGTAGCGATTTAGACCCGCAAATAATTGAATCGGTTCGCATCGCCTCATTTGACGGCCGAACCTTAAAGGTTACTGCACCCTCTTTGGTCTGCGCCGAGCTTCAAATGCGCTCTGACGGGCTAACAAAAGAGATTAATAGTGTTCTTGGCCAAAAAGTTGTTGAGAAAATAAGGTTTAGGGTTGGTTAGGCTGGAGATATTTATTTTCGATTGCTGGCAGATAAACTACAGCTTTCCCTCCACGGCCATCAGTGAGTAATAAATTACCCTCGAAAACATAGATCGGCACAATATATTTCTCAGTTATGTTTTTGAAATAGGCGTATTTTAGGATTGTTAAATTAATACTTTCGATGTTTAATACTTCCCCGATTAAAGGATCTACACCAGCAACTTCCGTTTCCACAACTACGCCCTGATGTTGTGCCTCAGTTGAAGCTTGTGTAATATTTTTGAGGGGGTAGGTCCCGATTTGTGATTGGTCAACATCAACGATTCTCGTTGATAGTTTAATTAAATTACCACTCTTATCGACGATCGTTGAGGCTGTGCCGGTTCTTGGGCTTTGCCCATATACAGGGTAACCATCAAGAGTTTCAAAAAAAACGACTTGATACGCCTCAGCAACCATTATATCTTGTTCGCTGACAAAATTGAGGCCTTCCGTTTTTAAAGAAGTTATTTTAATCTGGTTTTCTGGTGGCAGGAGGGTAAGTTTTATTAGCCAATTTATTGCCGAATTTTTAGCTTCTTCTTGCGAGGAGATTGCTCTTTTTTGGTCTTGGTTGAGATTTGCTGAAAAATTTAAGCGGCTGGTTTCGGTATCAAAAGTTACTGACCTGCCGTTTTGTGACCAGCTTAAGAATTTTTGGTTTTTTGTCGGCTCTCCTGAGAAACCTAAGCCTGATGCGATTTGTTGAGTTTTTAGAAGAGCATCGGCATTTTGGATAAGTTTATAGACCTTGCCGATATTATTTAGAGGCAGGGTTGGCTGCTCTTGAAGATTAACGGTGACTTCTTTTACCTTATGTTGTAAAGTTTTTGGGATAAATTCAGGATAAGGCAGTACTCCGAGGGCAGTGTTTGGCTGAGTTTGCTCTCCAGCCGGCGGCTGAATGGGTTTATATTGAAGGATGATTAAGAATATCAATGAGACAGTGATTCCTCCTACGATTATTACGGAAATTAAAGTCTTGGGTTTCTGGATTAGAGACTGGATTGATGCGAGTGTGAGCATTTAATATTCGTTTAAGGGCTTATATGGGATACCATAATCATGAGGGTTGGCGATAACTCCATCCACATGGACTTCATAATGGATGTGGGGGCCAGAAGATAAGCCGGTATTGCCAAGTGGACCAATTTCCCCATACGGACTGATTTGATCGCCAACATTAACAGTTATCTCATCCATATGCCCCGATATCGTTTCATAACGGCCGCTTTGTAAAATGACTGCGTAGCCATAACCATCGCTGCCCCTTGGGTCAAGCCAACCTGCGTGGATGACTGTAGTTGTACAAGGGAAGGTTGAAAAAATTGGTCTTCCTGTGCTGTCTGCAATATCGACGCCTAATGGATGCCCCGGTCCGAAGTCTGAAGTCAGCTTCCAAGGATCCTTAATGGGTACTGCATTTGGAGCACACTGAGGGGGGTTGCCAATAGACACAGTGGCCGTGGCTGAAACATTAAAAGATGTTGAGTCACTCGTACCGTTGACCGAGAAAGTGTTGATGACTTGTGAATCCTGATATTTTGATTCTTGAGGAATTGTAACAGTTTGCGAAAAAGTAAATTCTTGGTCTTGGGTAAAGTCTGACGGGCAAGGCGGCGCAGGAGAAAGAGAGATTCTTTCTGTAGTGCCGTCTTTCTTGGTAAGGGTTGTCTTTTCCGAACAAACTACGTTTGTTAGGTTTGCTTTTGCTTTAATCTTGACATTGAACTTAAGAGTTTGGGGTAGTTCTTTATAAGGGAATTGGATTGTTCTCTGGGGGGTAATAGCCAACGCGGGAGCAGAGGCGAGTTTTTCAACTGAGACGAATTGATTTTCACCAGGGGTGGTAGGCAAGTCGGTTTCTGCTGAGAAGAAGCTGGTGGCGGTGACAATGCCGACAATGGTACCGCCGATAGCAACGGCGCTAATGCCGCCGACAACCGGGATTGCCACCATGCTGGCTGGTACTGTCAAACTAGCCAAACCTCCGACAATAAAATTACCGGCAGCCGAAAGTCCTCCCAAAATTGCGCCTCCCGCGCCAGTAATTCCTCCCCAGATAGTA
>MFBU01000008.1:0-6983 GCA_001775055.1 Candidatus Curtissbacteria bacterium RIFCSPLOWO2_02_41_11
ATGCCCAGAAACTAGATCTTGATACTAATAAATTTAAAGACGATTTTAATAAAGTTAAAGATCCGATAGATCAAGATTATGCCGACGGCAATCAAGTAGGAGTAACCTCAACTCCGACATTTTTTATCAATGGTCAAAAACATGCCGGAGTAATTGACGCAAGCCAATTTCAGACTTTAATCGACCAAGCTAGTACTTCCAAATAACCTTGCCGGTAATTTGCCCCTCATCAATCGGATCAATTTTGGAACTTTCTTTCATATTGTCACCGGTAACATAAATTAAATTGTCTTTTATCTTTTTAACTCTTTTGACATAAAAAGCGTCTTTAACCTCAAAAACGATTACATTCCCGCTTTTTGGTAAACCCCAATTGAAAGTCAAAACATGATCGCCCGGACTAAAGTTGGGCAACATACTTCGGTCGTGAACGATGAATCGGGAAAAAGGAGCTTTACTTAGAAAGAACAATTTCACCTTCGGTTGGATAACCTGATTTAACTCTGACCGTTTCTCTTCCCTTAGTATCCCAGAAGATTTCGGCGAATTTTTGAACGGATGAAAGCAGATCTTGCGCTGCCACAAGATCAATATTTTGTCTGGCTGCTGATGCCTGTTTCATAACTTGAAAAACCAGTTCATGAAGATTTTTGTATTTTGTCAAGTGATCTGGTTTAAAATAATCGCCCCAGATTATCCTTACTTGATGCTTGACTATCTCGCAATGATCCTCTTTAACTTTGGTCAGTCTGGATATTTGCGAAATTATTCTCTTTCTTTCTTCAAAATCTGGGTCAGAGCTGGAAGTTTTTAAGTCATTTATCATATTGGTCATTCTAAGCACGGTGTGAGCAGCCACTTGAGCCTCATGAGGATCATAAATGCCGCAAGGCACATCACAGTGGGCATAAACAACTTGTGGTGAGAAAAACTTATCAACCAGTCTCAAAATTCTCATCGGACAGAAAATTATAACACAGGTGACAACCCGTCAATCTAACAATTTAGCAATGAAACAATTAATTCTTAAGGAGATATTTCTTATCAAGGGTAATACCAATAGGTATCAATTTTTTCGAGGAAAGATAAGCTAATACATTATTCATCAAAATATACGACGCGCTGATGCCCAAAGCGAAAATGCCTCGCTCCATAATTACTACCGGAATTAAGGAAATCCAAACAGCAGCCGGCAAATTAAAAACCCAAATCCAAATGGCTCCGCCAACTGCATGAGCCGTGAATGTTGCCCCTAAACTCCTTAGCACCAAAAACCTCGCGCCCAGCGGCCAAACCAAAATCGGAATCAGCCAAAACAAACTGTAAAACCAAACAGTTCGGCCAATTGGATGAAGATTAAAAGCAAGCATGGAAAGAAGAGGAATTATCAAAATCTTCTTACTAGCCGGAGATTTTTTTACCCAAGCAAAATACCAAACAGCAAATAATGTTGGAAAAAGACGAATGATAGCACCTTTGTCAAACGAACCAAACCCATGAACAAGTAAATTAACAAATTGCATTAAAAAAACAGCTACAACGCCCAAACCCGTTCCCAAAAATGTCCCCGAAATCGGCGCCAATAGATCAAAAAGTGTGAACTTAACACTTGAACCCACCAAAGTACTCAGCGGAATTTGCAGCGCAACAAATCCGAGCAAAATAAATAATAGAATAAATACAATTCTTGACTTATTAATTGAAAATTGAAAATTGAAAATTGAAAATTTCTTCATTTCACTCCCAGTATAAAACCTCCGGCAACTTCAATGTTAGCTCCATTTATATAATATGCATCGGCAGAAATCAAGAATAGAAGGGCTTTAACAACATCATCATATCTTACCGATCTCCCCATAGGAAAGTCGGAAGATTTAAATATAGCGGTGTCAAGTGAAGCAGGGGAGATCATATTGACATGAATACCGTACTTGGCTTCTTCATGTGCCACCATTTTGGTCAGCATATAAACACCATGCTTTGCATAAAAATAAGGTGCCGATTTTTCCAGCAGATTTAATCGCTCAGCTCCGACAACTCCGATATTAATAATCTGACCTGATTTTTGCTTTCTCATTACCGGCAAAACAGCCCGGGAGCAAAAAAGGGTAGAGTAGACATTGGATTCAATAAGACCTCTAAATTCGGATGTCGTCATCTGGCTAAACTTTTTGTAAAGAAAACCTCCGACATTATTAACAAGAAGATCAACCCGTTTTAACTTGGCAAATATTTGCGCAAACATTTTTTTAACTTCTGATTCCCAAGATAGATCAGCATTGACTAGAATCGATCTTGGCGACCTCTTTTTAATTTTGCCAAGAACTTCTTGCGCTTCACTTCTACTCTTGCGATAGTGAATAACCAGTGTGTAACCGCGATCAGCAAGAGTAAGTGCAATCGACTTTCCCAAACCTTTGGCACTACCGGTAACTACGGCCACTTTTTCCATGACCCTAAATTAAAACAGATTTTGACTTCCTGGGCAATTTAACCTATTCTAATCATATGAAGAATTTAGTTATTATCTTAACTGTGCTAGTGATTATTCTTCTTGGTGTAGCCGGCTATTTCATTTATCAAAATCAAATAGTCATCAAACAATTAACCAAAGGGGCATCTCCTTCTCCAGCACCTGCTACTTCCCAACCACAAGCAACCACTCAAGCATCGCCAACCTCAACTCTCTCTCCACTTCTAACTCTTGCCACAACTCAAAACGCCATTAAAACCAACATCAATGCCAAAAACTATCAGGGGTTAACCGCTTACATGACTGATCCGGTTAATGTTATTTTGCAGGCTTCTGAATGCTGCGGTCCAAAAACACCAGCCGAGGCTATTGATCAAATGTCTTACATCAATACAGGAGTTCCTTTTGATTTTGATCAAGAGAACTCAACCATCAAAAACCTCAAGGCCAAAAATCCGCAGCTTGCCGATAAATTTATCGGAATTTCCAAAGGGAGCGAATATTTAGTTTCATTCGGAATTAACTCTGAAAATAAAATCTCGGATATCCTAATGTCCGTTTCCTGGAAACTATTCAGTTATTGACGACACTCTTGGCAGTATCAACCCAAGCTGAATTTCCCTTTTTTTGCTGGTATTGCCAAAAGTGCGCACCCCAAAGGCCAATGGACTCAATTTGGTAAGACTTAAGGAAGTTGTTACCGGTAATAATATCTTGCGGCGTAAAAGTTAAAAACGGGTCATCGGCTTGCTCGATTTTTTTGATATAAGGCTCTGACTGCATTTCCAAAATCCAAAGTTTGTTGCCGTTTGCCTCAACCGTTTCTTTAATCGTCTGATAATTTGGCGAGAAGATCCACCAAGAATGAACCGGCCAAACTAAATGGTCTGGCCAGAGTATGTGAATCTCGCGTCCAAAAATTTTGGCAGAGATTAGATCAGTTCCTTTAGTTTTGAAAAAAGCATTGACTGCAAAAACATCACCGGGTTTCAAAATCGGCAATAATTCTTTCCAGCTTTTATCATAAAAACCGGTAGCAGCATGGTTAAGAACAATCGGTCTTTTTTGAGAATCTGTTTTTCTGACTATTTCAACTTCGGCTGCCACCAAACTTGGATCAATCTTCCATTTGTTGACATTGCCAACCAACGGTTCATTTTCGACTTGCCAATAGGCAATGTTGTCGTAGGCGGAAAGCTCACTAACAACCTTTTTGTCAATTGCCAAAATCTCTTCGGCAACAGGATGATCGAGTGTAATCCTTTCTGCGAATTTGACCTGAGATGCGATATTTTCAGGCCAATGATATTCCGGATAGTAGGGGGTTTTGGCACCAAGGGCGATAATTACTTTAACATTGCGCTTGTTTGCTTCCTCGATTGCAAATTTCAAATCATCAATCTTTAAGTTACCTTGAGAATCAATCATCAGATTCCAAAAGAACGGCAACCTGACCCATTTAAATTTAAATTCGTCAAGTAGCTTTGTGTAACTATCTCGAGGATTTAACCCATACCAACTAGCTTGTTCAAAACTATAAGAGACTCCGTAAGTTGGTTTAAAGTCTGGATCAAATTTCCTTTGGGGAATCGGGTTAGCAAAAGCATTTGCAAGGAATATTAAAATAAGGAGAAAAAAGACAATAAACAATCTTCTAAGCATGAATACTTTTACTTTGTGAATTAGAGGACTATTCAGCGGGAGTAGGTAATCCCAAGTGATCTTCAATTGTCGTTATTCTTTTTGTTCGAGACTCTAATTTGTTTTTTATCTTGGCTACATCTTCCGAAACATCTACTAACTGATCCGTAATACCATCAAGCTTTTTGCCATGTCCTTCAAGAGTGTCTTTGATTGGTTCCAACTCTTCTTTTACTACACTTCTTATTCCTTTTATTAAATCTCCATCAGTCATTGCTTAACTATACTAGAAAATTGTGAATAATAATACAAGATGCACGATGACCCTAATGATAACAACGATGAGGCTAAAATCTTAGCGTTGCAGTTGGAGGTGTTGAAAAACCGTGTCAGTTTTTGTTAAAGAGTTTCAGATTCTGATTCTTGCTTTTTTGAAAGTGATTCTGTCGTAGCTAAGAAGTTCCTAATAAATGTCTCATCTCTACCGTTTTCGATGTGAACTTTTGTTTCATCGCCCAACTTCATACTAGTGTTAATAATATGAGCAACTTCTATATTGTTTCTGGCAATAAAAGGAGAAGCGCCTGCATAACCTCTGCCTATGAATGGCAATGCTAATCCTCCCATTAAAACGAACGGTGTTTGAATAAGTCCAAACCCTATTATTTCACGCCGTGTTGGATTGTGTGGGAGTAGTGGATTTTTTTCGCCAATGTATACCCCGAGCCCATATTCTTTGAAGCGAGTATCGCTCATTTGATCAGCCGCGATTATTGTAGAAATAATATCTATAGCTTTCCCACCTGCAAATCCGGCTACACCAACCAGTCGTTCTACAATGTCTGATCTATTCCTAAGAAGGTAGCCACCGAGAGCATCTCCCGCATACCATCCGGCTATAACCGCAACCATATCGTCTACATTTGTGTAAGAAGATATTCTTTTGCCGGCGTCAAGAACTTCTTTTGCAAAGTATTTTACTCTCAAATCCTTGGCTTCTTCGAGTGATTTTGCAAATTCCTGTTCTTGATCCTTCTTATTTCCTCTAGTTCTTAGAATTTGTACGCCGAATCCACCTGCGTTAATCGCTACGACAGCGCCGGTTCTTATAGCACCAATACTGAGGAATCTCAAAAACTCCCTTCTAGTTTTTGGTTGCTCGAACATTCGTTCAGACATATTAAGCGGGAATTATACTAAATTACGGAGGGCTTATCAACTATAGGTCTTGAGCGGGAGACGGTATTCGGGTCGGATTCTTGTCATCGGACTATTTCACCAATTCTACTTCTAATTCTTGCCGCTTCCATTTCAGCTTCTCTTCGTGAAGCTGCAAAATCTGGAATATCTGCTTTTGTAGCATATTCTAAAAATGCTTGGTCTAGAAAATTAGTCATTTTCTCAATATTAGGAGTTAAAAACTCAGATACCTGACCATTAACTACAAGAACATAATGTCCATAATATAAAAGCGAGGACGATAAATAAATCTGTCTTGGTAATATACTTGCTCCAACGATTTTAGATCCGTCCACTACATCATGCCACCCTTTGCGCCTTATATAATCTGTACTATATTCACCCATAGACACATGCGTTTGTCCTTCCACTAAGTATTCTCCAAACACTTCCTTGTGATTGGGCTCTTCTGTAGCAACAGCCCACCATGTGTAATCTAACAATCTGGCCGACCTGATACCAAAACCAGACTTATTTCTGATGAAGCTACTTGCGTGCAGTCCAATCTCAATATGTTCAGGTTGTTTTCCCACTGCAGCTTCGTCATCTATAGTTCCTTGGCCTCTCCATATATCACGTTGGATTTCTGCCAACGTTCTACGTATTCCCAACTCGTCAAAAACGCCAAGCTTCTCTTGTATAAGTGCCTCCTTATCTCTTTCAGTCTGACCTGCGGCTTGTCGTGCGGCTTCTTGTTCACTTGCAAGACGAAGGCTCTCCTGTTCGGCTCTTTCTCTCCAGTTTGACATTATTTCAATCCTCCCAAAATTTCATTTGACATTTTCAGCTGGATTTTACACCTAGGATAAATTCAAATCAAGTTTATCCAAAATCATGAGAGCTGAAATTTGATAGAGAGGGAAAATGTTATTATCTGCAAGCAGCTCGAACCTAAAAGTATGCTAATGGAACAAGCTAATCAACAATTTTTACAATCTCCGGTTAAATTGAGCGGGTCGCCAATGTAAATTCGCCACTTAATAGGCAAATTGGCGAACCCCGCTCAAATTTGTAAACAAATTTGAGCGGGTGATGGGGATCCCATTCGTCACTTCGTTCCTCAGGGTAAACTTCTCACCCCATCACTTATTCCGATTTCCACATCATGATGCATGATTTGAAAATCGGAGCGGGTGATGGGGATCGAACCCACGCTCTTCCACTTGGCAAGCGGACGTTTTACCACTAAACTACACCCGCACGAGGACTTATTTTATCACAAAATGCTAGCCTTCAAAAATTTTTCCAAAGGCAAAAACTAGGAAAATCCCCAAAACAAACATCAAAACTGGAGAAAATTTTCTGTTCTTGGCAAATTCTTCATGAAGTTGGGGAATAAGATCGGCAGCCGCGATGTATATAAAAAATCCGGCTGTTAGTGCCAAAAAAACATAAAGATATGGTTCAATCAAAGATGCAAAAAAGAAAGCTAAAACTGCTCCAGCTAAAGCAGTTAAGGCTGAAATGAAATTATAAAGAAGCGCCTTTGATTTGGACAAACCACCAGTCAAAAGCACTCCCATATCAGCTATTTCCTGAGGTATTTCATGCGCCGCCACGGCCAGCGAAGTTGTGATTCCCAAAGGAATGCTGGTCAAAAAACTGGCTGCAATTGCCACTCCGTCAATGA
>MFBU01000008.1:7008-7254 GCA_001775055.1 Candidatus Curtissbacteria bacterium RIFCSPLOWO2_02_41_11
GATAAGGGTGGCAAAAGGTTTTGTATGATGGGGCTTGTCAGCATGCTTCCAGTGCACAGCTTTCTCAATAAGGAAAGAAAACAATAGCCCAAGAAGGATATAAAGTGATGTCGTCAGCTCAAATCCCTCCTTTACAGCTTCAGGCAGCAGGTGGATAAAGACGCCACCTAACAGCGTTCCTGCAGAAAAGCCAACCAGGTAGATGATCCCTTTTCTGACCAGATCATAGCGGAACCAGAGGATAAC
>MFBU01000009.1 GCA_001775055.1 Candidatus Curtissbacteria bacterium RIFCSPLOWO2_02_41_11
TGACAAGGAGACGGCTCAAAAGGTCCTAAATCTAATGGAGAAATTAGAAGAGCTTGAAGCCGTTGTCAAAGTCTGGAGCAATTTCGATATTGCTGATAACCTATTGGAGAAGATATAAGGTTCTTGAGCAACTCAAGTGATTCTTTAACCTAGTCCATCTTGGCTTTTTGCCGTTGCGCTTTTACTGCCAATGGGAACATCCACAATTTTCCCCCCGGTAAGATTTAGACGTATGACTACCCGGCCATCTGGGGTTAAACCAATCATTGATTGATGATCATCTTGGGGAAGCCTAGCAGCTCTTAATTTGGCGCTCCAGTGAGCATCCTGTTCGCTTGAGTCTGGACTTGAATCTGGAATAGAACTTCGTCCGTCAGCTGTGAATCTTTCAGTCATATAGACTAAACTTACACAAGCTAACATTATTTTGCTTGACTTTGTGCCGACTTTTGCCTGACAAAAAGCTGACAAAGTGCCTTTCGCTTGTTATGATTAAAGATCGTGGACAGCCCGATTATCGAGGTTAAATATCCAATTAAGTTTAGAGAGGCAGATGCCAAAGTTTTGGGAGAGCACATACGCTTGCGGCATAATGTTGATCTTGTTGGCGTTAAAAGGGTAGGTATCGGCGATTTTTTGAATTTCTTCCTTTATCATAAAGATATTGTTAAAAAATATATCGAAAAGGACCAAAAGCATTTATTGATCCCGATTGATCTTAATGATTTGGTCGAAATCGAACTTTTTGCCTTCTGGATTTTAACCTTAAAACGAGTCGTTGATTTTCTTGAAAAAGTTGCTATTGATCAAAAAATCAAAAAACACGCCAACACGCTTTTTTTATCAGCGATTCAATCGCAAGATCTCTTTTTAACTATCGAGAGCTTAAGAGAAGTTTTGAGTCAAATTGTTAAAATTGGGTTTTTCCCGACAATTTTCTTTCTTCGCTTTGACCGCATCAGCAATTTAGCAACGGCCGATTTTTTTGCAAACTTACAGGGACTGCGGGAGTCAACAGGCCAAAAGCTTTGTTTTATTTTTACCAGTTTTCGCTCAATTTCCCGGTTGTCACCGCAAGCTTTCGAGGAAAAATTGCTGTCCCTTTTTTCGCATGTGATGTATCTTAAGCCGGCAAACGAAAAAGATTCCAAAATTATACTGCGCCAAATTAGCAAGAAATACCGAATCAGAACTAGCGGCAAGACAGCTCGAAGCTTAATTAAAATTTCCGGCGGCCATGCCCAATATCTTTATTTATCTTTGATAATTTTTAATCAACTTAGCCGTGAAATGAAGGTTACTGTTGATAATATCTTGAGTTTGATTCTAGAGGATGAGCGTATTTCTTTGCAATCCGAGGAAATTTGGGAAAGTCTTACAGATGTTGAGGAAAAAATAATTGCTGATGTTGCTGGCGGCAAGAAAATCACGTCTAATGATAGGAAAGAAGCCAAGTATCTTTGGGAAACGGGATTGGTTGTAGACCAAGGAGGACTTTCTGTTTTTAGTCCCTTGTTGGCATCTTATATGCGCGAAAATGGACGAGAGAAGCAAGAGGAGAGCGTGGAGTTGACCAGAAAGGAAAACCTTTTGTTTTCGCTACTTTTTGAAAATCTTGGCAATCTTTGTGAACGGGAGAAAATTGTCGAGGTGGTTTGGGGGGAATATGAGGATTTGGGTGTTTCCGATTGGACCATTGATAGATTAGTGGCTAGACTGCGCAATAAACTGAATGATCAGAAGAGCCAATTTGAATTGCTAACAGTCAAAACCCGAGGTTTTAAATTGGTGAAGGCAAAGTATCAGCAAGAAGGTTGATCTGTTAAAATATCCTCATGGTAAAGCAAGATCACAAAATCCAGATTATTGACCCCAAAACTACTTATATTGATGAACAAGCTAAGGTCGGTGAAGGCACGACGATTTATCCCAACACGACCATTTTGGGAAAAACCACAATTGGCAAAAACTGTGAAATTGGGCCAAATTCAATTATTCAAGATAGCGTTATTGGTGATGATTGTGTCATTTTCTTTTCGGTAGTTAAAGGGTCCCAGATTGCGGATGATGTTGACATCGGCCCATTTTCGCATTTGCGCGGTGATGTCAAAATCGGTAAAGGTGTGCATATCGGTAATTATGTGGAAATGGTCAGGTCGACAGTCGGTTCTCAAAGTAAAATCGGCCATCAAGCCTATTTGGGCGATACAACGGTGGGAGAACGCGTCAATATTGGCTCCGGTACTTTAACTGCCAATTTTGACGGAGTTAGCAAGCATCAAACAATTATTGAAGACGAGGTTTTTATCGGTGCTAATACGGTTTTGGTGGCACCGGTTAAAGTAGGCAAGGGTGCTAAAACCGGAGCAGGAGCAGTAGTTAAACAGGATGTACCAGAAAAAACTTTAGTTGCGGGAGTGCCGGCAGAGGTTAAGAAAAAGCTATCTTAAATTACTCATGAAGCTTTACGAATTTGAAGGGCATCGAATTTTGGCAAAAGCCGGGATCGAGAGTCCCTTTTTTATTGTTTGTTCAAGTATTGACGAGGTCAAGCAGGCCAGAAAAAGGCTTAAATTTCCGATTGTTGCCAAGGTTCAAGTCCTCACCGGTCGTCGGGGCAAAGCAGGTGGAGTCAAATTTTTTACAAAAGAAAAACAGCTGTTAACATTTGCCAAAGAACATTTCGGCCAGGATTTTATGGGCGAAAAGGTGCGTTTTGTTAGTCTTTCCCAAAAAGTTGAAATTAAAAAGGAATATTACATGTCTATTACTTACGATACCGTCAAAAAACTGCCATTTCTAATTTTTTCTTTTCAGGGCGGGATAGATATTGAAGAAATCAAAAAAAAAGATCCCAGCTTAATAAAAACTTTTGATATCGATCCAATTTCCGGCCCAAAAGACAAGGATTTAGCCAAATTCTTTGAGCAGGATAAAACAGTTCTTGCAGATTTTGCCCTACGACTTTGGGATGCTTTTAGTCGCTATGACTTGCGCCTGATTGAGGTTAACCCGATTGGTTTAACAGCTGATGGTTACCTTATGGCAATCGATGCCAAAATAATTCTTGACGACGCGGGGCTTTTGCGCCATCGGGATTTGGACATTTTGCCAAAAGGAGCGATTTCGGCAATTCCCACGGATCGTGAGATACTGGCCAAAAAGATTGACGAGGATGACTACCGCGGGTCGGCCGGCTCAACTTTTATCGAATTTGACGGGGATGTTGTTGTCTTGGCGTCTGGTGGAGGCGCCTCGCTTTTGGTGATGGATTCGGTGATTGATGCTGGTGGACGGCCTGCCAATTACACCGAATACTCGGGTAATCCGCCGGCTGAAAAAGTTCAGAAGTTAACTAAGATTGCTTTGGATCGTGAGGGTTTATCTGGTTGTTTGGTAGCTGGGGCGGTAGCCAACTTTACTGATATTTATGAGACATTGAGAGGTTTTATTGAGGGATTGCGCCAAGTGCGTCCAAAGCCAACTTACCCGATTGTGATCAGGCGCGGAGGGCCAAGACAGGAAGAGGCTTATGAGATGATCAAAAAAGTTGCCAGGCGTGAGGGTTTTGATATTCATCTTTTTGGACCGGAAACGCCGATTTCGGTGGCTTGCCAAAAGATGGTGGAGTTAGCAAACGATTATAAAATTCGGAACCCGAAGCACGAAAGCCGAATCGATTCGTATCATTAGTATCCATTAGTATATTGGTATCGATGCTAATATACGAATTCATACTAATTATACAAATATAAGTATATGGCTATTTTGGTTGATAGAGAAACTAGAGTTTTAATTCAGGGAATTACCGGCCGCTCCGGAGTTCAGGTTACTTCCGAGCTGTTGGATTACGGCACGAAAGTAGTCGCTGGGGTGACGCCTGGCAAGGGTGGGCAAGAGATAGATACGGTGCCGGTTTTTAATTCGGTTAGTGAGGCGATTAAAACTGTCGGTGAGGTTGATGTGGCGATGGTTTATGTACCGCCTCTTTCGGCACACGCAGCGGCGATGGAGGCGATTGAGGCTAAAATTGCGCTGGTCCATATTTTTGTAGAAAAAATGCCGGTTTTCGATGTTTGTCAAGTTTTATCACTGGCTGTCAAAAATCAGGTTCGGGTTTTGGGGCCGGCCTCGGTTGGTGCAATTTCACCGGGAGAAGGTAAAATCGGCTCGATAGGCGGGCCGGCTCCAGATAACGTTTTTAGTAAAGGTCCTATTGGCGTTATTTCCAGATCTGGTGGTATGTGTTCAGAATTGGGACTTCTAATTACCAATTCTGGATTTGGTCAGTCGACGGTGGTGGGTATTGGCGGCGATTTGATTGTTGGGACAACCTTTTCTGATTTATTGATCGAGTTCGAGCAAGATCGAGATACAAAAGCAGTTGTCGCTTTTGGGGAAGTCGGGGGCTCAAGCGAAATTGAAGTGGCAAGGTTAATCGAGGAAGGGAAATTTACTAAACCATTTATCATTTTTCTGGCTGGCAAATTTGCCGAAAAATTACCGCGCGATACCAGTCTTGGCCATGCCGGGGCAATCGTGGGGATGGAGTCAACAATGGCTCAAAAAATTAAGGCATTAAGAGATGCTGGTGCAATTGTTGCCGAGAATTTTGAGGAAATACCAGATTTAATTAAAAAGGCAGTCGGGTAGGTAGGTTGGTAGGTAAGGAGGTAATTAGGTATACTTAAGTTGGAATATGTCTAAGCAATATAGAACTGCAATTACTACTCATATTGACGGTAAACCCCATGTTTACGGTTATGATTTAAACAAACTTGCCGGAAATAGCTCTTTTGCCCGTACTATCTACCTTATTTTGAAAGGGGAGATGCCGGACAAAAATTCCGAGAAGATGTTAGACGCGATGCTTTCAATTGCTATTGATCACGGAGTCGAGCCGGCGTCGGTGGTTGCTGCCCGCAATGTTTATTCGGGTGGCAGTCCTCTGCAGGCGGCGGTAGCAGCAGGGGTCTTGGCATTTGGTGAATATCATGGTGGGGCGATCGAGATGGCTATGGAGAACTTTAAGAAGTATCAGCCTTTTGGAGTCAAAAAATTGGTTGAGGATTTTGCCAAAACGGGCGTTCGAGTTTCTGGATTTGGTCACCGTCTTTATACTGTTGATCCCAGGACTCAAAGACTTTTAGAACTCGCCAAAGAGTTCGGTTTTTGGGGTAAATATGTTAGGTTCGCAGTGGATTTGGAAAGTGAATTATCCAAAGGGGTAAAACTCTTACCTCTTAATATTGACGGCGTTTTTGCAGCACTACTTTTGGAGATGGGTTTTAATCCCAAAGTCGGCAAAGGCGTTTTTATTATCGCCAGAACACCTGGTCTGGTGGCCCATGTAGTTGAGGAGGCATTAAGAGAGAAGCCGGTGAGAAGACTAAATGAAAAAGATATTGAGTATGATGGACCAAGACCGAGAAAATAAAAATTCGAAATCCGAAGCACGAAATCCTAAACAAATTCAAATGATCTAAATTCAAAAGTACAAATTAAATAGTATGAAATTTTGTATTTTGAGAATTTGGATTTTAAAAATTGTTTCGAGTTTCGAAATTAGAATTTCGGATTTACAAATATGGTAATATTTGGAGTTGATCCCGGTACAGCTACTACTGGTTATGGGATTATAAAAAGTCAGAAATCAATGTCGAAGCCGGCAGCTGAACTGATCGATTATGGGTGTATAGTTACCCCAAAGGAGAAGGAAATGCCTCTGAGGCTATATATTATCCAAAAAGCGCTTAAAAGTCTTTTGAGACAATATAAACCTGATTGTGTTATTGTCGAACAATTGTTCTTCGGAATTAATTCCAAAACAGCAATGACAGTAGGGCAGGCTAAAGGGGTAGTTCTTTCGACTGCCGCAGGCTATAGGCTACCAGTGATTGAATATCAGGGACTTCATGTAAAACATACTTTAACCGGCAGTGGACGGGCTGACAAAAAACAAGTCCAAAAATCGGTGATGAAGTTTTTGGGGAAGCGAAAATTGAAAAAGCCTGCCAATGGATATTTAGATGATGCTGCCGATGCGCTGGCGGTGGCGATCTGTCATGCGATTAAGGTCGCTAAAGGCTAAAAGACTAACGACTAACGCCTTAAAATCCAAGCATTAGTCGTTTAGCATTAGACATTAGTCGATAGGAGGAAGTGGGGAAGTGACTAACTTTGAGAATCTTCGCAAAACTTTCAAAAAAATAACTTCATACGAGATTACCAAAAGACAGAAGTTAATACTGATGTCCTTTTTTCTGACGGTTATTTTGTTGGCAACGCAAACAGTGGGCGAGGATATTAGATATCAGGTAATGGGCTTCATGGCGATTGCCACGGTTTTTTTGGCCGTTTTTTCTCTTTGGGGAGAACTTTCCGGTATCAAGTACTTTTTACTTTTGCTTTTACCGATCTATTTTGTGGCTGGAGCCTCCTTATTTTACTTTTTGCTGCCGGTTAGGTGGTTGACCAGGGTGCCATATGCATTTTTATTTGGGATTTCGGTCTATCTTTTGATGCTTACTTCCAATATTTATAATGTGGCGGCAATTAGAACTATTGCTTTGCTTCGCGCAGCGCATGCTGTTGGCCTTTTGTTTTCGCTGATTGCCACTTTTTTTCTTGCCAATGTTTTATTTTCTTTTCACTTGCCGTTTTATTTGCTAGTTGCTGGGACAATTGCTATTGTCTTTCCGCTTTATCTGGTTGGATTATGGTCATATGAACTTGAGGAATTTATCTCCAAAAAAGTTTTTATTTACGCTGTTATTTTTACCTTTGTTTCGGCGCAAGTTATACTTACTCTTTCTTTTTGGCCGATTGCGCCGATAAACGGGGCACTCGCTTTGGCAACTATTATGTATGTCTTGCTGGGGCTTTCCAGGTTGGATTTTGAGGAGAAATTAAAAAAAAGAGTAGTCTGGGAGCATGTGGCGGTTGCTTTGGTGGTTTTTGTGATTATTCTGATGACTACCAGATGGGGAGGGTGAACCAAGCTTCGCTTGGTAATTTTCAATTTCCAATTTTCAATTTCTAATTTCCAAAGTAATCCACGGTGTCAAGTTGGTATCAACATCAACCACGCGAGATGTGTAATCGGTTGTAGGCTTTAATTTTCTATTGGGGGTCGATGGACAAATCTTTCTAGCTTTCCTTTTAATGTCGATGGTTGTAGCAATTGATGGATGTTCCTCAAATCTATTACTTCTGAAGTGAGCTCATTTAACCATTGTCGATCAATAGTTATTCCTTGAATTTGTTGGGTAGATTCTGCTCCAAATAGAAGCGTTCTTCTGGCTGTTAATAACAATGATTCAGTAATTCGTGGGTTTTTGCAAGAGAAGAGTTGTCTAGCTATAATATGGATCAGCAAAGAACTGACAGCACTTTTACATGTCCAGCGGACAAATTGTGACTTTCTTTCTGCTGGCCAATCTTTGCCTTCTTGGTTCAAGATGCTGTTTACAAAGTCACGGAGTTTCTCGTCAAACTTGACCTCCCCGTTTCTATAGTGCTCATACCCCAATTTTTCTTTGATTGGAGCGGGGGCGGGGAAAATACGTTGAAAGTCTTCGTCAATTTCTAAATCTTTTGTATAACCGTTGACTATTTTATAAACCGTATCGGAAAGTTTTCTGAACCTTTTGGATCCAAGAAAGGCTGACAAATTTTCGAAAGCAATTTCGCCGATGGCTCTTTCTTGTACCATTTTAGAAGCGGATTTTAGCACATAGGTTTGACTAAGTCAAGCCCTATAGTGTTAATTGGGGAAGAGAAGAATTTAACAAATTTCTAATTTCTAAATCCTAACTTCTAAAATTTTAGCTTCAATTTATAAAAAATTCCCGCAAAAAAAATATGATAGAGGAGGCGGAGTAGGGGGTATAGGTTTACACTGAGCGAAAGCGAAGTGATATAGTTTGATACATTTCGTGAAAACGAGAAGAAAAAAAGCGTGAAAAATTGATCAAGCTATAGATTATCAACTATAAGGTTTTAATTACACGGCTAAAAGGATATAGTCAGGTATAAATCAGGTATAAATATAGAGGACTATGAGGCTCTTTATCCTCTATAAGTTGTCCAATTTGGCAATTTTAGCAAGCGATGACCATGAATGCTAATGGCTAAAGTGCTGTTTTTGAGGGTTTTTGGGGAGGGGGTCTTTTAGGACACAATTGACAATTGACATTTAACCTTTAACATTTTTTTCTACATCTTTTGCACCATTACTCCCCACAGAATAAGGGATAATGTTGCCGTCGCCTATGCGTCGCACAATGATACTTTTGCGACATAGATTGAGGCCGAGAGAGCAGGCGAAGCTCAATTTTGGTTTCTGGTTTCCAGTTTCAGGTTTCTAGTTATATTATTGTTGTTTCTTTATTTTTGACTTTTAACTTTTAATTTTTAACTTATCCAGTTTGTTCCATTTATCCCCTATTTGTTTTTATTTGCGTATTTTAGATTCTCTTTGCTCTTAAATTAATTAAAATAATGGTGGGAAATATCTAATTAATATAAAACGGCCGTTAAAAGGGCAATAATAGGCTTGGTGAACTTGAAAAAGCTTGTTGGAAAGCCTAAAATTAAAACTTATGGATGTTAAAAATATAGAGACGGAGCTTTCAAAATTTATTTACGAACTGGAAACCGAAGATCGATTGGTTCGGGTTGGTTTAAAAGAAAAAGCCGAGACTTCAAAGATTTATAAGAAGTATCAAAATCTTTTTACTAGGGAAGTTCTTGACGGTCTTAAAAAACAAATTAATAAAACCGGCAACGCCAAAACTCGTGAGATTTTACAGCGGATTTACTTTACAATAGCGGGCAGTTTTATTGGTCTTAAAACAGCAGTCTTGGATGACAGCATCAAAACTTACTTTTCACAAGCTAAAGTCAAGGTTAGAAATGAGGAACTTGCCTATTTCCAAATTAGTCCGAAAATAGCCAAAGAGCCAGTTTTTGATCAACGCGAACTATATAGTGATGCGATTGACTATGTAATAACCAAAATAAGCCCAAAACAGCTAGAACTTTTAAACACTGAAGTAAAACTTATCCAAAATTTGGGCTATGGCAATTACCTTGCTTTTTATGCCAAAGCCAAGAAAATGGATTACGCAAACTTTAACAAGATAGCTGACAAAATTAAAAAAGAAACTGATAATCTTTGGCAGCGAACAATTGAGAAAGTGTCAAAAGAGATATTAGGAAGGTCCTTTAAAAATCTTCGATCTTGTCACATGGTTTATCTTAGATCACTTTCGATGTTTGATAACCTTTATCCGAAGGAAAAAGTCGTCTCGACCTTTTTGCAGTTTGCAAATGACCTGGGACTGGCCGATTTACTATCAAGGGTTAAAATTGATGATAAGGACAGACCGCGAAAGAATCCAAGGGCAGTTTGTTACTGGCCAAAGCCGCCGCAAGAAGTTCACTTGGTTATTAAACCAATTGGCGGCGAGCAGGATTTTGAAGCGATGTTTCATGAAGGCGGGCATGCGCTTCATGGAGCAGCGGTTGATACCAAACTTCCTTATGCTTTAAAAACACTTTCTCGCTCCGGAGCATTGACCGAAACTTATGCTTTTATTCTTGAAGATTTAGTTTTTAATCCCCTATGGCTTTCAACATTTTTGAATGTTTCTGCAAATAGCGCCCAGCGTATTCAGAAACAGGCTTATTTTGTCAATTTGATGATGCTGAGGCGATACCTGGGCAAATTCTCATATGAATATGAGATGTTCTCGCAGAATGCAATTGCTAAGGGTCCGGCTCTCTATGCTAAAAATTTACAGAACTTAACAGGATTTATAACCAAAAAGATCTACTGGCTTTCTGACATGGATAGTGGTTTTTACAGTGCCGATTATTTGCGGGCTTGGATTGGGGCGGCGCAGATTAAAGATTATTTGAAGCGCAAATTTGGTCAAAAATGGTTTTTAAACCCCAAAGCCGGCAAGTTTTTGCGAGGGTTATTTGCACGAGGTGTCAGCGATGAAGTTGAGGATGTGGTGAGAAAGCTTAGCTATAGACCTTTTGATATTTCCCTATTGGTTTCCGGCTATAAAAAAGTTTTGTCCTAAGCGGCGGTTTTAACAGTTACAAGATCGTTTTCAAACTCGCTGATTACGATTGGATTGCCTTTTTGAAAATCTTTGAGGGAGCGGTAAATATGAATTGGTAATTCATTTGCTTGAGGGTAGAAAAAATACAAGAATGTCGGCAGTTCTTTGGCCACCTGTTCAAGAGTTAATTCTTTGCACTCAACCACCATTTCCCAGGGCTTATCCGGTTCATCGATTTCTGGAATAGTTATTGCGGTTCTGGGAACGGCTTCTATAAAATGACAGTTTGCTCCTTCTCTATTCTGCATAATTCTTAAGGCAATTATTGCTGGTTTTGGCCATGAAGTGATGACTAGGTTGACTCGACCGATTCGAACGGATCTTTTAATGCCTTTGTCAATTTCTCTTCGCCAATTTGCAAATTCGGCCTCTGATGGTATAAGGCTTCTTCTTTCCATAGAGGAAGAATTTTAGCATATTTTGGAATAGATTACTATGGGTTGATATTAGGAGATCAGGGTGCCGATTTTTTGGCCGGAGACCGCTTTTTCGATATTGCCTTCTTTGCCCAAGTCAAAAACCAGAATCGGAATTTTGTGTTCCATACAAAGAGAAATTGCATTGTTATCAAGAACTTCAATTTGTTTGTCGGTAAGGGCTTGTTTAAAAGTCAGATTTTCTAATTTTTTAGCATCTTTATAAACTTTGGGATCTTTGTCATAGACAGCGTCGACTTTGGTGCCTTTTAAGATAATTTCGCATTTGGTTTCTAAGGCCCGAAGGGCAGCTGTGGTATCAGTAGTAAAAAAAGGATTGCCGGTGCCGCCGGCAAAAATAACCACTCTACCCTTTTCCAAATGGCGGATAGCCCGACGTCTGACATAAGGTTCGCAGACATCTTTAACTTCAATTGCCGAAAGAACTCGGGTATCTTGCTTTTCTTTTTCCAAAGCCGCCTGCAGGGCCAGTGAATTCATGATGGTTGCCAGCATGCCGATATAATCCCCGACTGTGCGCTCAAGACCATGTTCGGCTGCCCGCTCGCCCCTGAAAATATTGCCGCCGCCGACAACTACCGCAATTTGGACGCCACTTTTAGTCGCCTTGATGATTTCGCGGGCCAGCCATTGGCAAAAGACTGGATCAATGCCGTATTCTCTTTTTCCCAGAAAAGTTTCACCGGAAAGTTTCAGAAGCACGCGTTTGTATTTAGGTTGGGCCATTTAAGGTTATTTTAGCAGTTTCACCCTGATCATGTCGACTTTACGTCAGTTGTTGGTGAAAATAGGATTTGGGACACAGAGTCGAAGACCCTGAGCGAGTGAAACGAGTCGAAGGGTCGCAGAATTTTGGGGATAGCTTCCCCACTTCTTGATTTTTACTTTGAGAGCGTCGTACAATTGTAACTGACAACTGACAACTGACAACTGACAACTGACAACTGACAACTGACAACTGACAAAAATGGCTTTTGATCTGCCCTCTTTGATTGATGAGTTTTTAGAGTATTTAGAGATTGAGCGCAATCTCTCCCCTCTTACCATTCGCGATTACCGGCATTACTTAAATCATTTTGCTGATTGGTCAAAAAACCATTCTCCGATTTTGCGACCTCAGGATATAACAGTCGAGTTAATCCGCAAATATCGAGTGTATTTAGCCCATTACAACAGCCCGAACGGCCAATTACCTCTTAAAAAAGTCACCCAGAATTATTATGTTATTGCCTTGCGGTCGTTTCTTAAATATTTAATAAGAAAAGATTTACCGGTGATATCGCCTGATAAAATTGAGCTTCCCAAAACCGAAAGCCGTTCTTTGAAGTTTTTGGATCGGGATCAAGTTGATCGACTCTTGGTTCAACCGAATGTATCAAGCGAGCGAGGGATTCGTGATAAGGTTATCATGGAGATGCTTTTTTCAACGGGACTTAGGGTTTCGGAATTGTGTCGGCTGAATCGGGACCAAGTTAATCTAGAGCGAGGTGAATTTGGAGTTGTCGGCAAAGGTCAACGCTTGCGGGTGGTTTTTCTTTCTGATAGGGCTAAAATTTGGCTGGAGAAGTATTTGGCAAGAAGAACGGATAGTTTTAAGCCGCTTTTTATTCGGTATGCCGGTAATCAGGAACCTGTGGTTAATGGGGAGAAGATGAGATTGACTCCCCGATCTGTTCAGCGAATCATTGACAAATATGTGCGAAAAGCCCGTTTGCCGGTGAAGGCCACGCCCCATGTTCTTCGTCATTCATTTGCAACCGATCTTTTAATGAATGGAGCGGATTTAAGATCAGTGCAAGAGCTTTTGGGTCACAAGAATGTTTCTACCACCCAAATTTACACCCATGTAACAAATCAACAGTTGAGAGACGTACACAAGGCCTTTCATTCAGGGAATAAATAGGCAAAATTATTTTTAAAACGTCAAAGTATTCTTGTTTGATGCCATTAAGATGAGTGACTGGTTGACTGTTGTTGCTGGGAAGTGGTTGGTCATTGTTTTTCAACGAGGACGAATTTGCCGGCAGTGAATACTATTTGCAGCTGACAAATTTCCAGTAGAGCGCGCATTTGAGTGACGTGATTAATTGGTTTTTCAATTGAATCAAGAAATATAAGGGCAGAAGCACCATGCAGGAGCAGCCTACTATAAATGGGAATAACTGATTGGCCTTGTATTTCAACTGAAGTCTGTCGGTCATAGTAGGCGGCTCCGCAAAGGTCTAGGATAAAGTGGTAACCTTGGACGAATAGTCCTTTCTCCCAACAAGTCTGAATAGGACCAATGATTAACCTGTCAATTCCACAGTCGGGATTTTTTGGAATGTGGCGTTCGGCAAGAGTAATTCCGGTGGTAGTGATTGGTTTACCAATTTTTGTTTCTAGTCTTTTGAATCCTTTTAAGGCAAGACCATAACCACAACCTCCTTCCAAAACCAGCAGAGCGGAGCTGTCTGGGAAGCGACTAGCTAAACCACGAAAATGTTCCTGGAAGTCAAAGCGGATTCCCTTTTGGGCAAGGCCAAGTTCAATTTCCCCTAAGGTCCGTGATTCAAACTCGCCGTTCAGACGAACAGCCCAGGGTTCTCGCTGATCAGTTGGTTGAAATCTAACAATTTCGGTCATTGCCCATCAAAAATGG
The DNA here is from genome assembly GCA_001775055.1 of Candidatus Curtissbacteria bacterium RIFCSPLOWO2_02_41_11. GTDB lineage: Bacteria > Patescibacteriota > Microgenomatia > Curtissbacterales > GWA2-41-24 > GWA2-41-24. Next base: position 13,215 of record MFBU01000009.1, read on the forward strand.
CTGACCGTCTGGTATCAGCCAATTGTAATGTATGATAAACTAGATTATTCCCAAAATCAACTATGGGGTTAATTTCCCGAGTTAATTTTTGAAGGTTACATACTGATTCCAGGGAAGAATTTTGAGATCGGCGGGTTTTTTGAGGGAAATTGCCTTGACAAAAAGCTGAGCGGCTTGCATGTTGGCAAGTAGCGGTATGCCAAAGTCAATTGATGCTCGGCGGATTAAATAATCATCATCGAACTCTTTTTTAAAGTAAGGATCAAAGATATTGATGACCAGATCAATCTTTTTGGCCAAAAGAAAGTCCAGGACATTGGGTTTTTGATGTTCGTGAATTTTATAAAGTTTGGTAACATCAATACCGTGGTTTTTGAAAAATTGGGCGGTGCCGGCCGTGGCATAAATTTTAAGACCCATTTTAAAAAGAGTTTTGGCGGCTTCTTGGAATTTGATCTTGTTTTCTTCACCAGCCAGGGAGATAAAGACCGATTTTTTGGGTAAGGAGACACCGGTTGCTATTTGCGATTTTAAATAGGCCTCATAGATATCATCACCAAAACAGGCGACTTCACCGGTTGAGGCCATTTCGACTCGCAAAATCGGATCTGCGCCTTTGATACGGGCGAACGAAAACTGGGGAGCTTTGACCGCGACATAATCTGGTCTCTGGTCTCTGGTCTCTGGTCTCTGGTCAATGCCTAGTATTGCTTCGGTGGCTAATTTGGCAAAGTTGATGCCGGTGACTTTAGAGACAAAAGGAAGTGAGCGGCTGGCACGCAAATTGCACTCAATAACCATTACCCGGTTGTTTTCGGCCAAAAATTGGATGTTGAAAGGACCAGTGATGTTAAGTTCCCTAGCAATTTTTTGGGCAATTTTTTTGATTTGTTCAATTGTTTGAGTGTAGAGCTTTTGGGCGGGCAAAACCATACTGGAGTCTCCGCTGTGTACGCCGGCATTTTCGACGTGTTCTATGATCGCCTGACATAAAACTTTGCCGTTTTTGGCCACAGCATCGATTTCGATTTCTTTGGAATTTTGATGGAACTGAGAAATAACTACAGGGTATTCTGCGGAAACTTGTGAAGCAGCCAAAAGATAAGCTTCAAGGTCCTGCGGGTTAAAGGCCACATTCATGGCTGCTCCGGAAAGAACATATGATGGGCGTACTAAAACCGGATAGCCGATTTTTTGGGCAAAGACAATTGCCTCCCCGACATTTTTAAGTTTGGCCCAAACGGGTTGAGCGATATCAAGCTCGTCGCAAAGCTTGGAAAATTTGCTTCTGTCCTCTGCCCTATCGATTGAAGTGACTTTAGTTCCTAAAATTGCCAAGCCCCTTTGGGTAAGTTTGGTGGCCAGATTGTTGGGGGTTTGGCCGCCCATGGAAACAATTAGGCCGCTCGGTTTTTCTTTGTGGTAAATTTCTGTGATTGTCTCTTCGGTTAATTCTTCAAAATAGAGTTTTTGGGCCATGTCAAAGTCGGTAGAAACAGTTTCGGGGTTACAGTTGATAATGATTGTCGAAAAATTGCAACTTTCGGCTGTTTGGGCACAAGTGACCGAACACCAGTCAAATTCGACAGAGGAACCAATGCGGTAAGGACCGGAGCCCAAGACGATAACCTTTGACATTTGACCTTTGACATTTGACCTTTGACTTACAACATCATCTGATTCTCCATTGTAAGTCAGATAAAGGTAATTAGTCTCGGCCGGGTATTCGGCAGCTAAAGTGTCGATTTGTTTGACGGATGGATGAATGTCGAATTTGTGTCGAAGTTGGCGGATTTTGTCTTTCGTTGAACCCGTTAAAGTTGTTAATCGTTTATCGGAAAACCCAAGTTGTTTGGCTAAAAGAAGAGCATCACGGCTATTAAAAGTATCAGGGGTACCATGAGTTTTTTGTTTTGAGACTTTGATACTTTTTTCAAAATCGCAGATATTCTTAAGTTTGTAAAGGAAGAATGGATCGATACCGGTGGCTTGGGCAATTTTTTCGACGGCAGTTTTTTGGCGGATAGCGCGGGCGATGGCAAAAATCCGCCAAGGGGTTGGTTTGGCCCAGGAAACCTTTGGTGCCTTTTCATCCAAAATTCCCTCAAAACCGATATCAAGCATACGCACGGCTTTTTGAATTGCCTCTTCAAATTTTCGACCGACAGCCATAACTTCGCCAACCGATTGCATCGAGGAGCCGATTTCTGTTTGGCTTTTTAAGAATTTGGCAAGATCCCATCTGGGGAACTTGACGACCAGATAATCAAGAGCCGGTTCAAAGCAGGCAATGGTTTTTTTGGTAACCGAGTTTTGAAGATCGGTTAGTGAGTAGCCCAGCGCCAATTTGGCGGCAATATAGGCTAAGGGATAACCAGTGGCTTTGGAGGCCAATGCCGAGGAGCGGGAAAGACGGGCATTAACTTCGATGATGCGGTAGTCGAGGCTGGAAGTGAGAGATGAGAAGTGAGAAGCTGGATCCCACTTCGGATTTGGGTTCAGAGCGAATTGGATATTGCATTCGCCGACAATACCCAGGTGTCTAATGACTTTGATAGAAATCTCACGAAGCTTGTGATATTCGAAGTTGTTAAGGGTTTGGGAAGGAGCAACGACGATTGATTCGCCCGTGTGGATGCCCATTGGGTCGATATTTTCCATGTTGCAAACAGTGATGCAGTTGTCAAATTTGTCTCTGACTACTTCATATTCAACCTCCTTCCACTTATCGAGATATTCCTCAATTAAGATTTGGCCAACTTTGGCAAGAGCCCGAGTGGCAATTTCCACAAGTTGTTTTCGATTTTGAGCCATACCGCTGTCTTGACCGCCTAGTGAAAAGCCGCCTCTTATCATTATCGGGTAGCCGATTGTGGTGGCGACAGCCAATGCTTGTTTGACGGTTTTAACTGCCTGACTTTGAGGGCACTTCAGGTTAATTTGATCTAAGGTGTTGACAAAAAGTTGTCGGTCTTCAGTCTTCTCGATTGTTTCAATGGATGTTCCTAATACTTCGACTTGGTATTTTTGAAAAATCCGATCCTTGGCCAGTAATAGACCGCAATTTAAGGCGGTTTGACCGCCAAAGGAAAGGATAATGCCGTCGGGTTTTTCTTTTTGGATGATTTTCTTAACGAAATAAGGTTCAATTGGCAAGAAATAAACGGTGTTGGCAAAGCCTTGAGAAGTCTGGATGGTGGCAATGTTGGGATTGACCAGAATGACTTTGATGCTTTCCTCTTTTAAGGCTTTAATGGCTTGTGAGCCGGAGTAATCGAATTCGCCGGCTTGGCCGATTTTGAGGGCTCCGGAGCCAAGAAGCAGAACTTTTTTGATTTTTTTCATTTAAATTTCTCCATAAAGTAATCAAACAGCCATTCGGTGTCGGTTGGGCCGGGAGTTGCCTCCGGATGAAATTGGACGGAGAAAAAAGGCAGCTTCTCATGAATAATCCCCTCATTGGTGTTGTCGTTAGCATTATAAAACCATCTTTTGAAACCATCAGGTAGTTTTTTTTCGTCAACCGCATAGCCGTGATTTTGGGTGGTGATGTAACAGCGTTTGGAGTTTACCTCGATTGTTGGTTGATTTTGGGCGCGATGACCGAATTTAAGTTTATAAGTGTTGCCACTGGCAGCAAGAGCTAAAAGTTGATTGCCCAGACAAATGCCAAAAGTGGGGATTTTTTTATCTAGAGCTTTTTTAATAATAGCAATTGATTCTTTGGCCATTTTGGGGTCACCCGGGCCGTTGGAGATAACCAGACCGTCAATTGGTAGATTGTTTTCAAATGGATCATAATTCCATGGAAGTTCATAGACAGTAACCCCTCGAGAGAGAAAACTGCGAAGGATATTTCTTTTTGCACCGCAGTTTAATAAGCCAATTTTTATACCTTTAAAGGAGTCTCCTTGAAATGGGGTGTGAATGATAGGTTTTGTTGGTGAGACTTTAGCAACGAGGTTTTCGGTATTGGGGTCCCAAAAATCGACATTTTGATTATCTGCGACTATTTTGCCAAGCATAACTCCCTTTTCTCGGAGTTTTTGAGTTAGGCGTCTGGTGTCGATACCAACAATTGCTGATATATTTTCTTTCTTTAACCACTGATCAAGCGTCATTTGGGATTGCCAGTGAGAAGGAATTATAGTCAGATCGCTGATGACAAGGCCGGCAACCTGGATTTTTTCGGATTCCCAATAATCTTTAGGTGGTACTCCCCAATTGCCAATTAAGGGATAGGTAAAAGTTAAAACTTGGCCGGCGTACGATGGGTCAGTTAGGCTCATGTCATAGCCGACCATACCGGTGGCAAAAACCACCTCCCCGGCCACCGATCGTTTGGAGCCGGCAGCTTGACCATGGAAAATTGTTCCGTCTTCCAGGATTAATTTTGCTTTTTGCATCATTTTTCAAAAAAAAGAAGCCCCTCGGCTTCTTTTGTCGGATACTTTAGTTTTTGGCCTATTGGCATTTCTTTAAGTTACAACCTTACCTCTTTTTAACTTTTTTGACAACCCTAGTTTTAGTTTTTGGTTTGGCTTTTGGCTTTGCCTTTTTGGCTTTAATCTTGAGTTTGTGTTTAGGCCTATTCTTGACTATAGATTTAGTTTTTGCTTTTGGTTTAGGTTTTGGCTTTTGTTGGGTTTTCGTTTGGGCGGCTACCTTTGAAGATTCGGGTTTTACAGATCCGTTTTCTACCTCCTCATCCTCCTTCTTTTTTTGAATGACAGTGGTGGCTGCGACTTTGTCGCCTACTGACAAGCGCATAATAATTACGCCCTGAGTATCCCGAGTAAGCCTAGGAATAGACCGTAGAGTTGTCCGCATGACCTGGCCTTTTTGGGAAGTCAAAATTAAGGCTTCATCGGCCTTAGTTAGAATTTGGGCGCAGACAATCTCACCGGTTTTTTCGGTTAAGTTTGCCGCTTTTACACCGACGCCACCCCGAAGCTGCAATGGCCAGGCCAAAACCTGGGTTTTCTTACCAATTCCTTTATCGGTAATGACCAAAAGGTCAGCTTTTACGTCTCCTTTATCAATTACATCCATGCCGATTAGTTCATCATTCGGTTTTAGTTTTATGCCGCGAACCCCCATGGTATCCCGAGCCATTGGTCGGACATCTTTTTCAGCGAATTTAATGGACAAGCCGTGCTTGGAAATCAGAAAAATGAGGTTGTCGCCGGCTGTTAATTTAGCCCAGCGCAGATGATCGCCGGAGGCAAGTTTAATAGCGATTATGCCTGATCTTCTAATCGATTCGTATTGGGAAATTGCGGTTTTTTTGACAACGCCGTTTTTGGTTGCCATCAGCACATATTTGTGATTACTGGTCATTTGAGTCTTTTGTTTTTTAACTGGCAAGATCGATAGAACTTTTTCATTTTGTTGCAGGTCTAAAAGATTGACAATTGCTACCCCTTTGGAAACTCTGGAACTTTCAGGGAGATCATAGACTTTAAGCTGAAATACGCGGCCTATATTGGTAAAGAAAAGAAGGTTGTCATGGGTGTAGGCGGCAAATAGATGGGCAACGGTGTCCTCTTCTTTGGTGGTGATACCAGAGATACCCTTGCCGCCGCGGCGTTGAGTGCGGAAAGAAGAAAGATCTTGTCTTTTGACATAACCGCCCACGGTAACGGTAACGATAGTCGATTCATTGGCAATTAAATCCTCTTCGGAGAATTCACCGATTTTTTGTTTAAACACACGGGTGCGCCTGTCATCGCCGAAACGCTCTTTAAGCTTTAAAAGTTCTCCTTTGGCGACTGTTAAGATTTTTTCAGGGTGACTCAAGAGATCTTCCAAATAGGTAATTTCCTCAAGAGTCATGGTCAGTTCTTCCTCGATTTTTTGCCGCTCAAGACCCGAAAGCCTTTTGAGCTGCATATCCAGAATCGCCAGAGCCTGGACTTCGGTTAATTTAAATTTTTGCATTAGGTTGACTTTGGCGACTTGAGGATCCTGGCTTTTTTTAATGGTTTCGATGACGGCATCAATATTGTCAACGGCAATTTTTAAACCTTCCAAGATATGAGCTCGTTTTCTGGCTTCATCGAGTTCAAACTGGCTTCTTCTCTTAATGACTTTTTGGCGGTGTTTAATAAACTCACTCAAGATCATTTTGAGGGTTAGTGTTTGGGGAGTGCCATCAACAAGAGCCACCATGTTGACCGGGAAGGATTGTTGCAGAGAGGTATGCTTGTAAAGATTATTTAGAACCGATTGCGGGCGGGCATCGCGCTTAAGTTCGATAACAATGCGCATACCTCGACGGTCGGATTCATCGCGAAGATCAGAAATCCCTTCCAGTTTCTTATCCTTGGCAAGCTCGGCAATTCTGGTGACAAGCGTTGCTTTGTTTACCTGATATGGGATTTCGGAAACGGTTATTTGGAATTTAGCGCCTTTTGTTTCTTCAATATCGGCTTTGGCGCGCATTAAAATTTTACCGCGACCGGTGGCATAGGCGGCTGTAATTTCGGAAATGTCATAGATCTGGGCAGCAGTTGGGAAATCCGGTCCCTTAATATGTTCCATTAAATCCTCGACAGATAATTCCGAGTTGTCGATTAAAGCGCAGGCGGCATCAATGACTTCTGCCAAATTATGAGGCGGAATGTTGGTTGCCATACCGACGGCGATACCGGAGGCGCCGTTAATTAAAAGGTTTGGCAAAAGCGCCGGTAAAAATACCGGCTCTTTTAAAGTGCCGTCGAAATTCTCGGTAAAATCAACGGTTTTTTTATCGAGGTCGTAAAGCAGAGTTTCGGTAATGAGAGCCATGCGAGTTTCGGTGTAGCGCATAGCAGCCGGCGGGTCACCATCGATTGAGCCAAAGTTGCCTTGGCCATCGATTAACGGGTAACGCATGGAAAAGTCCTGAGCCATGCGCACCAGCGCCTCATAGACCGGAGCGTCGCCATGGGGATGGTATTTGCCTAAAACCTCACCGACAACTTTGGCGCTTTTGGAGTAGTGGGCACTGTGAGTTGTGCCCATTCGCTGCATGGCGTAGATGATTCGTCGGTGAACCGGTTTTAAGCCGTCGCGAACATCTGGCAGCGCGCGGGAAACAATAACCGACATAGCGTAGTCGAGATACGACCTTTGCATTTCATCTATAATTTCGACTTGCTGGATTTTGCCGATATCAGCCATGATTAGTTTTGGGTTATGAGTGATGAGTCCTGAGTTTTTAGGAATTTCATTTCGAAAGATCTATAAACGAAAACGCAACTTTAGGAAGATTGGGCGCGTCTTCAATTAATGGGTTAGGTTCGGTAGAAGGATGACCAGATTGTTCCTGTTCTACAAATTGCTGCGGACTAGCCCATCTATCAAAGATAATTTTTTGAAAGTCAAGCTTACTAGGGTTTGGTTGTTGGAACCCTAGAAGAGTTTTTTTATTAAGGAGAGTGACTTTTACTTCAAGGTATTGATGCCAATTGGCTAGTTCTCGACTGGTGAGTCGTGGAGATAATTGGACTTCTACAGTAACACAATAGGGTTTCGAAAAAAGAGATGTTTTGAGATTATCATCGGGCTGAGTTGCTTGAAGCTTGAAGATCGCTTCACCGATACCAGGTAGTACTTGTGGTTCTGTTGCGAAATCAGGAGGAATGGCATCAGTATCTAAGTCCTTAAATGGTGTAAAGGTATGTGTTTCTGAATGTGGTTGTTCGGCTGTAACTTCTGGCATTTTAGATATCCAATGTGGCCATTTTCGCATGGGTCTGGATAAAGCGTTTGCGAGGTGGGACTTCGTTGCCCATGAGCATTGAAAAAACGCGGTCGGCCTCGGCAGCATCTTCAATATTGACCTTTTTCATTGTTCGGCTTGTTGGATTCATCGTTGTTTCCCAAAGCTGTTCTGGGTTCATTTCGCCAAGACCTTTATAACGCTGGATGGTTGATGATCTGCCATTGGTTTTAATTTTTAATGTTTGATCTTTTTCCTCATCACTATAAGCATAATAAAGTTCCTTACCGGAGGTAATTTTGTAAAGCGGCGGCTGGGCAATATAAAGATAGCCTCTTTCGATTATTTGCGGTAAATATCTGAAGAAGAAGGTTAAAAGCAGAGTTCTGATATGCTCTCCGTCAACATCGGCGTCGGTCATAATGACGACTCGATGATAGCGGATTTTATCGATATTAACCGTATCGCCAATACCGGTGCCCAGAGCGATAATTAAGGTTTTAATCTCCTCAAATTCCAGGATTTTATCAAGGCGTGCTCTTTCTGTGTTTAAGATTTTACCGCGAAGCGGCAGAATTGCCTGAAACTTGCGGTCTCTCCCCTGCTTGGCGCTGCCGCCGGCGCTGTCGCCTTCCACAATATATATTTCGGACAGCGCTGGGTCTCTTTCCTGGCAATCGGTAAGTTTTCCGGGCAGGGTCATACCCTCAAGGGCACCCTTTCGAAGAACCGCTTCTTTGGCCGCACGAGCTGCTAACCTTGCTTTGGATGCTAAGATGACTTTTTCCATGATACGTCTTGCATCTTGCGGGTTTTCTTCAAGGTAAGTATCGATAGCTTCTTTGACTACTTGATTAACGGCCGGTTGAATCTCGGCATTACCCAGTTTAGTTTTAGTTTGGCCTTCAAACTGCAGATTTTCCGAGTTCATTTTAATAGCAATGACCGCGGTTAAACCTTCGCGCATGTCATCGCCGGTTAAGTTATCGTCCTTATCTTTAAGGTAACTGTTTTTACGGGCGTAATCATTAATTGCCCGTGTTAAGGCCATTCGAAAGCCGGTTAAGTGGGTGCCGCCCTCGGCGGTGTTGATGACATTGGCAAAGGATTCAATCGTCTCGGAATAGCCGTCATTATATTGAATGGCGGCTTCGACTAAAATGCCGTTTGAATCACGACTGACATAAAACGGTTTGAGATTAATGGCGTTTTTATCTCTGTTAAGATGACGCACCAATGATTCGATACCTCCGTCAAAATAATAATGAAGTTCTTGATTGGTTCTTTGGTCGTAAAAATGGAAAAAAAGTCCGGCCACTAAGTAGGCTCTCTCTTTAATTTTTTTGGCCAGGGTTTTAAAATCGGTTTTAATTGTCGAAAAAATTGATTTATCGGGTAAGAAAACCGTAGTCGTACCTGTTTTTGGAGTTTTAAAAATTGATGGGATAAGGGTTGTAGTAGTTTGACTAACTTTAGTTGTCGGTTTACCTCGCTTGTATTCCTGCGAGTAAATTTTATTGTCGCGTCTAACCTCCACTCTCATCCAGTCGGAAAGTGCGTTGACTGCGGAGGCGCCGACCCCATGTAAGCCACCGGAGATTTTATAAGCTCCACCTCCGAACTTAGCGCCTGTATGAAGCATGGTCATAGTGACCTCGAGTGTCGATTTTTTGACTTTGGGGTGAGGTTCAACCGGGATGCCCCGGCCGTCATCAACTACTGTTATTTTTTCATCCCGGCCGAGGACAATCCAGATATTTTGGGCAAAGCCGGCCAGGGTTTCATCAACCGAATTGTCGATGATTTCTTTAACCAGTTCATGAAGGCCGTGGATGTCAGTTGAACCAATGTACATACCTGGGCGCCTGCGCACCGGTTCCAGACCTTCAAGTACCTGAATATCACGAGCTGTGTAAGAACTATCGGAAGTTTTGGTCATTAGTAATAATTTGCGAAAATCGAAAAGAGGTTAGCTGATACATTAATTAATTTTATCAGAAACGGTTTGGCAATTGCAAGCTGTTTTGAAGCTATTTTAGTGACTTTATTTAAAGAGAATTTATTTGAAAAAACAAATTTGCCAGAACGAATTTGGCGTTGACATTAGCCTCAATCATTGTCTTAGCCTTGGCGCTTTTTTCGATTATTTCGGCAAGATCCTCTGGCGTAAAGTTCGAATTTCCTCCACCTATTTTTTTTAAGAGTTTTGTGTAAGCCATTTGAATTTGGCTACTTAGCCAGATACTTGGGTTTTCAACTTGGACAATTTTTTCAATAGCGGCTAAAGTGTCTGATTCGTCCAAAATATTAAAATCCGAACTAGCTGATAGCTTGGGTTGTTTGGCCCTTTTAATAATTACTCTTGAGAGAATTGTCGGCAAAAATTGTTGTTTATTGTCGGCTTCCAAAACAATAATGGCAGATGCCGGAGGCTCCTCGAGGATTTTTAAAAGGGCGTTTTGAGCCTCATCGGTCAGCTTGTTTGCCTCTTCAATAATTACAAACTTGAAATTAGATTTTAACGGTTTTTGAAATATATGTCTTTTAAGATTTCGAACTTGATCAATGGTTATAAATTGGCCTTGCGGCTCAATTATAAAAATATCCGGGGAAGTTTTCAGAAGGTTGATACCAAAGCTTTTGGCAAGATCTTTGGCTTCGCTCCGCCTAGTTATTTGATCTCCGATGATTAAATAGCTTTGGAATATTGTCTTCATTGCAAATTTGATTTTACAGTGATTGGACTAATATTTCCAATTTATATCCGAGATTTGTTATGATCAAATTAGAGTCAAGATATGAGCTAGCGTTTAGCGTCTAGCCATTTTATGGCACCTAAAAGTAAGGAGAACTGAATTATCATGGCTGATTCTGCCCAAGGCGCAAACATTAAGAGAGATATTCAGACTAAAGCAAAACCTTCATTTATCGAAGATGTTTTAGAATTCCGTGGTTTACTGACTGCCCAGCAACTTAGCTTTGTTAAGAACGAGGCTAAAAGAAGACAGGAATCTGTTGAGAAAATTTTAACGCAGATGGGTTGGGTAACTGATGAACAGTTAGCCGCAGCCAAGAGTGACGTACTTGGTGTGCCTTATGTTGATCTTTCGCAGCAGCCAATTTCTCCTGAAGTTCTAGCTTATCTACCTGAAGAGGTGGCCAGAAGATTTATAGTTATTCCGATTGCCAGGGAAGGCGAAACGTTATCAGTAGCCATGTCAGACCCCCTAGACTTGCAAGTCTTAGAGTTTATCGAGAAAAAATCTGGTCTGGCTGTTCGGCCGTATATGGCTACTGTTGGTTCAATTCAAAGGGCGATAGCAGAACAATACAGCCGCGGTCTTTCTTTTGAAGTCGGTGAAGCTTTAAAAGAAGCGGCGCCGGGACTGACTACGCCTTTGGCAATTCAAACCGGAGTTTCCGGAATTTTGGGTGAAGCTCCGGTTGCCAGGATTGTTTCGACACTTCTTGAGTATGGTATTAAAGTCAGAGCCTCTGATATCCACATCGAGCCACTCGAGAATGAAACTAGGATTCGTTATCGAATCGACGGAATTTTGCATGAAAAGCTGATTTTACCAAGACGCATTCATGATGCGATAGTTTCCAGAATTAAAATTTTGGGTAATATGAAGATTGACGAAAAACGCTTACCCCAAGACGCCCGTTTTAACTTTAAAGTCGGCCAAGAAGAGTTAGATTTGAGGCTTTCAACAATGCCTACCGCCTATGGAGAGAAAGTGGTAATGAGGCTTCTTAAGAAAACCGGTGGCGTGCCGACACTGCCGGAATTGGGGCTTCGCGGCAGCGCGCTTAAACATTTAGATGAAAATATTGCCAGACCACACGGAATTATTCTGATTTGTGGTCCAACCGGTTCGGGAAAAACGACTAGCTTGTATTCGATTCTTTCAAAGTTAAATTCGACAAAAGTTAATATCATGACCTTGGAGGATCCGATTGAATATCAAATACCGGGGGTTAATCAGGTTCAGGTAAATACTCAGGCGGGATTAAACTTTGCTTCTGGACTGCGCTCATTTTTACGGCAAGACCCTAATATTATTATGGTTGGAGAGGTTCGCGATTCTGAAACTACTGATTTGGCTATTCAGGCTGCTCTAACCGGTCATTTAGTTTTTTCGACTCTGCACACTAACGATGCCGCCGGAGCTCTTCCCCGACTGTTGGATATGCAGGCAGAACCTTATTTAATTGCTTCAACGGTTACCTGTGTTGCCGGCCAGCGGGTTGTGCGTAGAGTTTGTGCGGCTTGTAAAATTGCTAAAGCTCCGTCTGAGGAAATATTTATAGAAATTAAAAAAACTTTAGGTGATCTTTATAAATTTGAAAAAAGTAACCCCCCAACTTTTTTTGTGGGTAAAGGATGCAGGGAGTGTAATAATACCGGCTATTTAGATCGAATTGGTATATTTGAGGTATTGGTTGTTTCAGAAAAAATTGCCAGGATGATTCTTACTCGTGAACCGGTCCAAGCAATTGCCAATCAAGCGATCAGCGAAGGCATGATTACGATGAAACAAGACGGTTTTTTGAAAGTGATTGAGGGTATAACGACTGTTGAGGAAGTCTTGAGAGTAGCGGAAGAATAAGGGTATCACGGGCGCCAAGGGTATCACGAGTACCACAGGCTTAAAACAAAAAGCTCTTGATACTTTTGGTACATTTGATACCTTTGGTACTCTTAACATAAACATGTCTATCCAAGAGTATTTAGAAATTGTTGTTAAAAAGGAAGCTTCAGACCTTCATTTGGTTACCGGAATGCCGCCAATGGTGCGTATTGACGGGCAACTATTACCTGTTACCGGTTCTTTCTTGACACCAGAGGATACGGAAAGCCTGGTTTTTGAGCTTCTCTCCCCTGAGCAAAAGGAGATGCTTTTGGTTAACAGGGAGCTCGACTTTTCTTTTGCTCTTGGTGAAGTGGCTCGCTTTCGCGTCAATGCCTACTTTCAGAAAGGTTATCTGGCGGCAGCTTTAAGGCTGATTCCTTCATACATTAAGACGATTGAAGAACTAAACCTGCCCAAAATTTTGCATAATTTTGCTAGACTTCGTCAAGGATTTATTTTGATTACAGGACCGACCGGTCACGGCAAGTCAACGACTTTGGCTTCGGTAATTAATGAAATTAACCAGACACGCGCGGTACACATAGTGACGATTGAAGATCCGATTGAGTATGTTTACCCTAAAGGCAAATCCCTAATTTCCCAAAGAGAGATGCATCTGGATACTCATTCATGGGAAATATCTTTGCGATCGGCTCTTCGAGAGGATCCTGATGTGGTTTTGGTTGGCGAGATGCGCGATTATGAAACAATCGCCTCGGCAATTACCATCGCCGAGACTGGTCATTTGGTTTTTGCCACTCTGCACACCAATTCGGCTGCCCAGTCGGTCGACCGAATAATTGACGTTTTCCCCCAAAATCAACAGGCCCAAGTCCGGTTGCAACTTGCCGAGACAATTGCAGCTATTGTTTCGATGAGGTTGGTTCCAGCAATAGGTGGTGGAAGATTGCCAGCCGTAGAAATTCTTTTGACCAGTGGTGCAGTGCAGACGGTAATTAGAGAGGCCAAGAGTCACATGATTGACAATATTATTCAAACTTCGGGTGAAGCAGGCATGATTCTACTTGATGCCTCTTTGGCCTATTTGGTTCGTTCTGGCAGGGTATCTCTGGATGTTGCCAAAAGTTACTGCATTAGGCCGGAGGAATTGGATCGCTTAGTGGGAAACAACACTAGTTCCTAGCGACTAGTGACTAGCGTCTAGATTATGTCACTTTACCGTTATACAGCCAAGGATTTAAGCGGCAAAAAGTTTACCGGCGAAGTCGAAGCAATTGACGAGAAAGCCTTGGTAACCACTCTTCAAGGCGAAGGGCTGGTGCCGATTGAGGTTAGAGAACGCAATGCCCAAGGTTCTATAACTATTGAGAAAGTCTTGCCTAAGACTGGCGGAGTTTCTTCCTCTGAAATTGTGGGTTTTACCAGACAGCTTTCGACAATGATTTCAGCAGGTCTTCCTTTAACCGATGCCTTGGTAATTTTGGAAAAACAGGCTAAAAATAAGCATTTTGCGCGGGTACTTGCAGAAGTTGTGGCTGATGTCGAAGGCGGTACGTCGCTTTCGGCGGCTTTTGCCAAACATCCCAGAGTTTTTGACATTATCTATGTGAAACTGGTTGAGGCCGGTGAAACCGGCGGAGTTTTGGATAAGATTTTAAATAAACTGGCCGAGTCTTTAGAGAAAGAAAGGGAATTTAAGGCGAAAACCCGGGGCGCTTTTATTTATCCGGCAATTGTGGTTGTGGTTATGATTATCGTAATGAGTATTATGATGATTTTTGTAATCCCCAAACTGACCAGTCTTTACACTGAAATCGGAGCAGCCCTGCCGCTTCCAACGAGAATTTTAATTGTCATGTCTAATTTCATGAGGTCGTTCTGGTGGCTTTTAATAATGATGGTAATAGCCGGTACTTATAGCTTTAGGACATATTCCAAAACAGTCAGGGGCGGCCAGATTGTCTCAAAATTTGTTTTATGGTTGCCCATTTGGGGAAAAATCCGCAAAACCTTAATTTTAGCTCAATTCACGCGCACGCTTGGACTTTTAATCGGTAGTGGAATCCCAATTATTACTGCCCTAAAAGTGGTGGCCGATCTTTTGGCCGCTCCTACTTATAAGGAAGGTATTGAATTTGCAATTTCCCGGGTGGAGCGTGGTGCGCCGCTTTATCAACCGCTGGCTGCCAGTCCCGATTTTCCGCCGATTATCGGGCAAATGATCAGAGTTGGTGAGGAAACAGGTAAGATGGACGAGGTCTTGATTAGACTTTCTGTTTACTTTGAAGCGGAAAGCGAGAATTTGATTCGAAATTTAACAACGGCACTCGAGCCGGTAATTTTAGTGATTTTGGGTGCGGGCGTTGGTGTTTTAGTGCTTTCTATTATCCTGCCGATCTACAATTTGACAGCGCAATTCTAACTGGAAACTAGAAACTATAAACTTGGAACCAGACACAGTAAATTTTAGATTCTTAAATTTTAAGGTCTACAAAGACGCAAAAAAATTTTATCATGAGATTGTTAGGATAACTGCTAACTTTCCTAGGCAATATTGGGAGTTGGGAGACCAGATGAGAAGAAGCGCTCTTTCTGTAATTCTTAATCTAGCAGAGGGTTCAGCCAAGAAGTCAGACAGAGATTTTAACCGTTACATTAAAAATAGTTTAGGGTCAATAAATGAGTGCGCAGCGGGTATTGACGTGGCTTTTGGCGAAAAACTTGTAAATGAGGAGGTTTTTAAAAATCTAATGATTAAAGCGTCAGAAATCGCAAATCAATTAGGCGGGTTCTCAAAATCTTTGAGGTAACTCGAAACATTAAACCTTAAACTTGAAACCATAAACTGAACAGAGACTAAGTGGTGGTAGCTTGTGAAGTATTTCATGTTTCCAGTTTATTGTTTCCTGTTTCACGTTAGGTATCTTGACAACAGTTAACTTATCCCCAATACTTAAATAGAAGAGGAAATTTGAAAAGTTTATCCTCAGGAGGAGGTGAATAAATTTTTATGGTTATTCCTGCCCGAAAGAAATTATTCAGGGGCTTCACATTAATTGAGCTTTTAATCGTCATTGCTATTCTGGGAATTTTGGCAGCCGCTGTTTTGGTTGCAGTCAATCCGAAAAAGAGACAAGATCAGGCTAAAGATGCAAATATTAAAGCTGATGTTGGATCAATTGCAACAGGACTTCAGGCATACTTTACTTCACCTGGTCAAGGATCTTACCCGCTTACTTTGCTAAAACTCGAAGAAAATAAAGATTTGGTGAAGGTTCCAACACCTCCTGCTGGAGCCGGTGCCGAGTACGTATATGCAGTAAACCCATCAGCGACTTGTGATGGTACGGCAACAGCTCAATGTATATCTGCAAGCGTTTCTGCGCCATTATTTGATAAGACTGCAACAGATGAGGTATGGTGTTGGCAATCATCAACCGGTAAGGGTCAGCCTGTGACTGCCGCTGTAGGTTGTCCGGCAAACTGATAATTTAACAATAAGTCTTTTAAGAGTTAAGTTATTATGTGTCGGCAACATGGATTTACATTAATCGAGCTTTTGATTGTTGTTGCAATCTTGGGAATATTAGCCTTGGTGGCGTTCATGGCAATTAATCCGGCAAAACGCCAAAATCAGGCCAAAGATGCTAGGACTAAAGCTGATATTGACCAAATAGCCACTGGGCTCGGAGTCTACTTTACCACGCATCAACCACAAACCTACCCCGTGGATCTTTCAGAGGTTGTCAATAACAAAGATCTTAAATCTTTACCTACCCCTCCTAATAGTGGTACATACGGGAGTGGATACGCGGCAGTTGCCGAGGATGGAGGGACGTGTGACGGAGGTACGATTGTTTGTAGCCGGGCAAAGCTTTCATGGACCCTTAATGACCCTCAAAATGGTAATAGCGTATGGTGTTGGCAATCATCAACCGGCAAAGCACAACCTCTTACTCCCGTTTTGTGCACCCCTTAGTTGCGCCAGTTTTTAAATTTGGCTATTCTTAGATTTAGTGGTTTTATTTCTTATTCTCTTTTTTATTCTAGGAACCGCCGTTGGCAGTTTTTTGAATGTGGTTATTGACAGGACTACTCAAGGCCAGTCGATACTCGGCAGGTCTTATTGCGATTACTGCCGCGCGACGCTTGGGGTAGTCGATCTTATTCCCATTTTAAGTTTTACGGCGCTTTCTGGCCGATGCCGGCATTGTCGAAAAAAACTTTCATGGCAATATCCAATTGTAGAGACGGTGACAGGCTTACTTTTTGTTCTCTCATTTCTTATATTGACAGTAAGTGGCCAGCTTACGATTACTACTCTACTCTACTATTTTTTTCTCATATCAATTTTAATCGTGGTGGCGGTTGTTGATTTTAAATTCTCGCTAGTACCGACAACTTTGGTTTTTTTGGCATCACTGCTCGCGCTTTTTTATAATTATTTTTTTCTAACATCAGGTCAATTTGTCCAAAGTGTAGCGGCAGCATTTGGCACAGCTGTTTTTTTTCTGGTGATTGTTATTTTAACTCGCGGCCGGGGCATGGGCGAAGGCGATGTGGTGCTTGGTTTTTTGATCGGCATGGTTTTGGGCCTAAAAGAGTCGGTGCTGGCCATATTTCTGGCGTTTTTAATAGGAGCAATTATTTCACTTTTTCTTATAACACTTGGCAAAAAGCACTTTGGTCAGACTGTTCCCTTTGCCCCGTTTTTGTCTTTGGGATTTTTGATTAGTCTTTTTTGGGCAAAGGAGATTATTAACTGGTATTTAATGCTATATTGATGTTATGAGGAAGGGTTTTGGTCTGATCGAATTTATGATCGTGATTACGGTTTTTGGAATCGCGACTGCCGTTATCACCGCCTCATTTTTAACATTTGAGCGCAATCAACGCCTAAAAAGCGCCGCCAGTATGTTAAAAAATGACATCAGGCTAATTCAAAACAAGGCACTCGGTGGGGATAAAAGTACACCTAACTGTTCCAAAGTAACCGATCCTGCTCCGGTTTTGGTTGGTTGGTACCTGAACGTGGTTAAAGGTTCGAGTGAGTATACGTTAAATAGCGATTGTAGAAATAAAGATAGTATTGAAGACCCTGATATTCTAATTAAAATTGTTTCATTGCCACGGGGGGTTAAAATTAGCGATGTACAATACGGGAACAGTTCTCCTGTTTCAAAGGATGCCATCAACGTTTTATTCCAACCTTTAACACATAACACATCATTCCATGATGCTTTGCTGGCAATTACTCCCCCTTTTCTTGATAATTCGGGAAATCTAAAAGATCTATTGGGTTCATTACCTCAGGAAATGCTTAGTATTATTTTAGCCGGAGACCAAGGTGGAACTTATAAAGTTATTGTCCAGCCTTCAGGAGAAGTTAATGAGCAAAAATAAGCCAGATACCAGATACCAGATACCAGATACCAAATTTCTCGGTCAATCTCTCATCGAGGTTGTCATCGCCATGGCTGTTATTGTCGGTTTGGCTGTGGCTTTGGTGACTACGACTTTGGTTGTCCAGAAAGCATCAAGGACGGCCAAAAATAATACTCAGGCTACGAAGTTAGTCCAGCAAAATATCGAGCAGGTAAGAGTTTATAGGGACCGCAAAGGCTATGCTTCTATCCCCGATGGAGGTAGCTGTTATACACTATCCTCAGGTGATCCAGATCCCCTTAGCTGGTTCTTTTCTGCTTCTTTTGACTGTTCTGGAAGTGGGCAGCAAATTACTTTGGGTAAGACCAATTTCGACAGAAAAATAAAGATTGAAACTGATGCTAGTACAAAAAAGGTTACTGTTACCGTTTCTTGGACAGATTCTGGCGGAACCCAGTCGGTTAGTAATCAAACCATTCTATCTTCAGGCCTCTAGGTTTTTTTGCCTCTCGAATCCTCATTTGTGGTAAATTGTAATTAATGCCCTTCCATAAAGTATCTAGTATCTGGTATCTAGTATCTGGTATTAAATATACTAAATACAAAATACTAAATACAAAATACTGTAAAACCAAAGGCTTTACCCTCATTGAGCTTTTGGTTGTTTTGGGGATTTTGGCGGCGGCTGTTGGGGCTTCCATGATTTTTCTTACCTCTGTTTTAAAAGGGACTAATCAGGCTAATGTGACGGCCGAAGTTAAGCAAAACGGCCAAGTAGTTTTAGATTCACTGGAAAAACAGATTCGTGGTGCTACTGATGTGGAGTGTGCCAATAGTGCGGGGAACTCCGTTGATTGTTCCGATGCATCTGCTTCTCTTAAATACTTAAAGCTTGTGAGATCGGATGAAGACCCGTTACATATCGGGTGTTTTTTGGATAGTCTACCCAAAACAGAAAATGGCTGGATAGGCATTGTTGAGTCAGCTCTAGCTTATCCTTCATCAACAAACTATGTATCGGTTACAAATAAAGATGCTATTTCAGGAGTTGATATTCAGGATTGTAATTTTAAGGTATCCTCTGCATCTTCTGGAACAACTTCGCCATCGGTAGTTTCCATTAGCTTTATAGTCAATCAAGGAATTGACGCACCTTCACGCGCGGATTTTTTGGCTAATGCTAAATTCGAGACGACGATATCGCTGAGAAACTATTAAAGTTACAACTGACATTTGACCCACCTTCGCTAAAGCTACGGTGGGCAAGCAATTGACAACAGAGGGCTATTCTACCTAAACTGGAGTTAGGAGATGAAAAAGAAGAAGGGACAGGTTTTGGTACTTGTTTTATTGGTTGTCGTAGTAGCCTTGGCTGTTGGCCTTTCGGTGGCTAGCAGAAACCTGACCAATCTTAGAACGACTACTCAAACCGAACAGTCTCAGAGAGCCTTTAATGCAGCCGAAGGCGGGATAGAGAGTATTCTTCCAAATTTAGCTACAGTTGCGGAAGGGCCTCAACCAGCAATTCAAGTGGGTAATCTTGAAGCCAATGTCACTGTTAATAAAGAGACTGAATACTTCTGGACGATTCCAGAAGGAGAAGTTGGTCAGGTTAAATTGGATGACGCAACCGGTAGCCCGACTGAGATTCAAATTGAGTGGGTCAAAACCGGTGATCCTCAAGAAGATCCGACACCGCCGCTCAGCGGTACTCCTGCCTCGGTTGAGATTACGAGAATCGATGAGACTGCAGGTAATTTTACCCAACAGAGATTTGCCTTGACAGGTGGATCGGCAGGGGTAAACGAGCAGGGTTTTGATTCTCCAAGTAATTGTTCTGCCGACTTTGTGAAATGTACAAAAATTGGTTTTCCAAGTAATTCGCGAATTTTAAGAATCAGACCCTTTTGGAATCAGGCGACGGTTAAGGTAACATCTGTTGGCGGTAGCCTTCCCGATCAGCAATATACTATTACTTCATCGGCAACGTCCGAACTTGGATTGACTAGAAAAATTGAAGTTACCAAAACAGTTTTGCCGCAGCTGCCGGCGGTTTTTGACTATGTTTTGTATTCTGAACGAGATATTGTTAAGTAACAACTGACAACTGACATTTGACAAAAAATATGAATAAACGGACAAAATTGATACTTTCCATAATTGGCGCCAGCGCTATTATAATTCCGGTGATTTTACTTTTAGTGTTAACTAAAAATCCCGGTCAAGATCTTCAACTTTCCTCCGACAAAAGATCGATTGATACAAAAACCATCGAGGAGTCCGTTAAGAATGTTCCAAAGCAACAACAAATTTTTCCCACGCCTAGTCCAGCAACTCCTTCGGCAAGTCCAGCCTCCGAAGGAAGCCCTTCTGCTAACTAAATATTATGTCTGCCCGCACATTTGGTCTTGATATAAATTTCAGGTATGTTTTTTAGATTGTTTTAAAAGTATTTATGAGTGCTAAATCATTTGGCCTTGATATTGGAAGATCGTTTATTAAAGCTGTGCAAGTCGAGGCCAAAAATAATAAAAAGGTCTTAATGGCGGCTGTCAGTAAACAAACACCTTCAGGCGGTATACAGTCAGAATCGCCAGTTGATTTAGGTAAGGTATCCGATGCCATTAAGGCTTGTGTTGATGAAGCTAAAATAAGTACGGACAAATGTGTTGTTTCACTAATTGAATCTCAAGTGGTGGCCAGATTAATACAATTGCCCACTCTAACAGATAAAGAGCTTGCAGCAGCAATTAATTGGGAAGCGGAACAGTATATTCCTTTGCCGATTAAAGATGTTTTTCTTCAATACAAAGTTGTCTCGCGGCCTCAAGAATCAAGCACCTCCGGCAAGATGGATGTACTTTTAATTGCTTCGCCAAAAAGAGTTATTCAAAAATACTTAAATGTGGTTAGAAATGCCAATCTTCGACCAGAGATACTTGAAACTGAATCAATTGCTCTTGTTAGGGCTCTTACCAAGAGTGAGGATCCTGCTACTATTGTTGTCTCGCTGGGAGCGCTTTCCAGTGAATTAATTATTGCTTACGGAGGCAACGTGCTTTTTACCAGATCAATCGCAACCGGGGGCGTGACTTTGACGCGCGCGGTTATGGCTGAATTTAACCTGCCTCAGGCTCAAGCAGAAGAATATAAGCAAACATATGGTATTTTAGAGGATAAGCTATCTGGAAAGGTTGCGGCAGTCCTCAAGCCAATTTTAGATATTTTAATTTCCGAAATTCTTAAAGCAGTTGAATTTGCCCACTCTCATGTCGAAAATTCTCAGATATCACGCATTGTCATCTGCGGCGGGGGTGCTTATTTACCTGGACTCCCAGAATTTTTAGCAGAGAGGACTAGCTTTGAAGTTTCATTAGGTGATGCTTGGACTGATTTTGTCAAAGAGGGTTTGATATTAAAACTACCGGGTCAAGGCAGTTTCTATTGTGTAGCGACTGGTCTTGCACTGAGACGTTAGGTTTGGACAAATAGAATGAGTTTTTGTTACTCTTAAAAGAGAGAGTCTAGTATGGCAGACATAAATTTATTGCCAAGTGAAGAAAGAACCGCGGAAAGGATTGATTTAGCCAGAAAAAAATTACTGGCAGTGTCAATTGTAATATTGGTTTTTACGGCTATATCAACTTTAGCAACACTTGGTTTTTATACCTCGCTTGTTTCTAAAAGGTCGCAGTTTGTAAAAGATGTTCAGAGCAGTTCAGTTGCCATCAGTGATCTCCAGGCAACCGAAGAGTTAATTACTGTTCTTAAAGCTAAAGCCTCAATTGCAGACAAAATTCTTTCAACAAGGAGTAACCTGCCTAGTTTTTTTAGTCAACTGGAAGAACTTGTTCCACAGAGTCTGTATTTTTCAGATCTCAGGCTATCCGCTGATAAGGTAGTAATTTCCGGAAAAGCCAGATCATCTGCAGATATGGCTGGGTTTGTTACTGGGCTTTCATCACAAAAAGGGGCACAGATTGTTTCAAATGTAACTATTGATTCTTTAAGTTCAGACGAGTCAGGGGCCTATACTTTTGTGGTTTCTGCTCAACTTGTGGGTAAGTAAAAATGAATTTACCAACCGTTGCACTGCCAAAAATCGGTAATGAGGTTGATTTATCAAGATGGATAAGTTTAGGGGCGCCTGGAGGTGCGATAGCGATCTCTTTAATTATATTGCTATTTATCATTTGGCCGAAGTTCACCCAAATATTGCAGCTAAAAAGCGATAATCAAGAACTTTCTGGACGAGTTCAAAATCTTAATTTAAAAGCCCAAAAATTGGCAAGTTTTGATAAAGAATCTCTTGATTTGAAACTGGGAGCAAGTGAGCAGCTTTTGCCTTCAGACAAGGGCGTTTTTTCTTTGGTTACGCAAATAGAAAGGACAGCAGCTACATCTGGCGTTCTCCTTAATAGGGTAGATCTTGCTCCGGGATCGTTACATGATACTGGAGACAGTAAAAAAACAGCCAGTAGCTCTAAACCGGGTTCCCAAGCTGATATAGGCCAAAATTTTCAGTTAAAGGTGTCGGTAACGGGCGATTATAAATCATTTGAACAATTTTTAAAAAACATATTTTCTGTTTCTCGGATTTTGGCAATTAAGGATTTAAATCTTTCTGCCTCCACTTCATCATCCGGCGAAGGTTCTCAGATGAGGGCTGCAATGACCATAGATGCTTATTGGCAACCGTTGCCAAAAGAACTCAATTCTATTGAATCTCCTATCGAGGATTTAACGGAGACTGAGCTTGCTATTTTAAATCAAGTAAGTTCAACTGGAACAGTTAGCACACCTTCGATTCCTTCAGTGCCCACAGGAAAAACCGATCTCTTTTCTTCATTTTAAGAACCGTTTACTTTCTTTCATTTATTTTTATCTATTTTTATCAAATCCGGCCGATACTTTCTGGTGCGTTTGGCAGCTTGTTTCCGTCGCCAATCGGATATTTGTTGATGATTGCCGGATAGAAGGATTTTAGGAATTTTGAGGCCACGGAAGTTTGCTGGACGGGTGTATTGAGGATATTCGAGATTACCCCACGCTTCGCGTGGGGACCCCAAAGAGAAGGACTCGGACTTTAGAGATTCCGGGTGGATGACATCTGGAATGAGCCGGGCGACCGAATCGACTACGGCCATGGCAGCGATTTCGCCGCCTGTCAGGATAAAATCGCCGATTGAGATTACTTCGTCGACATATTTTTCAATTCGGGCGTCAGTGCCTTCGTAATGGCCGCAAATGATTGACAATCGTTTCTTTCTCGAAAAAAAGACTGCTTTCTGCTGGTCATATTTTTTACCAGACGGCGAAAGAAGAACCGTATATGGCTTGGGTTTGATAGTTTCCAGCGCATTGACCAAAACATCAACTTTAAGGATCATGCCTTTTCCTCCACCATACGGTTTGTCATCAACGATTTTGTGTTTATCTTTGGTAAAGTCACGAATATTGACCAATTTAATCTTGATTATCTTTTTTTCTCTTGCACGCTTGAGGATGCTCGATGCGGTAATCGTCTCAAACATTTCGGGGAAAAGAGTTAAGATGAAGAATGTCATTTGCGTTTTTACAGAAACTTCGAAGACTTAGGCCTCTTGAACTTCTACAGTTGCAAAAATATTTTCTTTAATAGCTCTAATTTTAAGAAGATTTTTAATAGATTTAATCATTTTGCCGTCTTTGCCGATAACTTTAGCAATATCGTCCTTGGGAATGGTTATTAAATATTTGAGACCGTTTTCTTGCTGAATTGGATCTATTTTGATTTTTTTGATATCAGAAACCAAAGGCTCGATTAAGGTTTTGAGAAGATCTTCCATAAGATTTGTCTAATGCAGAATGACTAAGGTCTAATGCTTGATTTTTCTTCTGGTTTTGCGTTGGTCGTTCGTCTTTTGTCATTTAGCTCACTGAGAAGTTTGGTTACTGCTTCGGTTGGTTTTGCTCCTCGCAAAATCCAAAAATTCATTCTATCATCTTTAATCTTTAACTCGGGTTTGGCATGCGGATTATAAAAACCCAGGTTCTCCAAAAATTTACCGTCTCTTTTGCTCTTGGCATCTTGGGCAACTATGCGAAAAGAAACTTGATGTTTTTTACCAACTTTTGTAAGACGAATTCTGACGGACATTTTGCAATTATCTCAAACTTTAGCCTTTTAGTCTAGCTAAGGCATTTTCGGCGGCATTTTGAGCAGCTTCCTGTTTATTTTTACCGACACCTTTGCCTAGCAGTTTTT
Organism: Candidatus Curtissbacteria bacterium RIFCSPLOWO2_02_41_11; assembly: GCA_001775055.1. Lineage (GTDB taxonomy): Bacteria > Patescibacteriota > Microgenomatia > Curtissbacterales > GWA2-41-24 > GWA2-41-24. The sequence goes on from MFBU01000009.1 coordinate 37,150, forward strand.
CTTCCAAATAAACGCCGATTTCAAAAATGCGGGCATGATCGGGTCCCCAACTGCTTTGCAGCCGATAGGTGGGAGAATGATGGTATTTGCGTTGCAGAAATTCTTGAAGTTTGGATTTATTGTCAGAAACGGCTGATTTGGCCAGAGTTTGCCAATTTGTCAGCATCATTTTTTTCAAAAATTCCTCGGTTTTTTCGATTCCTTGATCAATAAAGATTGCTCCGACTAATGCCTCGAAACAATTAGCCAGAATTGAACTATTAATCCTGCCGCCGGATTCTTCTTCCCCCTTTGAAAGATATAAATAATTGCCCAGTTTTAGACTTTGAGCCAATTTTGCCAAAGTTTCGGTTCGAACCAGCGATGCGCGGATTTGAGTTAATCTTCCTTCGGTACTTTTTGGTAACTTTTCATACAAAAAGCGCGAAACTACCAGTGAAAGAATCGAATCTCCAAAAAATTCAAGGCGTTCATTTGAAGGGCCTTTATAGTCCTTATGCTCGTTTAGATATGACCGATGGACAAAAGCATTTTTAAGGAGCTTTTGGTCGTTGAACTGAAATTTTAGGTCTTTTTGAAGGTCCAACAATTTAGCCGGCATTGTCAATGTTTTCAAAGAGATAATTAACTATATCGGAAACTTTTTTGAAAGTTGAAACCTTTTCAGGCGGAATTTGAATTTGGTATTTATCCTGAATAGTTTCTATCAAATCTTCAAGATCAAGCTCGGTAATATTAAGGTCCGCCTCAAGTGAGGAATCTTCCTCGATATTTTCCGGATCAATGCCAAATTGTTTTACGATTAAGTTTTTAAGATCTTCGAGATAATCGACCATGGTTTAAGGGTATCACGAGTTGTCAGAGTACCACGAGTATCAGGAGCTCTCTTGACTTTTCAGCTCGTGGTACTTTTGATACTCTTGGTACCCATAATACTCTTTGATTTGACTATTGAGCCTAAAACGCCATTAACAAAGCTACCGGATGCTTCAGAACCATATTGTTTGGCGATTTCGACTGCTTCATCAATGACAACTTTATACGGTTCTTTGTTTTTTTTGAACAAGAGTTCAAAGATAGCAAGCCTAAGCGTTGCCAGGTCAATTGGGGCGATTTGGTTAAGTGGCCAGGTAGGTGCGTGTTGGGTAATTAGCTTGTCGATTGCTTTTTGTTTGGTAATAATCTTTGCGACCATTGAGGTTTTGGCAATTTTCAAATTTGATCTAAAGTTTTTTTCAAACAAAGCTTTAACTGTTTGAACTCTCATTTTATGTCTTGGATCACTTTTTCTTTTCATTGGCCATTTTTAACGCTACCCCCTCTTTATAGAACCCGCAGGTAGGACAGACTCGATGTGGTAATTTGAGATTTTGACATTTTGAGCAGGTTACAAGATGCGGTAAGGATAGGTTAATTGCAGCCTTTCTGGTTTTGGTTCTGGCCTTAGCGTGTTTTTTCTTAGGTAAGGGAGCCATATAAATAATTTAAAATTTAAAATTTAAAATTTTTTCTACCACCTACTAACTATCTAACTACAAACTAATCTGGGGTATCAAGGAGTCAAGGGATCAAAAAATTGCTTTTGGCTCTTTGACTTTTCGATACCGGTTGGCATTATATCAGAAATAGCTTTGTCGTCAACTTCTTCGTCTTGATTTCCTTTTTGCCCTACGGATTGCTTCATAACTAGTACCTCCGCCGATAGTTCTGGTGCCTCCGACAGGTATTTTCTTTGGCGGGAGGAGCGGTTTGATCCCCGTGGGTACTAAGGATACAGCTTTTATGATACCTCTTTTGGAATCGTGAATTGTTGTTTCTGTCAATTGCATTCGGCATTCCGGTTGAAAACAAGATCCGGGATTAGGGATAATCATTTCGATTTCTCTAAACAGAAGCGGATCAGGAGAAATACAATCTTGTGGATTGTTGACTGGTTTTGATTCTCGACCCCTTTGAGGATATATTCGTCGCGTGTATAATTGACGTTCGTTTCTCATTTTTCCAAACAAAAAACTGCTAAGTTTTCCCTTGCAGTTGTGGTAATCTTACTATTTTTGTGAAAAATGTGTCAACTAAGTCAATTTGGTTGGGCGAGTTCGGATTGGAAACGGGAGAGTTTATTAGCGAGTAAGGGGTATTTGGTAAGCTGCCAATCTTCTTCGATAAGTTTTTTGGCCTCACTTTGGGCCTGGCTGATCATTTTTTGATCGGAAAGATCGGCGATTTTGAGATTGACAAAGCCGGATTGTTTAAGGCCGAAAACTTCGCCAGGGCCGCGCATTTTAAGATCGATTTCAGCAAGTTCAAAACCAACGTGGATTTTTTCCATGCTTTTTAAGCGCCTGAGAGAGTTTTCGGCGCGTGAATCGGTAAAGAGAAGACAATATGACTGATATTTACCCCTACCGACTCTTCCGCGCAACTGATGGAGTTGGGCCAGCCCAAAGCGTTCTGCTGATTCAATCATCATAACAACCGCATTGGGTACATCAATACCGACTTCAACAACGGGTGTGGCAACTAGAATGTCGATCTTACCCTCTCTGAACTCTTTGATGATTTTCTCTTTCTCTTTTGATTTGAGACGACCATGCAAAAGTCCTAGTTTAATTTTTGAAGAGAACTTAGTCTTTAACTTTTCAAATTCATCGGTGGCAGCTTTCACAGAAAGCATTGTTTCTGAAGGTTCAACAAAAGGGGTAATGATAAAAGCCTGTCGTTTGTTTGCAATTTGCTTTTCGATAAATTTATAGGCGTCGGCTCTTTTGTAATTTGGGACAACATATGTTGCGATTTTTTGACGGCCGGCGGGCATTTCATCAAGAACAGAAAGATCAAGATCTCCATACAAGGTTAAGGCGAGTGTTCTGGGAATAGGTGTGGCTGTCATTGTTAGAAGATGAGGGGTTAGATCTTTTGCTTGACCAAGAAAAAGTTTGGCCCTTTGGGCAACTCCAAAGCGATGTTGTTCGTCGACAACGACTAAGCCGATTTGTCTTTCATCTTTATAGCTTAAGAGAAGGGCATGAGTACCACAGGTGATGTGACCTTTGATTTTTTTACTGCCTGTCCAGATACCGACTTTCATGCCTAAAGGCGAAAGAATATCCTCAAGGGTTTTTTGGTGCTGGAATGCCAGTATTTCCGTAGGTGCGGCCAAAAGCGTATCAAAACCGTTTAAATAAGCGACATAAGCGGCAATGGCGGCAACCACTGTTTTTCCAGAGCCGACGTCTCCTTCCAAAAGGCGATTAGTTGGAATTTCCCTTTGCATATCGGAAAGAATTTCTTTGGTTGCTTTTAACTGGGCTGAAGTTAGCTTAAAGGGAAGTTTTTTTACAAAATTATTGATTTTTGGTATATCAATTTTCATTTTGTGAGCAATTTTAGTCTCTTGCCGATCTTTTTTTCGCATCAGTGCCAAAAACTGAAGTAAAAAAAGCTCGTCAAAAGAAAGCCTGTGTCTTGCCCTTTCAACCTCTTGATAATTTTTAGGAAAGTGGATTTTATAAAGTGCTTCTTTTAAATCCAAAAATTTTTGGTGAGGTACGATCTTGTTGGGTATAAAATCCTTGACTGATTTTAGGTAAGAGGGAAAAATTTGAGCGATCTTGGCACGGATCCATTTTGAGGAGACTCCTTCGGTTTCCGGATAAATTGGAACCAATCGACCGGTGTGCAAGGTTGAATTTTCCATTTTCAAATTTGAATGTCTGATTATTTCATATGCAGGTGAGATGAGTTGAAGATGGTTGCCCTTAATCTCAACTTTTCCAGAGAGCGATATTTGCATGCCGGATTTGATGTTTTTGGTTAAAAAAGGTTGATTGAACCAGATAATATCAATAGCCCCTGATTGATCGGCAACAGTAGCAGTAGTTACGAATTTGCCTCTTGGAGTTCTGATATTTTTTATTTGCCAGACGACTCCATGGACACTTAGTTTTTCGCCAGGTGCTACATTTTGGATTTTTTCAATCTTTGAAAAATCGTCGTAACGAAACGGTAAATGATAGATTAAATCCTCAACTGTTTTAATCTCAAGCCTTCTTAATTTTTGGGAAAAGTACCTACCGATGCCTGGTAATTTTTCAATTGGAGTTTGTGGATTCATCATGATAAGAGTATCACGAGTTTCAAGTGAATCAAGAGCATCAAAAGCTTTTTGATTAATTATAGCCAGTGGTACCCGTGGTGTTTTTGGAGTTCGTATTGCTTTTATTTAATTAAATCCGTACAAAAGATAGATAGCAAATTGGCCAATAATAAAGCTTAAGCCGGCAATAACAATAATGGCAATCCAGATTTTTTTAAGATAAGAGCGTTTGAATAATTTCATTTTTCTTCCTTTTCAAGTTTAACAATATTTATGCCCTTTTTGACGTATATATCACTCTCAAAGGGTGCTTTGGGGTTTGTTATCGGCTTAAACGGTTCTTGGAGACTCGTAGTCCCGCTAAGTCCGCTTTGGTTTATCAATTGCTTCGTTTGAGAAATACTGCTACTAACTCCAGAACTTACTATTGCTTCCGAAATTGTTGCACCCGATGCCCTAACAGTTGGAATAAAAGTAGGGAGTTCTTTTTTTTGAACAACTTTTTCAAATTCTTCTTGCGTCCTTTGGGCCGTGATTTGACCATCGAGTTGTTTGACTACCTCAAATGCCAGCGTCTTTTTGAATTGTAGCGGATTCTGGCCGCGCTGGATTGCGTTTTTCGCGGATTTAATCTCTTCATGGGGTACATTGGTTAAACATTCAAGACCTTTGACTATAACATCATCGGGGACATTCATGATGGCTCCGAATATTTTTTGAGGAGTGTCTGTCAGCGCAATCGCATTTCCTTCTGTTTTGCCTATCTTGTTCCCTTGACTGTCAACTAGAAGTTGGGTTGTCATCACAAATTTGTTTTTGTGTTTCATCTTATGCATTAAATCCCTTCCTATCATCATATTGAACAATTGATCACGGCCGCCCACCTCGACATCAACGTCCATGGCGACAGAGTCATAACCCTGCATGATTGGGTAAGTAATTTCATTGAATGAGATGTCTTCGTCTTTTTCGAGCCTTTTTTTAAACATTCCTCTTTTAATAATTTGTTGATAGGTGACCTGTGAGTATAAATTTAAAATTTCCGGGACAGAAAGTTTTTCCAGCCACTCGCTGTTAAACTTAATTTTGACTGGATTCTTGCCTGAAAAATCTAAAATTTTTCCTGCCTGTTCTTGGTATGTTTTCGCGTTTTCTTCTACGGTCTTTTTAGACAGAAGCGGCCTAGTTTTTTCCCTACCGGTCGGGTCGCCGATTCTTCCGGTAAAATCACCGATTAAGAAAATGACTTCGTGACCAAGGTCTTGCCACTCTCTAAGTTTTCGCAGCCCAATCATATGGCCGATATGCAAAAGTGGTGATGACGGATCAAATCCCTGGTAAACGCGTAGCTTCTTACTGGTTCTTAAAACATTTCTAAGCTTCTGTTTTGAGGGAATGACTTGGTCTACCCCCCTGTTTAACAATTCCTCAATTTTATCCATGTCTGAATCTTAGCTTGTTTTAGACTTTATATCAACGCTTTGTAAAAATTAAAATGTGATTGGGGAAATTATTTTCTTTTTTGGACTTTGACTACTTGAAAACCTTGTTCTCTCAGGTTGATGATTGTTTGATCGATTGCTGCTTGAGGAGTACCGCGGTCTTGGCCAAACATAAACTTGACGCCCCCATCTGGTGTATGTGAATCGGCTGCTGTTAAATTAATCCCATTTTGGGCAAAAACTCCCGTAATTTGATGGAGGACACCAGGCTGGTCTATTGGTCCAAGTACCCGAATCGATTGAATTCTCAAGTTAGCCATTCTTTCAAGGATTATGGTGGTACTTTCGGTCATTTCACTGGCCATGTTGTCTTTGTTTAGTGCATCGAATGTTTGCTTTAACATTGCTGCAAGTTTTTCCTCGTCTGGCGCTTGGGTTATTTCTTGGAGACTTGATATTAGGAGATGGACTATTTTTCTTCCATCCTCATCTTCTAGGTAGTTTTGGATAATATTTGCTGATATGTTTGGGTCTTGGATTAGAGTTCTCCAAGTGCTCAAGAAAAATAGTTCGGCATTGGCTGGTGCTAAATCCCAGAGCTCGCGCGGGCTGTCTCCTAATTTTTCAAGTACTCTACCAACTGTTCTCATTACCAAATGAGGGAGCAGTTGTTCCCTGATCATTCTTCGGTCATGTTCTTCAAGGGAATGGTCAATGATTATCATGCCGGAGGTATCATAAAAATCTTCAGCAAAAAGTCTAGCTGGTTTTGAATTTTTCCCAACATCCATTACTACTACCTTTTGACCTCTGGGAGGCAGATCATGGCGCGCTAAAGGGTGGATTGAGCAAACGCTTACCCCACGTGCATCAAGTCCCTGTAAGACTGGAATTATTCTTCTTTTAATGGTGGTATTGTCCAGTACTCTTTGGTCTTCCCTAATCTTTTGCCCATGTTTTTCGAGGACTTCAAGTAAATCTTTTGGGAATAACGAAAAATAGATGACAGTTGCCCATGCAATGGCTTCTTCTGGATCTATTTGAATTTCGGCACGTGGGTCAACAACTTTTGTTTCGTGACCTTGCTTTTGAGCTTCGTTATTAGTGCGGTTGCCCATATTGCCGGCACCGCCAAAAATTACAATTCGTTCAGTCATAGCTAAATTGTGCCTTATAGTTTATCACGGGTGTCAAGAAATGCAAAATCCGAAGGTGTCAAGCTACTTCACCCTTGGGGTGAATTAGGTTTACACCTGCGGATTATTTAGGTAAATCAAGTGTTTGATGCTTGATTCTTTCGAGCTCCTTTCCGTAATTTTCTTGATCAAGGACGAATTGTTTATACTTTTGTGATGATTTAAATTGTTTGACGATTATGTCTTTTGAGCAAACTGAGGTTTTGTTTATACCAATGTACTCCAAATAAGAGGACAGTGGGTATAATTCTAAATTGTCTGTTAAATAACTGACAAGCGGATTAAGATGAATGTATCTTGACAGGTGAACAAGTTGTTCATTAGTTTCAACGAGGACCGATTTAAACTCCCCTTGCAGTATGGGTCCTGCCCTTTCATTTTTGGTGTTAAAGTATTTGGTGTAGCTATTGCTAATCTTGCTGGTAAATTCCGTGATACCGCCATTAACTTTTTGCTGAAGTAGAAAATGGAAATGATTAGGCATTAGACAGTAGCAGACTAATTCAACAATTTTATTGTGTGTATCCAACTTATTATTATCAGGGTTAAAAATAGAGAATTTTGGCTTGGGTCCTTTAAGCTGATAATAAAGAAATGTTTTGATGAATCTTTTGTAGTCCCATTTGTCATTGAATATTGGCATATGAGCCACGCCTCTATTGAAGATATGGTAAAAATGGTTATTGACGAAAGGAATAATCCTTGATGGCATTGTTTTTAGGATTTGAGGCTAATAAATCATATAAATCCGCAGGTGTCAAGTTGAATCACCCTTGGGGTGGATTCCGTTGGCACCTTGGGCAGATTCTGTTTTATTGTTAGAAAAATGGAAGTACAAAAGTTATATTTTCCTTGTTTGTTGCGAAAAAGCGATGTATCTCAACTTTTCTTGGAGCAAAATTAAGTTATAATATCCGTTAGGCCTAAAAGTTTATGAAGTTTTCAGCATATCGACCGGGGGGCCGCAAGTTTTCATCAAGACTTGCCAAACTTTCCTCCCGAACTTCTTCTCATCCGTTCTTGCGCCAAGGAAGTTTTAACAAGCGGCGGTTTTGGATTCGTTTTTTTGGCTTAGTTTCAACTCTTGTCTTCTTTTCATTAATCGGCCTAGTTATTTTTACCATTTTTTCGTTTATAGTATTTGCCAAAGATTTGCCCTCACCGTACAAATTAACAACCAGAGATGCTTCTCTTTCGACCAAAATTTATGACCGAAACGGTAAGCTTCTATACGATATTTTCGGTGAGAAAAATCGCGCACTGGTTAACTGGAATAATTTACCGCCTTATGTAAAGCAAGCGACAATTTCCATTGAGGATAAGGATTTCTATAAACATCGGGGATTTTCCTTTTTGGGTATTTTTAGGGCTTTTTTTAATATTTTAATTTTCCATAAACTGCAGGGAGGTTCGACCATAACCCAGCAGGTTGTCAAAAATACCCTGCTTTCACCAGAGCGCACTCTGACTCGCAAAATTAAGGAATTTATTCTCTCCATTCAGGTTGAGCGTAAATACACCAAAGATGAGATTTTACAAATTTATTTAAATGAGGTTCCTTACGGCGGTACTGCTTGGGGGATCGAAGCGGCTGCCCAAGCTTATTTTAACAAAGAGGCCAAGGATTTAACCTTACCAGAAGCGATAATTTTAGCGGGTATGCCGCAGCGACCATCATATTATTCGCCTTTTGGATCAAATCCTAAAGCATATATTAGTCGGGCCGAAGATGTCGCCAGAAGGATGCGGGAAGATGATTATATTTCCCGTGATCAGCAAGATCAGCTCAAAAAGCAAGTAACGGATGTTAAATTTTCAGCTAACGAGCAGGGTATCCGTGCTCCCCATTTTGTCTTTTATGTCCGTGATCTTTTGGCAGAAAGATACGGTGAGAAATTTTTAGAGCAGGGCGGTCTTAAAGTAACGACTTCACTTGATCTTGACTTGCAGGAAAAAGTTCAAAAAATCGTGACTGAAGAGGTTGCTAAAGTTGCCGATCTTCGTGTCGGCAACGGTGCGGCAGTAGTCATCGATCCTGCGAATGCCGAAGTTTTGGCTATGATCGGCTCCAAGGATTATTTTGCCAAAGAGTACGATGGACAAGTTAATGTAACAATGTCTCTTCGCCAGCCGGGTTCGGCACTAAAACCTTTTACTTATGCTACGGCTTTTAAGGCCGGTTACACGCCTTCCTACGTTTTAATGGATGTAGCGACTGAGTTTCCCGGAGGCGCCGGTCAACCGTTCTATAAACCGGTCAATTACGACGGAAAATACCGCGGGCCGGTCCAAATCCGCTTTGCTCTGGGTAATTCGATCAATATCGCGGCTGTTAAAATGACAGCTTTGGTCGGTATTAAAAACATGCTGCGGACTGCCTATGAGGCCGGACTTAAGTCATTGGAGCCAACCGACGAAAATCTTAAACGATTCGGTCTTTCAATTACCCTTGGAGGTGGTGAAGTTAGGCTTTTGGATCTAACTTCCGGCTATGCCACTTTGGCAAATCGCGGCAAATACCTCGAGCCTGCTGCCATTTTAAAAGTTGAGGACAAAAACGGGAAAGTGCTTGAGGAGGTTAAGGATAGACGCGCCAAGCAGGTTATTGATGAGGATATTACTTTTTTGATTTCGCACATTCTTTCCGACAACAACGCCAGAAGTCTGGTTTTTGGCCCTTCTTCACTTTTAAACATTGGGGGGAAAACAGTTGCCGTTAAAACCGGAACTACCGATGACAAACGCGATAACTGGGCTGTTGGCTACACGCCGTCGGTAGTGGTTGGCACCTGGGTTGGCAACAATGATAATTCAGAGATGGATCAAAAAGTTTCCTCAGGTGTAACCGGTGCGACGCCGATTTGGAATCGGGTGATGTCAGAAATTTTAAAAAATAAGAGTGCGGAAAATTTTGCTAAACCCGATAATGTTACTGCTTTGGAAATTGACGCTCTTGGAGGTGGACTCCCCTGCCGGGATTATCCAAAAAGAAGCGAGTATTTCATTCGCGGAACCGAGCCTACCCGCGATTGCTTAGTAGAAAAGACTTTAGACGGTAAAGAATATTTTGTTTTTGTCGAGTTTGATCCGGTTTCAACTGATGGTAAAAATCGCTGGCAGGAAGGTATTGACGCTTGGTCGCAGAGCCAGTCAGATCCGAAGTACAAACCGCCGAGTGAACTTAAAAACGAGCCAACTAAAAATCCGGATGAAATAACAGTTAATATTAAAAAACCTTCTGACCATGATCAAGTCGATTATACTTTTGAGACTGAGGTAGAGGTTTCAACCGGCCGTAAAGTAACTAAAATCGAGTTTTACATAGACGGATCAATTAGGGATACCAAGACTTCTGATGCTTCCTATAAGTTTAATTTCACTTTTGCTGAGGCTAACAAGGGTAAGCATAAGATAAAAGCGAAAGCTTATAACGAAGCGGGGCGCGACGCCGAAAGGGAGATTACCGTTTCCGTCGGACAGCCTTGGACTGACTAGCTAATTTATCTTCTAATTATTGCCTGGAAGGATTTGGAAAAAGCATCGATAATTTTTTCGCGAACTATTATTACCTCTTCTTGTGTTGGGGTTCGGTCGGATCGTTGATAAGTTAGTCTGAGGGTCACCGATTTTTTATCCTTACCGATTTTTTCGTCTTTAAAAATGTCGATCACATCAACCTTTTTAACTAATGGACTGCCGGCTTTTTTGACTTGGGCAATAATTTCTGCAAGTAGTGTTTTTTGGTTAAATATCGCTGAAATATCTTCAATTACAGCTGAGTATTTAGGTACCGGTTTATACGAAAGTTGGAAGGTTGGTAGTTGGTAGATTGTCGATAAATTGATCTCGCAAGCAGCGACTTGACCTTCGAGATTAAAGTAATCGATGATCTGGTCATTTAAGATGCCGCAAGTTCCAACAAGACTTTCTCCTACTTTGATTTGAGCAACCTCTTCTTTTTCAAAAAGATGATTTTCTCCTGTGAACTTTTGAAATTTGGGAATGCGCAAGAGTATCTCAAAAACATTTTCAACTAGGCCTTTAATCTGATAAAAATCGGCATTTTGCCAAGCGATAGCCAGCATCAAGTCTTGTTTGGGTAGATCGCCTTCATTTTTAATATAGGTTTTGGCCACTTCAAAAACTTTAATATCTTTCTCTATATTTTGATTTTCGGCAATAACTTGGGCAAGAGATACTAGAACGGTCGGTCTCATAAATTGCCACTCGGAAGTTAAAGGGTTGGCGAGCTCAACCGCTTCTTTTTCTTTAGTTTTGGAAAGTTCAAACAGTTCTTTCGCGATAATCGAATAAGAGATAACTTCTGTTAGGCTTAAATATTTAAGGGCTTTTTTAAGCTCAATGACGCCAGCTAAATCACTCTCTCCTCCTTGGGGAATTTGGCCTTCAGGTAGATTGGAAGGCAAATGATGATAGCCGTAAACTCTAGCAATTTCTTCAATTAAATCAACATCATCTTTAACATCAAGAATGCGCCAGCTCGGGACAACCGCACTGATAACTTGTGGTGTTGTTTTAACCGCAAACCCTAAAAGCCCCAAAATTTTAGTAGTTTTTTCGACGGAAATTTCCACACCAAGATAATTTTTAAGTTTATTTAGGGAAAGAGAAATAGTTTTTTCTACGGATTTTACGGCCGTTATATCAATTAGTTCAGAAGCAATTTTGGCATTTGAAACTTGTTTAGTAAGATAAACTGCACGCGAGAGCGCCGGTACAATTCCTTCAAGATCAATACCCTTTTCGAATCTGGTAGCCGCTTCGGTTCTAAAAGCAAGAGCCTGACAGGTTTTTCTGATGGTTTGCGGATCGTAGGCTTGGACAAAAAGAACTACCTTTTTGGTCCTTCTGGTAATTTGGGAGTTTTCGCCTCCCATGATCCCGCAAAGATCAATTAGTCTGCCTTCGTCTTCAATAACGATTGCTCCTTTTGGAAGTTTTTGTACTTTGCCGTCTAAAGTTTTGATTTTTTCTCCTTCGCGTGATGGGCGAAGGGTCATTTTGTGGTTTTTGATTTTGTCGAAGTCGAAGGTATGCATTGGTTGTCCGAGCTCAAGCATTATGTAATTGGAAATATCCACAATATTATTGATTGCGCGGATACCTACGGATTCCAGTCTTTTGCAAATAATTGCCGGTGAAGGTTTTATTTTGACATTATCAACAATAATAGCTGTAAAGCGGGGGCAAAGCCGATGGTCTGTGATTTTAACATCCAAAGTTAGAGGGTTGGTTCTGTCCGGTTCTAGAGGCAAATTCAAACCTTTAGGTGAAATCAGTTCTGACTTGATGTTTTCATTTGTAAGTATGGCGTTAGCTTCACGGGCTATACCAAAGACGGAAAAAGCATCGCTGCGGTTACTGGTTACTTCGACATCAAAAATGTAATCATCGCCGCGCTTTTCGACTCTTTCAATCGATGGGCCGGAAAGTGAAAGTAAATTGGCAATTGTTTTGGCAGCAATATTGGCCTTTAAATAATCTCTAAGCCAAGAGACGGGAACGCGAATATTCATTAAAATTGTTCTAAGAATCTTATGTCGTTTTGATATAAAAGCCTGATATCGCCGATTCCGGTTTTTATGGCAATCGTGCGTTCAATACCCCAACCGAAAGCAAAACCTGTATATTTATGAGGATTAATGTTGCCGGCTTCAAGGACTTTCGGATGGACCATGCCGGCTCCTCCTAACTCGACCCAACCGGATTTACAAAAACGACAGCCAGATCCTTGGCAGACTCCGCAAGTAACATCTACTTCAAATGACGGTTCAGTGAAACGGAAATAATGCGGTCTAAGACGCATCTGGCGTTTTGGCCCGAAAAATTTTGCGGTGAAATAATTAAGAGTACCCTTGAGATTAGCAATGGTGATGTATTCATCAATAAAAAGCCCTTCGAATTGATGAAACATCGGTGTATGAGAAACATCAATTTGTCTCCTGTAGCAACGGGCGATATTAAGCATTCTAATAGGCGGTTTTTTTAACTTTTCCATTTCCCTTACTTGACCGTTAGAGGTATGGGGGGTTAAGACTTGACTGCCAAAATGAGGTTTGGGTGCAGATTTTATGAAAAAGGTTTCCCAATCGTCTCTGGCTGGATGATTTTTGGGCATGTTTAAAGATTCAAAAGCATACCAGTCCCAATCCACTTCCGGGTAACTCTCAAGAGAAAAGCCGAGTTTAGAAAAAATGGCAACTATTTCGTCAATTGCTTGGGAAATTAGATGAAGATGGCCTAATTTTAATTTTTTGCCGGGAGCAGTTATGTCGATAAATTCCTTCGGCCTTTTCTTTTTGAGAAAGTTGTGTCTTTGTTCAAATGTTTTCTCTATTTCCTTTTTAGCTTCGTTGAGAAGTTGGCCTATTTTGGGCTTTTTTGATTTGGGTATTGAGGAGAGTTGTTTGGTAAGATTTGTGAATGTTCCACTTTTACCGAAAATTTCAAGGTATATTTTTTCTAGATCGGCAAGGACACTTGCTGAGTTAATACCTGTACGGGCATGTGTTGCTAACTTTTTTATTTCTTTATCCATGGGGAAATTTTAACACAAAAATACCTCTCGAACTTAAAAAATGCTTTAAGAACGAGAGGCGAAATGATTTATATCAATTGAAAATTTTTTTGTCAACTCCGCACTAGCTAACTTTTTTGACAATTTCATCAAAAGCTTGCGGGTCTTCGATGGCAATTTGAGAAAGAATTTTACGGTCCAGTTCTATTTTTTTGGATTTAAGCTTGTTAATGAATTGACTGTAAGAAAGATTGTGGGGTGTAAGCGCACCGTTGATTCTGGTAATCCAAAGAGACCTATTTGTGCGTTTTTTTTCTTTTCGACCGCGGTAGGCATCGACTCCGGCATGAATGACTGCTTCTTTGGCGAGTTTTATAAGTTTTGATCTGCCACCACGATAACCTTTGGCATGAGCTAAAAGCTTTTTATGTCTTTTGTGAGTGGTTACTCCTCGTTTGACGCGCATAATGGTAAGAGTACCATGGGAATCAAGGGTATCAAGAGTATCATGAGCTTTTTGATTTATAGCTCTTGGTACCCGTGGTACTCTTGGAACCCGTGATACTTTTTCTAATCATAGGGCATTAGTCTTTCAATTCTTTTCTTTTCCGGTTTTGAAATGTAGGCAATTCGTTTGTATCGCACCTTGGCGCTTTTGGTTTTTGCGGCTTTGAGATGACCGGCCATTTGGCGTCTTCTTAAAATTTTGCCGCTTTTTGTAATTTTAAAGCGTTTGGCTGCTGCTTTCTTGGTTTTTTGTTTCATATTCGAACTTTAAACTGTAAACTTTAAACTTGAAACTAATTTTATGTTGCAGGTTTATTGTTTCCGGTTTCTGGTTGTTTTGAGTGAGTTCTTACTGGTTTGATTATAGTGACAAACCTTCTTCCTTCGAATTTTGCTTCTCTTTCCGTTACGGCTATATCTGAAAGCTCTCTTAGAATTCTTTCCAAAAGTTTTGGCCCGAATTCAGTATGAGCCATCTGTCTTCCCATAAAGACTATTGATATTTTAACCAGATCGCCTACAGAAAGAAATTTTTTAACTCTTTCCAGCGCGGTTTGTAAATCATGCTCGCCTATAAACGGCGAAAAACGAACTTCTTTAAGTTCTGCCTGCTTGGTGTGTTTTCTGGCTTCTTTTTCCTTTTTTTCTTCTAAATATCTGAATTTTTTAAAATCGACTATTTTGACGACCGGTGGCTTGGCGTTTGATGCTATTTCAACTAAATCCAAATTTATTTCTTGAGCTTTTTTTAAAGCTTCAGGAAGCGATAAAATTCCAATTTGTTTATGTTCTTGGTCGATGACCCGAACTTGATTTGCCCTAATTTGGTGATTTATTCTAAATTGTTTCTTGACGGCCAGCCTCCTAATAATAGACTTGGCGATATTATCATGTTTAGTGAATCGTTGGCAAGAAAATTATGTGTTGGAGTTTTCACCGGCGATCTTTTTTTTAAAGGCGCTGATTTCCATTTGTCCAAGATCTTTGCCCTCACGAGTACGCACGGCAATTTTTTGGCCCTCTTTTTCTTTTTCTCCGATTACCAAAAGATAAGGAATTTTTTGCAAAGTTGCATTTCTGATTTTTGCCTCTAGTCTTTCGTTTCTTAAGTCAATTTCTGTGCGGATGTTGGCGACTTTAAGTTCTTCAAAAACTTTATGGGCGTATGAGGCGACTTTATCGGAAATTGGCAAGATGACTACCTGAATGGGTGAAAGCCAAAAAGACAGATTGCCTTGAGTGTGTTCAAGCAAAATACCGATGAAGCGCTCGAGGGATCCAAAAATTCCCCGATGGATCATGGCAGGCCGCTCCTTTTGTCCGTCTTGATTGATAAAGGAAAGGTTCATGCTTTGGGGGATTTGAAAATCAAGCTGGATGGTAGCTAGTTGCCAGTCGCGGCCTTGGGAGTCATTGATGTGGATGTCGATTTTTGGACCATAAAAGGCGCCCTCCTTGAGTTTCATGCCAAATTTGACCTTAGCGCTCTTGAGGGCTTCTTCTAAATCTTTCTCGGCCTCTTGCCAGCTTTTTGTATCCCCCATTGCTTTTTCAGGTCGGGTCGCCAGATAGAATTTTGGTACAAAATCCAGTGTTTTATAAACATCCATTACCAAGAGTAATAATTTGTGTATTTCTTCTTGGATTTGATCTCGTCTAACAAAAAGATGGGCATCATCAATAACGAATTGACGGACCCGCAATAAGCCCCCTAAAACACCCGAAAGTTCATTTCTATGGAGAATTCCAAACTCGGAAAGCTTGAGTGGTAAATCATGGTAGCTTCTGATTTTAGAAGAATAAACAATTGTTGATTCTGGGCAATTCATTGGTTTTAAGGAATAATCCTCTTTATCAACTTTTAGATTGAAGATGTCATCGCCAAAGTGTTCCCAGTGGCCTGATTGTTTAAAAAGAGCGGATTTAACCATAACGGGTGTGGAGGTTTCCATATAACCTTCATCTTTGGTTTTTTCTCTAATGAAGTTGACAAGGGTCTGATAGATCAACCAGCCTTTTGGGTGCCAGAAAATCGCACCTGGTGCGAATTGGTGGAATGAAAAAAGATCGAGTTCGCGGCCAATTTGCCGGTGGTCTTTCATTGTTTTCGGTTATTGGACTGGCATTTGTACTTTAGAAGTTGCATCCTGAAGGATTTGGGCAACCCAAGTACCAATGATTGGAATAAGGTTTATTTTTGAAACAAAGTATCCGGCAGCCATTGCCAAAATAGCTAGACCTACAAAAGTCCCAAAACTCCAGGCAAGTCCGCCCAGAAAATTATCAAGCAAAATCTTCCAGCGGCTTTTGTAGGGCTGCAAGTATTTATTGGCACCGGTTGCCTTTTGTGGTTCCTGTTCTGCTTGTTGGTTAGGGTCCATAAGTTAATTCTAAGCTAAATTATTGAAGTACTGCAAGGAAATAATGTTAGACTGGTGTCTCGATGGGAGTTGATTTTCTTTGTTTTTCTAGTTCTTTTCTGTTTCTAATTTGATAGTAAAGTTTAACTCTGCTTTCCAGATCATAAGGCGGCTCTTTATTTAAAAGTTCATAATATACTTCTACCCATTGGGATTTTCCAAGAGCTACTTCGTCACCAGTTTCAGGATCTACAGCTTTATAAGGGAAGTTAGCGATATCTGTACCTACGATTTGTACCATTCTTATACTTTTTATTGTACCGTCCCTTCTTCGTGTTAGTTTTTGATAAAAGACTGGGTTAGAACGACCATCAGGGTTAGGACCTATTTCTTGCGATGATTCATTCATTTCTATCCCCACCAAATTTCCTTTATGCGGCTATTTTCTTTATCAACGCCAAAGAATTTTAGACAATAATCAAGGGCGAGTTCTTTATTAAATTCCTTACAAGAGAAGATATCAATGAGGGCTTCATCGTATTTGGTAAATGAGTGAACCGAGATATCGGAATAATCAATGATGACAACAGCTGATAGACCGGGGTTTTCGGGAAGACCTTCGGCAATTATTGGCCCTTCCAAAATTGTCATATTAAGCATTTTGACAAAACCTTCGAGGAATTCGCGGATAGCCTGTTTATCTTTGATTTTTTCGTTGCAGTTTTTAAGATCGCAGATGATGTGGTAGCGTTTTGTTTGCATTTCAAGTTTTATTGTAAGTGAAAATGCTTACTTGAGCAAGAAGAGATGATTTGAATGTATTTGAGATTTCTTGTAAAATCATCTGTGGCTCATCGGGCTCATAGCTCAGTTGGTTAGAGCGTCACGTTGACATCGTGGAGGTCAGAGGTTCAAATCCTCTTGAGCCCACATTGTGAAACTTTGGAGCATTTCTATTTTGGGATTTACTCCACCCCACCTATATGATCAATCATTTCTTGAGTAGGACCCTTTATGGAGTAATTTGTTGCGAGTCTTCGGAGTTGTTCTTCGCTTGTATCAGTAGTATTTCCTACGGGACTATAAAAATAAGGTAATCCTTGTTCATTCAATCTTAAAGAAACAACATAGTATTCAATTTTCTTCCAATAAGGTTTGTACTGGTCAATAGTTCTTTCGACAGTCCAGCTGGCAAGCAAGCTATTATCAAAAGGACGGAATTCTGAATTAAATAAAACAGCCTGTCCATCTAATTGGAAGACTTCATCGTTTTGTCTGAACGTTGTTCTGTATCCAAAACGCCCCCATCCTTTTCGAGCTAAGTTTCTAATAACCGCATCCGTGTATTTTTTAACTGGCGTTAAATGTTCTGCAACTTTTTTTCTTTGAGCAGAAGTTTGTTCTTCATTTTTAATTAAATTTCTTGGTAGGCTTTCTTGATCTTTCATTGTTATACGGCGTCTATTGTTATCCTTGGAGTTGTAAAGTGTCCTTCGGTAGCGCTCAGGATACTTTACCCTTGCAATTGTAAAGTACCTTGTTCGTAGACTTTCATTTGCTTACCAGAAACCCAAGCCAGCATGCCGGTCGTGCGTTTGGCATTTTGTCTTTGGGCAACAAGCTCTTGAGCGCTTTTTGACTCTTCCGCTTTAATCCTTAAATATCTGACAATTGAAGTTAGTCTTTTTATGTCCAAGATCCCCACTTTTTTAGGTGTTGTTTCGATATGTGCTTTGGTTTCAACTCCAGCTGCTTTGGCCAATTTGGCGACTTCTGTCTGAAGCTGGCCGAATTCTTCTTTCAGTTGTGTCTGTTCCTTTTGTGATCTGTTTTCTTGAACTCTGTATTCGTTTTGAATGACGCTAAATAATTCCGAAGCTTTTGATTGTGAGTCTTGATCGTCTTTATTTCCCATCTCATCAAGTCTTTGTTTATTTCTGGCCCTTTGCAGTTCTTCATGGGCAATAGCTTGGGGATTCTTGCCAACTCCCCTTTTAGTACCAAAAAAACTACCCAGTTCCGAAGCTGCTTCCTCAAGCATTGGCCCGGCAACTTGAGATTTAAGAGTTTCCAATGGCTCAAATGCGGCTTGTGCCACACCTTTAGCAACCTGTGTTGGTTTCATGTCATGCGTATTTTATTACTTTTCAAAGCTAATATCAAGTTGGACTTGGGGAGACGCTAATTTTTTTTGATAGTCGCGAAAATTATCGAGTTGATTATTATAAGTTTCTATTTCTTTTGAAAGATCGGCAAATTGCGGATTAATCAAAGACTTGGGACTGGTTGTTGTTGTTAGCGGTGGAGGTGCCGTGACGATTTCGTCTTGGCCTTTTGATGAAAGCAAAAGCAATCCGAGGTAAATAACAAAAATAAGACCAACAAGACTAACCAAGGTAATTAACTTTGGCTTTTTAAGCGTAAGATGAATCTTAATTTTCGGCAGTTTCAGCTTAGGACATTCATTTTTCTGATTAACTGGTTCTGAAATGTTCTCTTCAGTAATGATTTCTTGTTCCATTGGGCCGGTACTTTCAATGTTCATAGAATTCCGATTACCTCCTTAAATAAAGGTTTTGACCTCAGAAGTTCATTTTTAGCAAGTTGGGCAAAGCTTGAAATGTCTTTAAGTTCGTCCCCAGACGCTGTTTGCTCTTTGGTTTTTTCAAGTAATTCTTTTGCTTTTGTCAGGTAATTTTGGGTTTTAGCCTTGATATTTGTGATTTCCGAGATCCAGTTGGCAAGGATCGATTGGTTTTGGTCTTTTTCAATTTTTGATGTGATAATTTTGTCCAAATCTCGGGCGAGTTTGTTGAAATCGGCAATTGCCGACTGTGCTTCAATTACCTCGAAAGTAGCCAAAATTTTATTGATTTTTAGATTAAATTCTTTGTCACGGTGGCTGCGAAGATCAGTTGCCAGATCGGGTAACTGCTCAAGAGTTTTGGCATCTTTAACTTTTTTTCGGTGATTGTCAAAAAAGGCAATTTCCTCATCAATAATTTGATTGATATGATCTTTTGAGATATCGCTATTTTGCCAACCGAGGCTGTTGCCGTTTTCATTAACTAAAAATAAATAGGCGTGATAAAGATCGTCGATTTTTAAAAGGTAATCACTGGTTGCAAGATAGGCATTATTTTTGGCAGTTGCCGTCTGAAAAGTTAGATAACTTGAGCGAGCATTTATATACTTATTTTGTGCTTCTCGATACTTAGTGAACTGGAAAGTATAGTCGTTTTGAGCTTTATCAAGCGCAGTCAAAGGCACAGGTGACTGCGCCAGTGAATAGTTAATAGTCAATAGTGAATAGATTGCGAGTAGTATAAAAAGTTTGATAAATGTATGGACTATTTTGTTTTTGAAATTAGAAATTTGAAGAGTGGGCATTACTCCAATTTTAGTGCTTATTCGTGGCGAAGAGCAACAATCGGTTCAAGCCGAGACGCTCGAATAGCTGGAGCAACTCCAAAGATAATACCAACTAGTGACGAGAAACCAAAGCCTAATAAAACTGCCCATAGGGGTACGGCAGTTTGGATAAATCTGGCAAGAGCAAGTGAGCCCAAGTATCCAATTAAAATGCCGATTGCGCCGCCCGAAATTGAAAGAATAACGGCTTCTGTTAAAAACTGTCCGAGGATGTCGCCCGATCTGGCACCGACAGCTTTCCTAAGGCCAATTTCGCGAGTCCTTTCAGTTACCGAGACTAACATAATATTGGAAATGCCGACCCCACCGACGATTAGAGAAATAGCAGCAATGCCACCGAGTGCAAAAGTTAAAACCCCTAAGATTTGCAAGATTGAAGATAGCAATTGTTCTTGGGTAAGAATGGAAAAATCATCCTCGGATAAGGTACGTTTGAGAATTTTTTCAACATGAGTTTTAGCTGTTGGAATAGTTTGAGCTGATGTGGTTCTCACTAAAATCGAGTTGACCTGATCGCTGCCTGTTAGGGCGCGCGCCGAATTTAAGGGGATAATGGCTTGGTTATCGACGTCGACTCCGCCAACGTTGCCTTGAGGTTCTAAAACACCAATGACAGTAAAGGATTTTTTGGAAAGCGAGATTGTTTGGCCTATCGGATCCTGTGCTGAATAGAGGTCGCTGGCTAATGTTTTACCAATGACTGCGACTTTTCTGGAGGTTTGATTATCCTTTTCGCTAAAAGGTCTGCCGCTTTCGGTTTTGATGTCAAAGATTGAAAAATAAGTGCTCCTGGTACCTGCCAACGTTGTCACTTTACTTTTATTTCGGTAAGTGGCTGTGATGTTTATTTCAATAAAAGGTGCAATGTCAATAATGGCTTCACTTTTTTCTTTTTCGAGTTTTTCGGCCAGCTTGAAGGTGATTTTGTTGACTGCTCGTGGAGGTCCTCCCTGGGGTCCAAATTGGACCTTGCCCGGTAAAATAAAAATGGTGTTGGTGCCCAGTTTTTCAAATTGAGCCGAAATGTAGCTTTGGAGTCCCGAGCCAATCGATATCAAAAGAATAATTGCCGCCACACCAATAATTATTCCAAGAGAAGTCAAAAATGATCTGAGTTTATTTATTCTTAGTGCTTCTTGAGCGCTGTTAATTGTTTCAAGAATTTCCATATTTGACCTCTTTATGCTCTGATTCTTGTCGATCTGTTCTTTTTATCACTTACGATTTGGCCATCGCGAATGGTGATAATTCGCGAGGCATTTTTGGCAATATCAGCTTCGTGAGTAATCATGATGATGGTTCGGCCCTCTCGATTGAATTTTTTAAAAATTGCCATGATTTCAGCTGATGATTTAGTGTCTAGGTTGCCGGTCGGTTCATCGGCAAAGATGACCAGAGGATTGTTAATCAGGGCTCGGGCAATGGCCACTCTTTGTTGTTGACCGCCGGAAAGTTGGGCGGGGGTAGACTCAAGTTTATCAGAAAGACCCACTTCTTTGAGGGCTTGGATTGTTCTCTTTAGTCTTTCCTGTTTTCCGACTCCAGCATAAACAAGCGGTAGTTGAACATTTTTAATAGATGTTGTTCTGGGCAAGAGATTGAAGAATTGGAAGACAAAACCGATCTTTTGGCTTCTAATTTTGGCAAATTCGTTATCTGATAGTTTTGAGGCGAGTTTGCCGTCAAACAAATACTCACCCGAGGTTGGTTTATCAAGGCAGCCTAAAATATGCATCAGCGTTGATTTACCTGATCCTGAAGGACCGATAATAGCCACAAACTCCCCCTTTTTGACCTCAAGTGAAACTTTATTTAAGGCAACTGTTTCATTGGGGGATTCCCCATATATTTTTATTAAATTTTTGGCAGAAATTATGCCACTCATTTAAAGAAGCTTAGAATTTTTTGGACTAAGTTTTTCTTGTCAATTTGATCAAAACCGGAAATGGCAAGTTGATCACCTTTATTAAGTCCTGAAGTGATTTGAACTTCCAGTTCCGACTCAAGGCCTTTCTGGATCTCTCTTTTTTGAAAAGTATCATTGGTTTTAAGCCAAACGTATTTATCATTGACTAGGGCGTCAAGGGGGATCGTCAGGGATTGTGGGACCTCTTGGATAATAATTTCGGCTTCGCCGTTCATGCCCAGACGTAAGTTTTCAGGCGGATCAAGGTTGATTTTAACTTCAAAGGCAGTTGCACCGGTTGAAGTGGTGATAGTTTTGGGACCGATAAAGTCGACTTGGGTTTCAATTGGCTGATTGTCAAAAGCATCCAAAGTAATATAGGCTTTTTGGCCGACTTTGACTTGGCCGATTTCAGACTCGTCAACTTCGGCTACGAATTGCAGTTTACCAAAATCGGCAACTGTCGCAATGGTGTCGGTTGGGAAAACAAAATTACCGGCAAAAAACTCTCCCTTGTTGATAATGTATCCATTGATCGGCGAAGTTAGTCTTGAAAACTGAATTGCCAAATCTCGTATTTCAACATCAATAACAGAGTTATCCAAATCAGCCTGAGACCTTTGAGCAATTCTTTTTAAAGTGTCAGTGATGACTTTATCTTTTTGCGAATCTTTAACATCCTCAAAATCAAGGCGAGTTTTAAAATAAGTATTCAGATCTCTCCTTAATCTTTTTTCAAGCTCTTGGGAATCTAGTGAAGCGATTGTTTGACCCCTTCTGACATAATTCCCTTCTTTAGCGCTAATCCAGGCTAGTTTGCCGGAAGTTAAAAAACGCAAAGTACTTTCATTTTCGGAAGCTATTTTACCCGAGGCCGTTACCTGAGTTTCCAAAGTTTTTTCGGTAACTTGGGTAGTTTTGATTTTGCTGGTCTCTGCCCCACCGCGGGTGGCAAAAAAGATGATAAGAACAACGGCAACGACTGCCACGATTGTCCTTCGTGATTTGGCAAATTTGGTTAGCTTTTTAAAGATGTTATTGTTCGAGCCTCGTCGAGAACTTTTTATGCTTGGAATTTTCATAGGCCGATATTATAGCCTAAATTATAGGTTATATCAAGTGCTGGATTTGTGGATGTGATAAATTTAAACTACAAGCTCTAAGGTGTCAAAGGCGATGTGGAAGGATGGGCCGGCGTTTTGGCGCAAGTACTCTTCTAAAAATTTATGCGTGCCGGTTTTGTGGCCGATGTGCACAAAATAAACGTTTTTGGCGCGTAAATTTTTGGCGATTTGGATGCCATCATTAATTGAAATGTGACCTTTTGTCTGTCCTATTTTGGAAAGTGATGATCCGTCAATTATTAAAACATGACAGTCACGGATAATTTTTTGGGAGGAGGGCAAAATTTTGTTGAAATCCGGAATGTACGCAAGGATAGGTCCATCCTTGACTTTAATTCCAAAAGCCGGAGTTTTGCCATGGATTACCGGGAAATACTCAACTTTTGCATGGTTGATCTCAAACGGCTGATTGGGTTTGACTACATGTGTTTTAAGGTTTTGTCCATGGATGCCAATAAATTTGCGGACATCATTTAAGACAGATTGGACAATATAGACAGGTATTGGTTTGTAAGCGTTGTAAATATGAGTTAGATCCCAGAAGCCTTCTATATGATCAAGGTGGGCATGAGAGACGAGAATTGCTTCTATTTTTGTCGGATCAACGCTCCTGTCATTCTGAGCCTTTGGCGAAGAATCTCCTGTAAGATGATGATAAGTGTCTGGACCGGCGTCAAGAAGAATTGATTCATTTATCAAAATTTGGGTTCTGGTTCGCCTGTCTTTGGGATCGGTCGATTTGCAGATTTCGCAATTGCAGCCAAGTCGTGGCAGCGGCCATCCGGCAGAGGTTCCCAAAAACTTAATTTTCATTGTGTCTGGTTCTTGTGGGTGGTTTGAGATTTAAAAAATACTTCTAATTTGTTTTCTCAGCTCCGTAATAAGCTTATGTGTTTGATGCCAATGTTTTAAAGCCTGATCCTTTCTTTCATTTGTACCGGGTTGAACTTGTGTTTTCCATCCTTCGACTTCACTAATGTTTTGGTCAATTTGATCCAGTGTTCCGTCAAAAGTGTCCTCGATTCGCACTAGGATTTCTTGAGAAGTTGGTGATTGATCAGTTTTATGCTCAGGACTCATAAGTTTGATTTTGATAAAAAGTGCCGAGGACAGGAGTCGAACCTGCACACCTTGCGGTACACGGTCCTAAACCGTGCGCGTCTGCCAGTTCCGCCACCTCGGCGTAAGAAGAATTCTACCAAATTTTGGACTTATGGGCGAGTTCTGTCGATTGCTGCTTGATGGGCTTGCCATTCGATTGAATCATCAAGTGGCTCAAGTTTTACCTTGCCGTAACGTCGCTCTAAAGCCTTTGAGATTAAGAAGTCTGCAAAATGGGGATTTTTGGGCAGAAGTGAACCATGTAAATAACAGCCGAAGGCATTTTTATAGATTGCTCCTTCTGTTTGGTCTTCCCCATTATTGCCTGTACCGATAATTACTTTGCCAAGCGGCTGGACTGCTTGGTCTAGATAAGTTTTGCCGCTATGATTTTCAAATCCTATTAAGTTAGTTGTCAATTGTCCGTTGTCAATTGTTGGATAGATTTCCTTAATTTCCTTTACTAAATTTTCTTCCAAGTCTATCCACAGGTTTTGGATCATGCGATCATGTGAGCCGATGGTATAAGCATTAAATAGACCAATGCCTTTGATGATTTTCCCATCAAGAGTTTTAAAGTACTTTTGAAGTAGTTGATAGCCGCCACAAATTGATAAAAGGACACAACCATTCTCAATAGCTTTTTTAAGATAATTAGCCTTAGATTGCAGATCACGGCCGACAATTATTTGCTGTCTGTCTTGACCTCCGCCGAAGAAATAAAAGTCCCAGCCGAGGGCTGGTCCGCCTTTGGCGGAAAAATCAGATAGCGAATCCCCTACACTGATATTGGTAATTTTTACATTTATCCCCCGCCATTGGCATCTCTTAACAAGATCGATGATATTACCTTTGTCTCCATAAGTGTCCATTAAATCAGGGTACAAATGACAGATATTTAGGCTTATTGGTTTTGCCATTGAGTTTTGCCCCCCATTTTATTTAAGGATTTTTGGACTTCAAGCATGGCGGTATAGGTTGGCAAAACTAATAGAGTATCTTTCTTATTCATATTTTTAAGGGCTTGCTTTATTGAGTAATATATTTTCCTGTATATATTATTTTTACTCAATTTATAACCTGCGTACTTTAGTCTTGTAGCTAAGTCCCAAGCGCGCGTGCCGGCAATCTGAACCTTTTTAGTTTTTGAAGTTAATAACTCCCAATCGGTATCCCAAATCCAGGAAACGTCACGACCATCGGCAATATTGTCGTTTAAGATCAGCAGAAGATTTAATTTGTCTTTTTGCCCAAGAATTCTAATTACCTCGTTAGCGCCAGCCGGGTTTTTAATTAGAAAAATTATGATATTTTTGTTGTTGATTTTAATCTTTTGAAATCTGCCAAAGGCAGATGTGTATTTTTCTATAGCATCTTTTGATATTTTGTGATCTATTTTGAAAATATTGGCAATGCAAAGTGCAGCCAGAACGTTGTATACATTGTAAAGACCGGGCAAATTATAGTGAATACGAGAGCGTATTTTCGAGGAATCGAAAAGAGTAAATGGTGAATAGTCAATAGTGAGATTAGCAGTAGTTGAGAAGTTGGGATTGAATATTAGATTTGAGGCTGTGATATTTGGATTTGGACGCTTGAAAGTGCAATTTGGGCAGGTGTAATGCCCCATATGGGCAGAAAGCAAAGCCGTATATTTCAGGCTTGATTGACAATTCAGACAATGTTTGATATCGGCGACGTTGGCAATTTTGGGTAGATCTATTTGCTTGTCATAGATCCCAAAATAGATAACTTTACCTCTAAAAGATTTTGTCAAAAAGCTAATGCCTGGATCGTCGGCATTGAGAATAAGAGTAGAGCTTTTCGGTAGTCTCGAGAGGCTCTTTTGCCATTTGGTTCTAATACTGTCAACTTCCCCGTATCTATCCAGTTGATCACGAAAGAGATTAAGAAGAACAATAATTTTAGGCGCTGTATTTTCAATTGCTTCAGGAAGAGTTGCTTCATCAACTTCCCAAATCGCCAGATTACTCTTAAGTTTACCTATAAGGCTGGACTTAGAAGTAAGTGTTGAGGCAATTCCTCTCAGCAGATTTGATCCTGCCCGATTATGGATAATGTTGTATTTTTTAGAAAGTATCGTCGAAATAAGTCTGGCAGTGGTCGTTTTACCGTTGGTACCCGAAATAATTATGGAACCTGATTGAATTTGTTTTGAGAGTTTTTTAACCAGTTGCGGGTCAACTTTAAGGGCAAAAAGACCAGGAGCTGTAGTTGCACCGGTTTTGCCAAATATTCTGATAATAAGGGCAATGAGCTTTCCAGCGAAAATAGCCAGTAATAATTTTAAGTCCATTAGCTAGCTGATTCTACTCTTTTGGCAAGGTTTGCAGCAAGATTTATTGGGGATAGGAAAAATTAAAGTTGTTCTAACTTCGAAAATAAGAAATTAATGTCTTGTGCCCACTTGCCTCCATTTTCAATCTGAGGCGGGGCGTAGACGGGCATGATTTCCTCGGGCGTTGTTAAGCCTTTAGCTATGTATTTTTCTTTAAGGGTTTTGGCGACTGTTTCGATGGCGCTTTCCCAGGAGTCAAACACAGTACGGCCGTTTTCAAAACCCCAGGCATTGTGGGTTACTTCTTTGATGGCATTGCCTCCTCCGGACTCTCTCATGGCTATTGCCGGAATTAGACGATAATCGATTCCGTATTTGTCGGAAGTTTCGACCATTAACTGGGCATAAGGTTCAAGCTTGGTGTTTTTAAGGAAATTGGCAACATAATATGGGCGCAGATCATGAATTTGAGTGCCTAAAACTTGTCCGTCAATATGGTTTTGAGAATTTAGTTCAATACCTATTTGTGAGGCGTCTGCATTTAATTTACCTGTGATGCTATTTTTTTGGAGTATTAAAAATCCCGATAGCAAAAGAACCAAGGGAGTAACAAGAAGCCAAAATAAAATTAGCCCGAGTTTAAACATGAGGCCTTACTCTTTTAATATCGCATGTGGAAACGTAAGTGTCAATTGGTATGGACGGTAGTTATGAAGTTGATTTTATGCTAAAATTAGCCTCAGGCGCCGAAGTGGCGGAACCGGTAGACGCGCAGCGTTCAGAGCGCTGTGAGCATTAGCTCGTGGAGGTTCAAATCCTCTCTTCGGCACAGCGCGGACGTGGCGGAATTTGGTATACGCGTACGCTTGAGGTGCGTATCCCGCAAGGGTTGGAGGTTCGAGTCCTCTCGTCCGCACAACTGTTGACTTCTTTGCCGCAATGTCGGTGATTAGATTGAATGGAAGGGCTAATCGTTGGTTTGAAAACTCCCTGCCATCAAAACTAACTCCGTCCGGGAAAATTAGCCTCTGATATTTTAGACGGGCATCAGAAAGACTGTCGTACCAGACTAAATCAGCGGTTCTAATAAAAGCATAAGCATAACTAAGAAGTGAATCTATACTCACTTCTTCTGCGTGCATATCCGTTAAAGAGAACTTAGACAGAGTTATTTTTTGTTCAAGATCTTTTAACTGCTTTTCGAGTAGATCGTCCGGAATAACTCCTTTTTGACCTTTTTCAATGAGCCACGCCTGTTCTTTTTCCAGTTCCTTTATGTCATCCATTTTCCGGAGATAATCACCTTTAATTTCGTGTATTCGTTCCTCATATCTCGTGATAAATACTTTTTCAAAGAAAACAATAAATTCTTCTTTGGGCTTTATTTTTTTCAAGTAATCACAGAATTTCTCTTCTAATTCTTTTTTAGGAATAGTTTGACAGTAGCGTTCACATTTAGGGTTTGCGCAATAATAGTGTGCATATTTTCCTCCATTTCCGGACGACCAGCATCCAGTGAATGGCTTGTCGCAAAAAGAACATTTTGTGAATCTTCTTAGGGTGAAGTCCGGATGGTTATACAAACGTTTATGGGTTGCGTTATTGCTCTTGCTCTTGAGCAAATCTTGTGTTTTTTCCCAAGTGGCAATAGTTATTAAGGGTTTATGCTTTCCTTGAACAAAATTCCCTTCTTGGTTGACCATCAAACCTGCATAAAAAGGGTTTTTTAGAATCTTGCTGATGTATTGCTTTGAGAATTTTAGCGTTACACTTTTATAATCTTTGAGTTTTTTCTCTGCCATTAGTTTTGCAAGCTGATCTTGCGTGTATGCACCCGTATTAAAAAAAGTAAAGATGTCTATAATCGCCTGATAACAGTTTTCGTCCCATTCACAAAGCGATAGACGCACACCCGGAACTTTCGGTCGCCAATAGCCCGTTGGAGGTTGTTTTGGCCATAAACCGTCTGATATACGCTTCCAGACGCCTATAATGCTCCTCTCCCTGCGTATAGCGTTGTCATACTCATTTACAGCCGCCATAACGCCCTCAACTAACTTACCCGAGGGTGTTTCATCTATTCGTTCGGATGCGGAGCGAAGCACTATTGATAGTTTCAGAAGTTGTCCCCTAAGCCAATGGTGCTGTTCTTGCGAACGAGCAAATCGATCAAGTTTATATACAACAAGAACTTCAAATTTACCTTGCATTTCTTTAGCAAAATCTAAAAGTTCAATAACTCGTTTTTCGTTTGTTTCTTTAGCAGATACTGCTTCGTTTACACTACACTCAACAACTTCAAACCCTTCCGTTCTGCAATAGTTACGACAAATATCCTCTTGCGTACTAAGGCTTGTGTTATCTAGTTGTCTATCGCTACTTGTTCTTAAATAAATAATTACTTTTTTCATAACTTAAAAGGCCGCCCTGGTGTACCCACATCCTCACGGATATGTCCAAGACGGCCATTAAAAAATCCGTGAGGTGGGTACACTTTTATATTAAGACTCTCTCTCATATCTTTCAAGTTCTTTTTCGCTCTCCTCCCATTGCTTCCTTTCCCAATCGTGTCGTTCTCTGCTGCATTTCAAATTCTCCTTTACTTGTTCCAGATCAAACTGCTCATCAATCATTTGTCTTAATTCAGTATCACTGTAATCGTCTAATCCTTTCCAGCCCCATAACAAGGTTTCTTCCAAATCATCAGTACAATGTGCGTGAACCCAATAATCGATCTTGTCCTGGACTATAATGTCTAACATTTGACCTCTAGTTAGTTTTCTCAAATTTCATCACCCCTTAATAAACAGTTATTTTTATAGTTACAGTTACATATATAGTTACTGGACTATTAAGAGTAACTATAAGAGTTATTCTTTTAAGATGAAGTTACTTGTAACTATATGTCTACTGTTTCAATATCTAACTTCCCGTTTGAATGGTATTTATTTTTAACTTTAATGTAGGCATCGTAGATTTTTTCTTCTAATTTGTACCAACAATCTTTCTTTTCAAAAAAAACTCCTGGATGATAGCGGCCGTAAAATTGTTTCGTTGGGGGCGTGATATTTATATATTCCTGGAGGCGCTCATTAAGGTTATTGCTTTTCCAAATCAAAAAGTCCTTTATGGTAACGTAACCAAATTCAATTGTCGGGATAGAAACAGTAGCATTTGCGAGAAGGTTATTTTTGTCTTTTAGATAAACAGTTATTTTTACATCATCATCTGCTACAATCATATTTACTCCTTACATCTCCGAAAAAACTAAATCTTTTAGGGTTTTGATAGCATCTGCATACTCTTTTGCATTGACCTCTAGGCTTTTAGAGAAAAACTCCTTTTGTAGGTTTTCACAAGCGTCTTTGTCTAAAAACTCGAACCAGCAAACTCTCCCATCACGCTTAACGCCTTCCAGCTTCATTTGTTTTGAATATAAAATTGCTCCGAGGTAGAGGTCTTTTGTGAGAAAATTATTTTGTGGGGATGGTTGCATTTGCATTTTAATTTTTTAGGCTAATTTTTTGTTCTTTTGGTTAAGTAAGAATCGATTGCAAGGTCTGATAGCACTATGAAGACATCCCTTAAACTTTCGATCTCCATATCGGTCATTTTTTCGGCGGCTTTGCCGAGGATTTTCCTACATTCTTCAATTGGAATACCGGTGACGGGATGACGGGGTTGAGGCTTGGAGGTGTTGGGTACATCCTGCTTTAAATTTTCATTTATCCTAGTATCCATTTTTTTTATCTAAGCACAAAAATGGAAAAGGGGAAATATTATGGGTCAGTATTTTGAAGCTAGATCAGTGCGAAAACTGATTTTCGAAGATGTTTTTAACTCAAATTTGAAGCCAATTTTGGTAAAAGTTCAGTCAGCCTTTTTAATTGATATGTAGACCTGCCTTTTGACAGTCTATTGCCATAAATTATCCATAGTTCCTTTTTTAACTTTTCGTTCACCTTTGAAACCATTTGCTTTAGAGATTCAATACTTTGAACTCCAACCGAGCCTTTTAGGGTGATCATTTTATGCTTTTGCATATCTTCCAGTTTTTTAATCAGTTTTGCTCTCGTATCTTTGAGTAAACAATCCTTGATTAGGGTATTAGCAAGAAGACGTTTCAGTCGCTTACTTAGTAGAAGAGGGTCTATGGTTTCAGCCTCAACAATTTTGCGGGCTTTTCCAAGTTGAACAAGATCAACTCCTGAAAACACATACTGTAAAGTCGAGGAATGGGGATTCCTTTCAAATGTTTGGAAGCAACCGAATTTAAGTAATCTGTCTAAAAAGGTATTGAGCGAGTTTCTCTCTAAAAGATCGTCACCGAAATTAAATCGAAAATATGGGATGGTGAAGGTTTTACCCTCATCAGCATATGTTACAAAATTTGATTTTTTAGCGGTTTTCCCAGTATGTATTATCAAATCCAGAGAGTGAAGAAACTTATTCTCTTTGGCCGTTAAAATTCTGTCATTCTTGAGTTTTTCCCTATGTCGCTGCTCTTTTCTTTTTTCCACTTTCTCAAGTTTCTTGAACTCTAGGTCAACAATTGTATATTCCTCAATAAGATTCGGAATCTCTTGTGGTTGAAATACCTTTTCACCAATAGAAGATCTACTTTTCATTTACATCTCAAGATGGAAGTAATTATATCAAGAAGATTATCAAGGGGTGCTATCTGCGTTATCGTGTGTATTTGCGCCGTTCAGTATAGCAATTACTTTTTCGCCGCTAACGGAGACGTTAGAGTTTAGTTTGCCCTTTAGTTTATACGCTAACTTCAATGCTTCCAGTTGTGTTCGATAATCCGGTGATGAAAAATGTACGATTGTCGGGCTTTCGTAAAGCCCATTCGGCCATCCTACTTTAATCACCTTCAAGGTTGGTACTTCTTTAAAAATCTCTCTCATAGTCTCATCATCCGCAGTTCCCTGAACTTCAAAAGTTTCAAGAGTTGAGGCATCAAGTAGTTGCTTGTGCTTTTCTAGCAATTTCTCTTCCGGCAAATGTTGTTTCAAAAGTTTTTGCCAACCTTTAGATCTGGTTAGCTTCTGGGGCGTTTTTGCGGTCGCAGGAGAGTATCCCGCTGCTAACATCGCTTTACCGATATTTCCACCATTTTCCACCACTTTTGAAGCTGCAATCTTTTGCTTATACGTCATATTCAATTACTCAAATAGCTTTTGCAACGGTACTTTTAATGCCTTTGCTATTCTAGCAAGAGTTTCAGTTGAAGGATTCCTTTCGCCACGCTCAATATAGCCTACATAAGCCCTATTAAGACCTGCATCGCCGGCAAGGTCTTCTTGAGAGATACTCTTGCCGCCTCTGATCTGTCTAATTCGTTTACCAATTCTTTTAGAGACTGCTGATCCGGTCATCACAAGTATAGTCTCTAAGAATCTTTACCAGCAGTCGACTTACTGGTAGTATAGATCTTGAAATGTTAAGCAAGAAGTTACAGCCACATTTTAATAAAAAAATATACATCTATATTGAGTTTTTGAAAGGTGTACTTGTTGGAGGATTCCTGGTATCTACAATTTTTCTACTACAGGATTTTACTTGCCTTACAACTGGCTCTTGTATTGAAGAAGCGAGTATAGGTGAAGACCAACAATGTGAAACTGATAACTTTGGTCGCTTTGGAGAAAAAATTCGGGACTGTAGTACCGGCTATGACACCTGGATAATTTCACGAGGAGAATACATCGCAAATAACATCAAGTTTGGTTTCGCAGTTGGCTCTCTAGGACTTGGAATAATTCTTGGAGGAATTTTAGCAGAAAGAAAAAGAAGAAAAATGTTTTATGAGTAGTCAAACAAATTTTGAGCAATTTGTTAAAGAATTGACAGATTTTAGGCAAATATCTGAAACTGAAATTTTGCATATGGCCGTTCAGGTCGCAGCCAAAATGTACCGATTCCTAACGAAAGATTTAGACGCGTTGGACATTGTAATCGACAAAAATGGGAAGGTAGAGTTATACAAATCCGACAAACAAGTTAAAATTTCAAAGAAAGTAAAACAACTTATTGTGTGGGCAGTATTTAGATCGATGGAGAATAAAATTTTTCTAAACTATAGAATCAACTGATTAGGAGCAGATTGAAATGAAAAAAGATCAAGATTATGTTTGTCCGGATTGGATCAAAAAAGATGTTCAAAAAAGATTAAAGACGAACGGGAGTGTTACTTGGCAGGAACTTAGATTAGAATTAAGAATTTCTTATGCTGCGGTAATCAGAGCCATCAACTATTTGGTTCAACATAAAATTCTGCTACCTCCAGACGAAAATGGTAAATACTTTCCAGCAAGTCACCGCTAAGTGTAATCTTCTAAAAAGTGCTAAAATTAGCCATAGCTAATCTGTGAAAATGTTAGCAAATGAAAATGTAAATATAGATGGCACAAAACAACAAAAACGAATCTTTCGAGCAAAGCCTCTTTAAAGCTGCCGATAAACTCCGTAAAAATATAGATGCTGCCGAATATAAACACGTTGTACTCGGGCTTATCTTCTTAAAATACATCTCCGATTCTTTCGAGGAACTTTACAACAAACTTTCTGCCGGTAAAGGTGATTATTCGGGTGCAGATCCGGAGGATAAGGACGAATACCAGGCAGAAAATGTCTTTTTCGTTCCCCAAAAGGCTCGTTGGTCACATCTCCACTCTCAATCGAAACAACCAACGATTGGCACTGATCTTGATAACGCAATGGAACTTATCGAAAAAGAGAATCCTTCACTCAAAGGTATCCTTCCCAAAGTGTACGCAAGACCTAATTTGGACAAAACAGCCCTCGGCGGGCTTATAGATCTAATCGGCAACGTAGCCCTTGGGGATGAAGCGTCAAAATCCAAGGACATTTTGGGTCGTGTTTACGAATACTTTTTAGGTCAATTTGCAGCGGCAGAAGGTAA
>MFBU01000010.1 GCA_001775055.1 Candidatus Curtissbacteria bacterium RIFCSPLOWO2_02_41_11
TGCTTATTTTTGGGTTCAGGAGGCGGATCAGGTGGCAGTGGCTCGGGCGGCGGAGGTGGTGCTGGCGCTACTACTGGCACTGGCGGAACGGGAGGTGATGGTGGAATAGGTGCTGAAGGCGGAACAGGAGGCGGTATTATCTACATTAGCACCAATACTTTTTCCAATTCCGGGACAGTTAGAGCAAGTGGGAATATAGGCGGTGCTGGTGGTAACGGCAGCATTGGAGGAACTGGAACGGTTGTTTCGACAGGGAATGCTGCTGGCGGCGGCGGCGGCGCCAATGGGGCCGGCGGCGGCGGCGGATCTGGCGGTTCACTTTGGCTTTCGGCAGCTTCTTCGATGACCCTTGGCACAGCCAATACTACCGGCGGTTCAGCAGGTTCCGGTTCTTCAACCGGCGGCAATGGTGGTAGTTGTAGCCCTGCCGGTGGTGGTGATGGCGGTGGGGGTGGTGGATACAAAGGTGGAATTGGCGGTTCGACTGATTGTACAGCAGCCGGAAGTGATGCCGCCGGTACTGGTAGTGGGGCAGGGGCAGGCAGTGCGGGCGGTGTCGGCCGGATTAAATGTGATAATAGCTCAGGTAACCCAGTTGCTGGTTGTGATAATACTGAGGTAGCCACAGCCCCTGTTCCGGAGTATGTGATTTTCGGGGCGCCGGTAGTCTATTTTCTGCCCAAGCTGGCAAGGCGGCTCAAAAAACTAAGAATCTTAAGAAGGGTGATTGCGATGCTTGCCGGTCATTGATAATTAAGCTATGAAGAGCGCATTTCCTAAAAAGACATTTACATATTTATTCATTTTACTGACGGTCAGTTTGTTAATCTTGCCCTTTATTACGACTTTTGACCATTTTTTGACTAAAGTCGTAAACACTATTGGCGGCTATCAAATTATCCAAAATTACATTGTGCCCCATGAAGCCAAAATCGTGGCAGTTCTTTTGAAACCCTTTGGCTTTAGGGTAGCGCCGACACCAACCGGTATCTATGTTAATGATGTTCTGGTGAGTATCTGGTGGAGCTGTATCGGCTGGCAATCGCTGCTATTGACCCTGCTTTCATTTTGGGCGGGATTTAGCGGCAATTTCTCCCGATCTTCCAAGATAGAAGTAGTGATTTTGGGGATTTTGGGCTTTTTCTTTTTGACGGTTTTAAGATTGACTTCGGTAGCGGTTGTCGGTGCCACTTGGGGAACACTGGTGGCGCTTCTTTACCATGATTACTTTGCGGCGACGATCTTAACTTTTATCTGGTTATTTTTCTTTTGGTGGTTTAGCTATACGTTCGTACTTGAGGAGAGGTCGTAATGGTTTTTATGCGAATTTAAACGAATGGGCGGACGTGTATCTATAAAGCTGATTCCACAGGTCAGGTTGGTCCGCCTCGCGAATAACATGCGAATTTAGGTTGTTTTAGAGACGAAAGACGCGGATTAACGCTGAATTAGAGCTGATTAACGCGGATTGGGCTGACTCATCTCAGGAATGAGTAGAGATCCTAGTTTCTTTTTAAGTTATACTGAGATAAAGGGATTTTATGATCCATAAATTCTGCGAGAATCATTTAGTAGAGCTTTATGAGGCCATTAAAGCCGATGAAATTGGTGAAATTAAGAAGATTGAGCATGAACTGTCACCTTCCGAAGAATGCGTAGCCTGCGCTTATGCATTTAAAGCTAAAGGCGAAGCCAGAGAGGTTTTGGGTGAATACCTAAGAAGTGAGGGTTTTGCAGTTGAATCTTCGACTAATGAAAGTATTCTATCAGCTTTTTGGTTTTGGGCAATTAGAGCCTTTATTTTTTTGGCTGTTCTTTTGCTACTGGTATTAATATTTAAAACTTTCCTGCCTTTGATTATCAGTTTTATTTTGGCTTTGGTGATTTCAGTTGCCGTTCTTCTTGTTTTTCAATGACTCCAAGAAATTATTGATATATTTTGTATCAAGAAATAATGTATTGATATAAAAAATTATATTATATGATATTTTATTTATTGTCATAATAATTTGTTCAAATCCGATTTTGACGGTAATTTAAGGCTATGAGGCGTTGATTGCCTCCAAAAAGCATTTTTTTAAGCTAAATTGGTTATTTTTCCTCTTCTTTAATTAAAAGTCCGCTGATCATTAAATTTGATTGCTAAAAAAGGTCTCTCCCTTTTTAGGTTATTAGAGTAGCCCTTTTTATACCTCTTTTTACTTATATCTCATAGGTTTTAATATATAACTGATAGTAAAAATTTTTAAAACTTATAATAAATACAGTATTTTTTGGATTTTAGCCTTATTTATTTTTATAGGTCAATAAATTTTATGGTCCTATAACGATTTGACTTCAGTACCCATCAATGGTAACACTTAAATTATGAGGTCTTTTCCGGTTGAAGCTAAATTGACATTAATAAAAAGAGTACAATCCGGCGAGAAAGTAGCCCGAATTTGTCGGGAAGCCGGAATTAGCCGCAAAACCTTTTACTCCTGGCTTAAAAAATATAAGGAGGCCAAACCGAATGTTGTTCGTTTCAAACTTAGCGATCGGCGTTTTAAGCGGATATTTAGCTTTAAAACACTTAATCAGGCGGATAAGCTTCTTCTTATAAATCAATCACTGGCAGATTATGCTTCCGTATCACAGCTTTGCCGCAAGTTTGGGCTTTCCAGGAAAACTTTTTATAAGTGGCTTAGGCGATATCAGGAACTTGGGGAAAATGGACTTTCTGACGCGCGGCCAGTCGGTGATGCGCACCACCGGGCAATTCCTCAAGAGAATAGACAGCAGGTTTTGGATTTTGTCGCCCAGAATCCCCATTATTCTGTCCACCGTTTAGCGCAAGAACTTAATTTCATTGGTCATCATGGATTGCAAAATTTGCTCGCGCGCGAAGGTTTAAATACTCTTGCCAAAAGACAATTGTTTGCCCAAGGCTACGTCGCAGAACCCAAAGTCAAAGTAGCTCCGCAATACGTGCCTGAAATGCCGATGTATCGGCTGCGCCAGTTAATTGCCCCGTTTGTGACTATCCCCAAATTGCTTTTTACCAAACCTAAGAAGGGTATTTGGTATTTGGTATTTGGTATTTTGCCTTTGGTAATTTTTGCTTTTTGGACTCGCCTTCTTTTAACCGCACCCTCCGGTACTTCTCTTTTGGGACTTATCTTTGCCTCAATCGCCTTAACTTTTGGATTATTCTTCTTTATTTACAGCGTGAAGTATTATCTGACGATTTTAATGGTTCTTAGACTGGCGTCCTCCGGTGCTAAAGCTATGGAGGACAGGCAATCTGGTGGAAGTCAGACAAGTGACAAGGAACAATTGACAACTGACAAGAAGAAATTTTCAATTTTCAATTTTCAATTTTCAATTCCGAAGCTTATAAATTACCAAAGCAGGTCAAGGGTTAATCCGTTGCTTATCAATCTGGAGAAGGTTGAACTTGAAAGTAAGCCCTTTGTCTCCATCCATGTAGCCATTTACAACGAGACAAAGGTAATTGAGAGATTAATTCGGGCAGTAAGTAGCCAAGACTGGCCAAATTATGAGGTAATAATTTGCGACGATTCCAACGATGAAACTACGGAAATAGCCGTCAATACCCTTAAGGAAATATATAAGGAATTAAATACTACACAGATTGAATCCGCAACAATCTATAAAACCACTTCAACAGATAAGAACCAGCCTACATTTACTCTGATCCACCGTCAAGAACGGTATGGCTATAAAGGCGGGGCTCTGCAGAAAGCCTTGGAGGCAACTGACCCTCGTGCCGAATATATCTGTGTTTTTGATGCCGACTTTGTGCCGTATCCGGATACAGTAGAGCAGTTTGTGAAGACCTTCCAAGTTTTGACAGTAGGTAGTGGGGAGTCGGTAGTAGGTAGTCAGAATGTAGCTTCTACAAACTACGAACTACAAACTACGAACTCTGCCAGTCGCATAGCGGCTGTTCAGGGCTATCAGTGGCACGTTCTTAACAAGAGTGAGAACTGGATAACAAGGGGGGTCAGAACCGAATATGCCGGTTCTTATGTCATTGAGCGGTCTGGCGAGGAGATCTACCAGGGCTTAAAGCAGATTGCCGGTTCGGTCTATTGTATCCGCGCCGATATCTTAAGAGCCTTTGGCTGGGGCACTTCAATTACCGAGGACTTTGAGTTAACCTTAAGACTTTATGAAGCTGGTTACAAGATTGCCTTTACCCCCTATATCCAGGCACCGGCAGAAGCAGTCTCCACAGTCAGGAGACTAATCAGACAAAGGATGCGCTGGGCCGAAGGCGCTTCCTTTAATGTTAAGGTGATGCTTGCAAGGATGCTATTTGGGAAGTGGGAAGCAGTAAAGAGTATCACGGGCTCCAAGAGTACCACGGGTACCACGGGCAATGAGGGAAGTATTGGTGCTGAAGCTTGTGATACTCATGATACCCTTGATACTCGTGGTACCCATCGAGTCTGGGTTCCGTCCAGACTAACCCTAGCGGAAAAACTCGAATTTGCCTACCTGGCTCCTTACTATCTGCAGGCAGCTTTTTTGGTTGTTGGGACTTTTTCTTGGTTTTTGGCAGAGGCAATTTTAGGAGCAAGATTACCTTTCTGGACAGCGGCCTTTGGCTGGTCACTGGTCTTTACCAACCTTCTCTCCCTGCCTCTTATGAATATCATCGGTCTTTTCTTGGAGGAATCGGATGAGCGGGATTACATCGGTATTCTCTCTTTTATCGCCCTTTCATATATTGTGGTGCCATTTCAGGCTTATGCGGCCATTAAAGGCTTCTTAGAACGCGAAGAAGGCCCCTGGTTTAGAACACCAAAAACGGGTCTTATCACAGATGTTTTAGACCGGTCGGGCTTTTCTAAGTTTTTTGGAAATATATTTGGCCGTCCTGCGGGCGTGCCGACCTTGCCTGCCGGCAGGCAGGTTACCGCTGATGGTGGCCGATTGGCGCTGAATTTGGCTAGTGCTTACAATCCACTACATGGCAACATCAGCATTAGGCCTCGGTACGTCCGCTGGGTTGGCAATCTGGCTTTGGCAGTGATAATTGCTATAACTGTTTTAATGTCAGTCTTTGCGCCGTTTGTGCCCACCACGACCTCTTATGCTTCACAACTTAGTTTAAAAACTCCAGAAGAAGCAAAGAAACCAGAATTAGCAACTAGTGGATCTAAACCAGCATCGGACAGTGGTCATTTCGAGCAAGAGATTACGACTCCGAGAGTTATTACCAAGACCAACAGAGGCGGAGTCCAGATCGAAGCTATTTTTCATCAGGAACCAAGAGTTAGGTTAAAAATTGGCGGCAGGGAAGTTGAGTTTGAAACAAAGACAATTAACGGCCAGGCAGTTAACCCCAGCAAATCTTTAATTTATCAAGACAAGGAAGTTACTTACAAAGGGGTTCTTGAGAACATTGATATTAAATACACTATGACAGGCGATTTGTTGGTAGAGGAAATCATCTTACATGAGCCATTAACCGGCGGGCAGAAGCCGATTTTTGAAAGATCCGAGCAGAGCCTCAATACGATTGATATTAAAGTCGTTTATTTGAATCAGGCGACTTTTGGTTTTTACCCGCAGGAATGTCCTTCGACAAGCTCAGGACAAGTCGAGTGTCCAGAGGTTTTCAGGCTCTCTGCGCCTTTTGCCAAAGATGCCAAAGGCCAAGTCAGCAATGATCTTAGCTTTTCTTTGGAAAAATCAATTGTCGGTTATACATTAATAAAGACTGCAGGCGAGTCCGCCAAAAAGTGGTTTTTGGATCCTGCCCGGGTTTATCCGGTGATTGTTGATCCTTCGATAATTGTTTCGCCGGCAATCGCCGAAGAAAATGTGCAATTTGGGGGATTACAGCGAAAAGTTGTTTTCGTTAATTCCAACTGGTATGCCTTTTACAATGATGAAGGTAAGATTTCTTATAAGAAGTCATCAGATGGTACAACTTGGGGTTCAGCTGTTGATCTTGATTCTGACGCTGACAACTACAATCCCTCAATTGGTGTTTCGTCAACCATGATTATTGTTTTCTGGATTGATGATGGTGCTGATGCGGTTGAAGGCAGAACCATCAATACTGCCAGTTCTGATGCGCAAGGGACACTTTGCACCTCTACAGATCAGGGGACTTTGAGTTCAACTTTTATGGTGACGACAGCTGCCGTTTCGACAAGCGAGGCCGTAGTGGCTTTTTCCGATACCAATTCCGGTACCGACTTTAATGCTTTTGATGCGATTTCGCTTGATGGAAGCTGCTCATATGGGACTATTGACCTGACTCCCGGCAACATCACCTTTGGCTCAGGCATTACGGTAGGCGATAGGCCGGTGGTCTTTCCCATAACCGGCAACCGCGTTGGCATGGTCTTTCAGGAT
>MFBU01000011.1 GCA_001775055.1 Candidatus Curtissbacteria bacterium RIFCSPLOWO2_02_41_11
GTAAGCTTTGTTTTTAAGGGCGTCAACAATTTGGCTAATTAGCCGTGGGGTAATATTTTGAGTAGAAAATTCGTTGTCCGCCTGATTCATAGTTTACGGGCGGGCAGAGAGTATATTTAATAACTTTGGCAGGCAGATGTCAAATTTTCTGGCCACAATTGTCATAGTAACTCTTCCCTGTCATTGCGAGGAGTCCGCCAGTTGGCGGACGACGAAGCAATCTTAATTCCCTGAGAAGTAGATTGCCACGCTCCTTTCAGTCGCTCGCAATGACTAAGGTTTGGGAATTTGTAATGACTAGGGGGTGGTTAGCTTACAATGACAAAGGTTGTCTTATAGCCCCAAGATGATTTCTAACGGGGTCAAATTAATTAACAACAAGCGACTTGCTGGTAATAGAATTGGCTTGATCGAAGGTGTAATTATTTTTGGCAACATTGGTGACTTGTGATTTGTAAGTACCGGTTTCTCTCGATCGCAATCTAAAGGTAATTGTGCCGTCGGAGCCGGTATTGCCTGAACCCGATGCTGTAGCTGATGATGGAAGTGTCATGGTCAAATAAACGGTTGCACTTGGTACCGGATTGTTGTTTTGGTCTAAAACAGTAATTTTGGTGTAAACGTTGCGGAACCAAAAAGACTTTGTGAACCACATCGAAATGTCGGAAACGTGCATGACTGATGATGGAACCGGACTTGGCGAAGGCGATGGTGAAGGACTTGGGCTAGGTGAAGGTGACGCTG
Source organism: Candidatus Curtissbacteria bacterium RIFCSPLOWO2_02_41_11 (assembly GCA_001775055.1). GTDB lineage: Bacteria > Patescibacteriota > Microgenomatia > Curtissbacterales > GWA2-41-24 > GWA2-41-24. Next base: position 745 of record MFBU01000011.1, read on the forward strand.
ATGGCAAAGGTGAGGGTGAAGGACTCGGTGTAGGTGTTGGGGTCGGCGACGGTGTTGATCCCCCCACTGATTTATAGGCATTGATTCGGCCATATGTCCAGTAAGTACCGGTGCCGGAAATGGCATCGGCATTATTTTCAATTTGAGCTCGAACACAAGTGTTAGTTGCACAAGTTCCAGTCGCCCAAACAAGACCGGCTAAGCCTGCAACATGCGGTGTGGCCATGGATGTACCGGAACCGTAATCATAATTTAGCGCTTTGTTGATTTGATACGAATGATTTGGGAACGTCGAATAGATGTTGACGCCGGGTGCAGCCACATCCACCCATGAACCATAACTTGACCAACTCGCTTTAGCATCGTTTGAATCGGTGGCGGCAACGGCAATTACATTTGAATAATAAGCCGGATAGGTTCGAGACTGATTACCGCTGTTACCAGCGGCTGCGGCAATCACCACACCGTTGGCGGCTGCGTAGTTGACGGCATCTCGAAGTGTCGATGAACCGCTTGACCCGCCCAGGCTCATGTTAATAACTTTGGCGCCATTGTCTGTGGCCCAAGTAATACCGTTGGCAATCCAAGAATAATAACCGGAGCCACTGTCATCTAAAACCTTAACATTCATTAGGGATGAATTGTAGCCAAGGCCGGCTACCCCTGTTGAGTTGTTAGTAACTGCCGCGGCAATTCCGCCGACATGGGTACCGTGGCCATAAAGATCATCAACTGTTGGGCTTGAGGTGAAGTTTTGGTTGGCGACGATTTTGGCGGCCAAATCCTCGTGGTTTTGATCAATACCGGTATCTAGGATGGCAATTTTGGTGCTTGATGAGCCGGTGGTAATATCCCAAGCGCTTGGTCCAGTGCTATTTGCTGCCACCACTTTAAACATTCCCCATTGCGCTGAAAGTGATGGGTCATTGGTAGTAGTTAGTGCCGTGGCTACAAAGTCCGGCTCGGCGAATTCAACATTGGGAATTTTGGAAAAAGCCGAAATAATTGCATCTTCTTGAGACTCGGGGACGTTAAGAACCAAAACATTTAGTTTATTGATGCGAGCAGATATTCGCACGTTAAGCTCACTAAGACGCTCGTCTACAATATTTTGTGGTGTGCTTTCTTTAAACTTGACAAGAATTCGTCCAGGAACCCGCTGGTTGCTGCGAGGAATAGTAGGCGCTTGCGCTAAAGCAGGCGAAGTAAATAAAGACAGAAGAACTGCGAAAAATGCTATCAGCAGTCTTTTTTTCATAACAGGATATTATATACTACTTGCAACCTTCTTGGCCACAACAACAAATCTGGCAGTATCCAAAAAGCCGGTGCAAGTGTAGATGGTCAGGCGAGAATCTTGCGACTGATTTAAAATTTCAACCTGTGAAGGCTGGATGACTTTAGTTTCGGCAACTTCGTACTTAACATAATCCCCGTTTGCTAAGACCACATAGACGGGATCACCGCTTGTAACCTTGGGTAAATATCCCAAGATGTCATTGCGATTGTGGCCATAAATAACGCTGTTACCAGTTTGGCCGGGCAGTGCCGAGGAGACAAGGTAGGAGACTCCGGTTTCAGAAATAGCCCAACGGTCGCCGACTACTTGGCCATTAGAAATGTATAAAATTTTGGTCAATTTTGGGATGTAAAGCTTGGCTGGCTTGGACGAAGTATTAGTTGATATCACCTGTTGTTTGATGGTGGGAGTAATTGTTGCCAAAGCCTTATTGGCAACGGGATAAACTATTAGAGCGGCACCCAAAATAATCAAAATCAGGCTAAGGATATGGTAGGTGTAGGGAAATTTTAGACCGTTTGTCTTTTTAGAACTTTTTGTGCTTGCCATAGACCAAAAATCAATAACCCAAATCCCGTCAAAAATAACAATGTATCTTGGGCAACACCGGCTGCGGCCAGTACTTGAGGAGCGGCCTGGCCTTGTTCTGACGGACCAGCTGCGCCACCGCCTCCACCTTCAGTAACGCCCCCACCGCCTCCACTCGGCGGAGTAGTTGGACTTGCTGATGGAGCTGGCGAGGCTCCAGGTGTTGGCGTGGGTGTTGGACAAGTGGGACAACCAACTTGAACTACGTTAGTATTTACTTGATTGGATACATCGGCTCCTGCACTGCAGTCGCCGGTATCAATTGACGAACTACCAACATTACCACCGCTGACTTGATTACTGCCCGTATTGCATTGGGTGCCAACAATATTTTTAACCACCCCTTGGTTTTGCTGAATGATGGTTTGAGTTGCCAGAGCTGATGCCGTGATAAATGACATCACAATCAAACCGACAAGAACAAAAAGAATTCCAAAATATTTTCTTTTCATAATTTGCGCGAAGAGCAGATATATTCAAGCAGTAGTTAGGCAGTGGTTTGAAGCAGTTTGCGTATTTTATAGTAGTTTTTATAAGTTGTCAAATGGGGGAAAGTTAAAAAAATCCTCTATTGACTATGGGTTAATTTTGAGGCATAATGTTGATATGGAAAGACGAGATGCTACTCATCCCAAGGGCATACATCTTGACCCGACAGTTAGAACTACTTTTGATAACGGTTCAATTTTTGAAATTCGTGGTAGTACGTCTATTGTCGAAGGGATGTCTTGGAAACAAATGATGCACCAGGAAAGTCTTGGACGACAATCAAGAAAACAAGCTCGAACCTTAGGTTTAAAAAGAAGAAGTTATTGACTACTTTTGTAATACTCTATCGTTCGCTTTAAGCCTTCGCGAAGATTAACTTTGGCTTTCCAGCCAACAGCTTTTTTGAGTTTTTCGCTTGAGGCATAAGTAGCGGCAACATCGCCCGGACGTTTGCCTAAATCGGCAATCGGCACTTTGTAGCCGACAATTTTAAAAATCTCATCCACCACGTCTTTAACCTTAATCCCCTTTTCGGTACCAATGTTAAAAATGTTAAAACCGGAAAGACCCAAAACATCAATATGGGCTTGCGCCAGATCATCAATATAGATAAAATCACGGATTTGCTCTCCTTGCCAATAAAGGGGGACTGGCTTTTTGGCCAAGGTTGCCTTAACAAAATTGGGAATGGCAAGGGTGGTAGGTTTACCCATTTTGCCCGGACCGTAAGGGTTAAAATAGCGAAGTATGACTACATCAAAGCCGAAAATTTCGTGATAGGTCTTGAGGAATACTTCAATTGAGGCCTTAGTCGCACCGTATGGATTATCCGGATGAATAGGCGCATCTTCCTTAATTGGCAATTTATCCGACGTCCCGTAAACACAGGCGCTTGATGAAAAAATGATTTTTTTAACGCCTGCATCTTTCATACACTCCAAAAGATTAACCGCGCCAAGTACGTTATTGTCACAGTATTTAACTGGATCGGCGACAGACTCAGGAACACTAATAAGACCAGCCATATGGATTACCGCCTCGATTCCTTTTAATGCTTCTTTAGTTTTTTTCCGATCGCGGATATCGCCGACAGTTAACTTGGCACGCGGGTCGACATTTTCGACAAATCCATGAGAGAGATTGTCCAAAACGACCACTTGGTAGCCTCTATCAAGAAGCAGTTTTGTAACATGCGATCCGATGAATCCGGCGCCGCCGGTAACGAGAATTTTCATAATTTTGAGCAATTACGAAAAATTATATCAGAGGAGCGCCATTGGCATGACTGAAATCGAGTCGGACTCGATGAAAGGTGCCAAGGCGACCTGCTGATATAATCTAATCGAACTTTGATTTTTCATATACGGGCAAAACTATTTTACCTTTTTTACTATTGACTGGGATATCAAGAGCAAAACCGAGGGTATTGGCTACGGCCACACCGACACGGGTACCGGTAAAAGAACCGGGGCCGACATTAACTTCAATTCCGGTTAAATCAGAAAAGCTCAATTTATTCTTTTTCAAAATTTTAACAATCATCGGCAAGAGAACTTGGGAACCGAGTTTTTGGGTTTGGACTAATTGATCTTTGATGCCGGATTTCTGATCGGTAAGCTCGACAGTCACTTTTTCTCTTTCAGTTGTATTAATCTTTAATAACATAGTTAATTAAGTTAATCAGTTAATTGGTTAATTGAGTTTATGTCAACTGCTCCTTGTCGTAAGATTTTGGGCGGATCGGATGTTGCATCAACAACTGTTGACTCGATTCCCCTTCGACACTTACCCTTAATAACTAAATCGGCAAGTTCTAGAATTTGTGAGTCTAGATTTTTAAAGCTTTTGGCCGGCTTTTGGCCATAAAAGTTGGCGGAAGTACCGATAATGGAAACACCTATTTTTTCGATAAGAAACCTGATGAGATTGGAGTCCGGCATACGAAAGCCCACCTTGCTAGTGTCATTCTGAGGCGTAGCCGAAGAATCTGAATAGATCCTTCGCTCACGCTCAGGATGACGGGAAGGAAGGATAATGGTCAACCCTCCTGGCCAGTACTTTTCGATTAATTTTTGAGCAACTTTTCCTACTTTAGCAAGTTTTCTAACTTGACCAATACTTGACACCAAAATCGGAAATTTCTGATTTTTTGGGGTTTTTTTAATTTGGTAAATCCTCTCAGTGGCTTTTTGATCATCGAAGCGACAGCCGATGCCATAGACGGTATCTGTTGGGAAAATGACTACTCCCCCATTTTTAAAAATGGTGACAGCTTTTTTAAGATCTTTTAATCGATATTCTTCTGGTTTTTTCATCGATAGTCTCAAAAAAAACATTAATTCTTTTTTTGGGTAGCTCTTTTTTGATTCTGTCTGCCCATTCCAAAACAACCACCGATTCGGGCGAAAAAATCTCATCAAGACCTAAAGAAGCCAAATCAGCCATGCTTTCCCCCTTATAAAGATCCAAATGATAAAAGGTCAATGTCTGATGACTTAAGATTATCGGATAAGTCCGCATAAAGACAAAGCTGGGAGAAATAATTCTTCTTTTAATACCAAGGCCACGGGCCAGTCCTTGGACAAAAACGGTTTTGCCCGCACCAAGATCACCAAAAAGAGCAATGACTTCTCCTCCTTTTAGATTTTTAGCTAAATCTTGGGCGATTTTTTGGGTTGCAAAAGGTGTATTTGTTTTAACTTCCATATTGTATAGCTTGCTATATTAGCACCGGTTAAATCAAAACCCAAGTCGAAAAAGGTTGCGGTTCTGCCCGGAACAAAACTTTGATGAAATTCGTCCGAGACGGCATAAAGCATTGTTGCAAGAAATGACAAAATCCAACTGCCTTTAGTCGCTCTAAAAATTAAAGCAAACAGAATCGCATATTCACTAACATGGGCAGTTTTTTTGGCAATAAAATCCCAGAGGAAAAATTCGCTAACTTTAATTTGTGGTAGTGATGAGAAGGCAAAAATTATCACTGCCCATAAAAAAACAGGCAGCCATCTGCCCAAGGAGGATTTAAGATTGACCTTCACTTTGCTCCTTTTTAGGATTTCCCAAAATCCTATGATACCAGAAGTAAAAGCTGATGGATAAACCGATTAAGACTATCCCCGAACCAACAAGAATCCCCGCCACTTTGGTCTTTGACATTGCGCTTGGAGTTGCTTCGGGCGAGGGGGAAGGTGAGGATGTTTCAGCGCTTAGCGAAGCCAAAAGCAAAGAATCTTGATCACTTGCCGATGTTGGTGAGGGTGATTTTGTGGCGATTGTCGATGTAGTCTTTGGTGTGGGTGTTGGTGTAGCTGTCGATGTTGAAGAGGTGCTTGGGGTCGGTGATGGACTTGGTGAGGGGGTTGGGGCTAGAGTGCAGGAATTGTCATCTGTGGGCGTTGGGGATGTCATTAAAACCCACGTTGAAGCCCCATCGGGATTTCGGCCAGTTGATTGACCTTGTGAATGGACTGGAATGGCATCAGAAAAATAAACTATTTCGTCTTGCGGTAATGTGGCTGATTCGAGATCAAAAAGTCGAATTTTATCACCACCATTAGTTAGCCTATTGGAA
>MFBU01000012.1 GCA_001775055.1 Candidatus Curtissbacteria bacterium RIFCSPLOWO2_02_41_11
TACAGCTAAGCCAGTTCCGATAGCCGTACCAATAGTACCGCCGACCGTTGCGCCTACATAGCCACCAATTATGCCACCAATTCCTGCACCAACCCCCATTGATACCATGGTGGAACTACCTGAGGCGATTCCTAGGGCAATTAAGCCACCCGCAACGCCGCCAACTGAACCGCCAATAAAACCACCGCCAACTCCACCAAGGAAAGTACAGACTGGGATTGAAAGACCGAAAGTGAATGGGGCGAGAGCGACACCAATCTGGAATCCAAGATAAGCGCCAATAGCAGTACCGATAGTACCGCCAATTGCCGCACCAATCACAAAGCCAGTTGCAGCTGCCTGTCCAAGTCCCAGCATATAGAGAAAAAGGGCGCCAAAGGCGGCAGCACTGCCTTTTGCAATGCGTCCCAGAATACCAGTAGCAATACCGGCAGCGAGTAAGCCTATGGAAGCTCGAGCAGCGAGACTTTTGCTCATACCAAGCATTTGCGGTCTTGGTAAACCAACATGGAAGTTTCCAGGACCGAGACCGAAGGAAAGACTGCCGAAAGTTCTTCCGGATAAAATAACAGGGTTAGCAGCAAGACTTTTTGGGACGGTTACTCCTCGGTATTGCCCCAAAAACGCCTCAGTAGTGGCCCAAGCAGACTGTGATGCCCAATTAAGCCTTTTGCCAACAGGCAAACTCTGAAAATAAGCAAGATAGGTTTTGAATCTTTTAGGCTGTCTGATGGAAAAGGATCTGGCTCGGTTGAAATTGTCAAGCTGACGTTGGTAGGCTAGAAGGTCCTTGCGATCTCTGTAAGTTAGTGCCTTTCGTTCTTTTAGCATCTTGATTTTCCCAGCTAATTGGTCCATCGATTTGTCAAGTCTGGGCTTATCGTAGGCCAAAAGTGAATGGTAAGCCTCTACCTGACGGGGGGGAGAATTGAGAATTAGACCAACACCAAAGCCGGTTGTGCCTGCTGCTTTGGCAAAAGTTAAGGCTTTTGGTTGGGCACTACCAAGACCCAGACTTTCGGCTTTAACAGCAGAAAGTGGTTTTAAGCCCATGACACTTGAGATATGTTCAACTAGAGGTTTAAAACCGATTTTGGCATCAATAATTTTGCCTTCTTTGCTTTTAGTGAAATTAACATCGACTTGAGCAACTGTTTGATTATGGGCGACATCCTTGATTTTCTGAAGCTGGTCAAATGAAGGGACTTGGCCACCGGCTAAACTTGGTGCCAGCTTCTCTTCAAAATTATCAACATAAGTTGCTAGATATGTGCCCAAAGCCCCTGTCAGATAACTTCGTTCTTCTGGCGGTGTCAGTGGAGCTTGGGTTTCGACAGTTTGTTCAACCTGGTCGGAAATAAATTCCAACGCTTGTTGATCCGGTTTTTTAAGTTCGGCGATTTGGGAAATTGCGCCCAGAACTGCCGTTTTTTCCAAATCTGGCTGGTTAGCCTGGGCAATGTCTTGGGTTTGGTTGGAAACCTGCTCATAAAGTTTCCCCTCACTGGTTTTAACCTCTGCAATTTGCGGGTGGGCAATAATACTTTGTGTTAGACTGTCGGCAAGAACTTGGTTAATTTGAGAAATATCTTGGATCTTGGCCACATTTTCCAGAGTTTCACGGGCAGTTTCGGCGGCAATTTCTTGGGCAATTGTCGGAATTTGATTTTTATCTAAACCGCGAGCTCCAATCTTTGGCAAAATTTCCTCAACTTTTTGTTGCAGCGACTGACTAAGTTTTGGGGCAACTTCCTGCTGGTGTTTTCTAAGAATTGGCTCGATTGATTCAAGTTCAGCCAAAACTCCTAAGGCACTGACTTTACCCCTGGTGGTTTTTAGTGGAGCTGACCGACTCGCTGGAGCAATTTTGGGTACGACCGCTTCATTAATTGTTGTTTGGCTTTCGGGGAATCTTTGCCTGAAGAGCTCAATGGTTTTTTCTTCTAAAGAAGGTATCTTTTTTTGGGGGTTTCCATAAAGAAACTCTTGAAACTGGGGTTGTAGCTTTCCTTCTTGTATACCCGGACCATTGCTTTTTTCCCAGTCTGCAACCAGCTCATCTTTTATCTGTTGAATTCTTGGGTCTTTTTCAGTTGGACTGGTGGGGAACCAGTCAATTTTGGGGCGGTCGGCGACTTGAAGCTTCTTTATTTTTTGTGCCATGGCAATATGCCTGGCTTTGCAGGCTCTAACTTAAATATATCACGTTAAGAGTTTTGCTTAATGCTTAATGCTGAACGCTTAACGCATGATCAAGAGCGTTTAGCGTTAGTCGTTTGGCGTTTAGCGATTTTTCAGAATTGCTTCAAAACCGCCGCTTGCTTTTTCTGCATCTCAAGAAGCTCCGCAGGATTAGATGTTACCAGCATGTGTTCTTCTTCGGAAGCAACTACTCTGATTGCCACATGATTTGGCCCGGCAAAGAAGATGCCCTCGCCGATATCAGCGGCGAGTAGCAGATGTTTTTCGCCTTCAGAAAGATAAAAGACTTCGGAAACCTTATCAATTGCCGCCGGCGATTGTTTAAGAAGAATTTGGATTGATGAATTGGTAACTATGGCTTTGCCGTAATCGGTGGCTAAAAAGTCTTCGGCATCCTGCGTAATGGTTGTTAAACCAAGATAGTATTTTCTGGCGCGCTTGGCAATCGAATACATAAAGGAAGCACTATCCGGGTATTTCATCATATACCAAGCCTCATCCACAATTAAAAGCCTTTTACGGATGTCGTTTTTAATGCGCGTCCAGATAAAATCCAAGATTAAATAAATGGCAATCGGCCGCAGTTCATCCTCCAAATCCTTGATCGAAAAAACGGTGAAAGTATTTTTAATATCAATGTTTGACTGTTGGTTAAAAATACCAATTAACGAGCCTTTAACAAATTTCTCGATCCTGTCTGCCAAGCTTCTGGCAGCCGGATCCTCCATACCCAAAAGCGCCTTATATAGATCTTCCATTAGTGGCGGTTCGTTCTTTTGGGTAGCTGGATCAGGAGTAATGCCTTTGGCCTTATAGGTTGCAACCAGTGCCCTATCCAAAAGCGCATCCTCAGTTGGGGTTAACTGCCCCATGATGACTTTAAAAAGCCCATGCAGTGAGAGAATTTTAAGACCGAGCTCATTTTCACCTTCTTCGTAAACGCCCGAAAGGTCAAAAGGATTAATTTTAGCCTCTGAATTAAAGCTGAATGTAATGTATTCACCGCCAATTGCCTCGCATAAATTTTTATATTCGTCCTCCGGATCAATGACAATAATTTCGGTACCAAACATTAGCGATCTTAAAGCTTCAAGCTTAACCATATAGGATTTGCCGGCACCCGATTTAGCAAAGACGACACTGTTGGCGTTTTCCTGACTAAATCTGTCAAAGATAATCAGCGAGCCGTTATGCTCGTTTATGCCGTACATGACCCCGGAATTTGAAGTTAGTGAGGATGAGGTAAAAGGGAAAGTCGTGGCCAGCGAAGTCGTATCCATATTGCGGGTAATGTAGATATGGTCGGTTCCCTGCGGCAGGGTAGTTTTAAAGGCCTCTTCCTGCTGCAATGTGGCATGTTTGGGTACCAAAAGCAGCGAGCCAAGCGTTGACTCAACTTGTTTGGTGATGGTATCCAGCTCTTCTTTGGAATCGGCAGGGATAGTTACGTAAAGGCCAAACTGGAAAAAGCGTTCTTGGCCTTTAACCAGTTCTTCCTGTAGCATCTGGGCGTCCTCAAGAGCCGCCTGCACAGCCGGATCCATCGTGCGGCCGTGTTGGATGTCGGTAGCAATCGTTGCCTCCATTTCAGTGATTTTGCGCTTTAAGTCATCGAGCACGCCTTTGGCTTCAACCGGATAAGTGTACATGCTAATTTCCAAAGTATGCTCAAAGTTAATTAAAGGAGAGAGCCAATTGGCCTGAACAAATCTTGGGTAGCCGACATTAAAAAGCGTTCTAAAGTAAGTGGAACCGACTTTGATATAGTCAAAATCAACTTCAATCGCTGGCGGGGCAATAATGTCTTTAACCGAAACAATGCCGGCAGAAAGCGTTTGCGCCCAGCGCTGTTGGCTGGCCGTTAAATTATTGCCTTGTTTGATTTTGGGTTCAAAAAGATTAAAAAGACCCATTAGACGGTACCTCCTTGGTTATCGGTAGGTGTAGTTGATGGTATTTGCCCATCGGCTGGTCGTGGCTGGACATCGGTTGGAGTTATTTTGGACTGATTAATAAAACCGGCCGCCTTGGCAGTTGCCTCTTGTAAATTTTTGAGAGCCGCAGATTGGCTGGGCGGGATATTTGATTGTTGGTTAGTCAGGACAGAACTGATCTCTGATCTCTGATCAGATGTTATTGGAGTTGATTTGCCCGACGCAGTCGAGTTTGAATCGGTAAAGGCTGGTGGTACTGGCCGCAAGTTCTCGACTATCGGGGTACTAGGTTCTTGGGCTTTGGGTGGTAATGGTTGCTGGATACTGGACGATGACAGGCCGCCGGCCCGGAGGGTCTCGCTCCGCGTCAGAGACGGCTCCGCGTCTGCGACTAGCCCGGAGGGTGCCGGCACAGGTATTTCAACTGCTGGTTCGACCAAGGGCGCCGTATATGATTGTGAATCTAAAATAACCCTTTGGGTACCCAAGGGCGCCGGATTGTAAATATCGTAGAAAAGCTCAATCAACTCCTGAGTAGTTAATTGTCTGGCCAAAAGGCCAAGCCTGGCCAATTGTTTGATTAAATGGTCGCGTTTAGGAGTAAGGGCAATCTTGGCGTCGGCAATGAGAGCAGCTTTACTTTTGGCCTTTGTTGGTCGTCTTGTGCCCACAGCCTTAAGACCAAGCTCAAGCGGTGAGAAAGTAATAATTAAATAGAACTTTTTGTCCAAAACCGTTTTTTGCTGAACAGTTGATTGGATAAAGTCCTGATACTTTTGAATTTGCCGCTTCAAATCAGGGTTGACTTGATTTCTCTCGGCCTCGGTTAGACTTTGAAAATAAGAGGTGATGTCTGCTTTTTTGGATCTGATTAAAATCTCCATCGGGAATGACAAAGAATTTAGTAGTGCGCCATAAGCATAGATAGTAGCATCTTGTTCCGCTTCGGAAAGAATATCGAAGTTAATGGCCGTTGTTGTCAAAACCAGCGCTACCCAGCCGGTTTTAAGGATAATTAAGTCTTCGGTTATATCCTCGATATCCAGATGATCTTGGGTTGAGGCTTTAATTTTTGCGTATGCGGCCATTAATTAATTACTCCTTTCGCCCAGTCAGACTGGGCTCTTGCTTTTATTTCAAGTGGTGCCAAAACTTGGCCTGTCAAATTGATAGTGACCGGATTAAACTCAACAAGCTCGCTTTCAATCTCTATCGAATAAGTGCCGTCATTAAGTGATGTTGCCGAAAGGAATTGGCCCAGCTTGTTGGTTTTAAGAGCGCGCAGCGGAATGCCGTTTTGGTCACGAACAATAACAATAGCCCCTTCAAGCGGGGTGCCGCTAGCGTCAGCGATCAGTCCCGAAATGACATTTGGCCTATTGGTAAGCGGCACAATTTGGGCTCTAGGTAAGATACTTGCCGGCGATACCCTGACTGTTTTTTGATCGCTAATGGTCATTTTAGAATCAGTCAGTTGTCTCTCTTGGGGTTTAAAAGAAACATCTTTTGGTTTACCAAAAGCATGAATTGGTTTAGGAACAAAGCGGGCGGCTTTTGGGACGGCTTTAACAGGGCTTGGTTTGACGCTTAGACTAGTTAAAGTTTTTGGCTTGACCTTTTTGGTTTTAGGAAGGGGAGCCGTTGGCAAGTTCTCCAAAAAATGCAGTTGTTTTTTTAATTCCTCTGAAATTTCGAATCTGGCTTCTCCGCGGATGGGCAGTTTGGAAAGATCAAAATTCTCAGGCGGCGCAAAATGCAGTTTTCTGACTCTGGTTTTACCTACACCTGTTAGGAATTTCAGGCGTCTGTCTGGAGTTCTAATCGGAATAATGTTTTCGATTGAAAAATTGACATCCGAGGCCAGTTGGGCAACAGGTGTTTTGATAAGTTCAACAGGCCTGGTTCCCTTCTCAAAACCTTGGCCTAATTTCTTCTCCAATCCCGGCAAGACATAGGGTTTGGCATGAGGGGCGACAGTAGCAGTTATTTTTCTATAAGGTTCAAGCGAGGGTAAAGCTTCCTTGAGTTTTTCCGGATATTCTTCGGAAGGCAAGGCTTGGGCCATCGAAACCATTGGCACGGTTTCAACTTGAGGTAGTGATACTTGGGCGTAAGTCGGCTCGGGTGGAGTTGGAGCGGTGGGGATTTGACCAAGACCTTGATAAGGCACATTTGAGAAGAGAATTGGCTTGGGCAGTTGGCCCTGAGGGGTTATTCCTTGGGCTGACTCTAGATTCAGCCTTTGCAAGGCGATTTGTTCTTTAACATCAAATGGCGAGACCTCGCCTTTGGGCAGAGAGCGAAGGTAGGCAAAAAGCCTTTCCCTGCCTTGGGCAGTGACAGCCTCTGGAATTTTTTCCTCACCAGGTGGTGGGGAGACCACGATATTTAAAAATTCCGGCAATTTTTGTTCCTTAATCCAAACCCTTTGAGTCGGTGAAAGAATTGCCTTAATAAAGGTAACCACCCATTTGTCAAATGGCCGACCGCCAATGGGCACAAGAGCGGCAAAGAGGCCCAGCAAACCAAAAATTAAGGCCAAAGGCAAACGGATAATGGTTAGAAGATTTGAAAAAAAGATCAGAGCCGCAATACCCATAGGGATAGCTAAAGTCACAAATTGTCTGACCGTTAAATTACCGAAAAGCTTAAATTCGAATGAAGCGATATGTTGCGGGACAGGATGTTGTTCCATTTCCTTAAAAAATTTTTAATTTGTAATTTTCACTTTTCAATCAAATTTTAAATTTTAAAAATTAAATTAATAAAAATTCATTAAAAATTTCAAATTGAGAATTTTAAATTTGCTTTAGGCTTTGCCTAAAGCCACCATACCATATGAAACAAGAGGCGAGAAGTAGTTTTTTTTCACAGGTTTGTGTCTAAAATTATTCTTGGAAGCGGAAGCCTTGTCCCTTGACTGTTTGCGTGTGCTTGGGGTTATTGGGATCATCCTCGGTCTTTTTACGCAGACGGTAAACCAGTTGGTCAATTGCTTCGTCACTTATACCCTCCAAAACTTGAGCGTCTGGCCAGACTACTCTGACAATTTCTTCACGTTCAATAATGCGTCCTTGGTTGGCGATTAAGAATCGTAACAGACGGTACTCCTGGGGAGAAAGTAAATCAGAGAGGACAGTTGGACCCTTGATGATCTCTTTAGTATTCTCGTTAAAAGTAATTTTTTCTTGGACAAGAGAAGGACCGGAACTTAGCACAAACTCTTTCAATAATGGGATAGTAAAGTTTAATTTCTGGTCAACTAGATTGAATCTGTCAAGAGTTGTTAGTACGGTATCATCTGGTAGTGGCTTCTTTTGAGCAATTTTTAAAAGGGCTAGTTGTTCGTGGGCGGTTAAGGCCAACCAAATCTCAAAGAGGGTAGCGGTGACAATTGGCGTTGCAAGAAGAGTTTCTACATCAAGCGGAATGCCTTCGCGGAGCACGGATTCTGCTAAAACTTTGGTAAGTTTAATATGGCCGCCGGTTAAGGTGGTGATAGTCTTTCTATCTGTTCCAGAAAGCTTTTTGGCAAACACTTTTTCGATTTGAGAAAAAAGGAAATTGGTGGCCACTTGGTCGTGGATTTTCAGATAGAGGCTATTGCCAATAAAAAAATCATAGAAATCCTTCAAAATTTCAGGATCGACAAATTCTGCCAAATCTCTTCTGGTTGCAAAAGCCGCAGCAAATTTATATTTGGCAATATTTTTTAAACTTCTTAATAGTTGAAAGAATGATCTGGGAATCCGGTTTTGGTATTCATCAAAGTGATCAAAAAGAAAGATGATTGTTTGGCCTTGTACAACGAGCTTATTGACAGCTTCGGTTAATTGTTTTGATAGAACAAAATAGTCATCAGTAGCGGGCGCTTTTTCGTCGAGTGCAAAGAGTAAAAACTTGGCGATCTGTTCATCTCGATAGTCTGTAAGTTCCAAATTTAAGTACAGAAAACGAATAGAACCCTCTCTTTCTTTAAGGTGGAACTTTAGCAAATTGCGGTTATGAGCCAGAAGCCGCAAAACTGTGGCTTTGCCAGCGCCAGGGATGCAGACAATTTGACAGAATTTACCTGTCACAAGGTAGTCTAAAATCTTGCCGATTTCCTTGTGGCGGTAGTCATTTGGAAATGTGGATTCGAAAATGATCATTTCAAATATATTACAAGCATTATAGCTCTGTAAGCTACTTGTTAGCTAAATATCAAGACAAGTTGCCATCTTTAGCTTAAACTTGCGCTCACGATGAACGAGCATTTTGTTGCAATTGGTGCAGCAAACTCTTACCCTGATATTAGGGAGGACAAAAACAGGATGGCAGAGGCGGTTCCCTCTCGTTCTGAGGGAGAAAATCAAGCGGAAGCACCCAAAACTAACGGCCAGCTCAAAGAGGCTGAGGAAAAAAGCCGACTAAAAGACCAAAAAGAAGCCCCAGGCAAAGAGGAACCTCAGGCAGGTCAAGCTCCAGAAATTGCCTATAGCCAAGCTAAAATCGCCGTTGATATTACGGAGGCAGTTGGCGAAGCCAAGGAGAAAAAAGGGCAGGTACGGGTTTCTTCCGATGAGATGGAAAGTCTGAAGCGTTTAATTAAAAGCTTCGGTCTGGCCTGCGGTATTAATAGTAAAATTATTGATGAACTCGATCAAATGCCACTCGAGCAAGTGGTTTTGCTTGCCCACAAAGTCTTAAAAAACGCCAAAATTATTGGCGCTGGTAAGGTTGATCTTGCCCGAATAGCCAAAATCAAAGAGTATAGCGATGAGAAGTTGGCAGAAGAGAAAGTTAGGGGCGTTGTCACTTTGGTGGAGGATTTTGGCAGGGTTTCAAGAGCTGGTGGGCCGGGAACGACGGAACCAGCAGAGGAGACGGATTGGACTCTAGAATTACCAGATAAGGCGAGCGTGCCTGAGCAGTTGGGAAGGTATGTCGAGCAGATCGAAAAACTTAAGGAGGCCTCCCAATTAGTTCAAATGAGACGGTTGCCGATCATTGATAGAAGTTTACATGAGGCGATTCTTAAAGGCGAGATTGCAGATGATGAGAAAGCTGAAGTTGTTAAAAAGGTTGTGGATGGACGAATCGAGCGATTATCAATGGCTGAGGCTGAAGCGGCGCGGGAGGCAAGAAAAATCAGCGCACCGGCTCTGAAAGAGGAAATCAACAAATATACTGACGAAAGTAAGCCTGAAGTTAAGGAAATTAAAGCAAAATTCAGAGACCTTGATCGCAGAAGACGAGAGGAATTAGTTGGTGACATTGAGCGACACGCCAATACTTATTATAAACAGATTCTTTCAGGTTGGACTCCCGATATTGATGAGTTAAAGGTAAGACTTTTGGATCTGGCAAAGATTGGTGCTGATCCGGAAGCGTTAGAATTCAGGCAATGGCGGGCAGCGACTTTGGCTGGTAGATTAGACGCGGCGGTAAGTATCAAGCAGATTTTTGAGACGCCTGTTATCTGGGAAGAAACTCCAGAGAAATTAAACGAGATTTACCGGATTATGGAGGCAACAGACCTTTCCGTCGAGGATATGAGTGCAACTATTAACAGGGCAATTGATATGATCAGTAGTGTTGCGCCCGACACCCACGAAGGTCGAACAGTCAGAACCAGACTCGTCAAGGAACTGGAGGCGTTCAGGGCAATCCATAGCTTAAGGATTCAGTTGGAGAGACACGATATGGACCCAACAGAATTTCTTCCGCTTTATCGCAGTTATTTTGATGATGAAACTTTGATACATTTCGTAGAAAGATTCGCGCTCGATGAAAAGGATAGACAATTTTGGAGTACTCGCGATAACCAAGCTGTTAATCTGCTGGATGTTTCCTTTGAACTTTATTCGCAAAGATTGCGCGATGAACGCATCAAGATGAACATGATTGAGGAAATGACCAGGCATGGAATTGAAAATCCATTTAGTGATGCAGAGCTGCGCAGTTTTGAGGAATGGTTGGGTATTCCTTTGACCGATGAATTAAAAGGTCAGATTAAGGAGTTAAGGATGTATTTCAAGGCAAAAATGCAGGCAAAAATTGACTCGACTGCTGACCTTGCCGGTTATTCGGTTGATGACATTTGGGGGATGAAGAAAGTTATCACATTGGCTGATGGTCGGGAAGTAGACTTTCTTAAACAGACCCATGATGTGATTGACGAGTGGTATCGCAAAAAGACACTTCAGGGAGCATCGGGGATGATAGAGGAGGATGATTTAGCCGCATTGCGAGAGGAGTTTGGGCCAAAAATCGCCCAAAAGCTAAGAGAGAAACTCGGTCATGAACCGACAGCCGAGGAGCTAACCGAGGAAGTTAGTGGTTTTCTTAAGGAATTTAAAGGTAAAGACTTTTTAGATATTCGAAGAAGAGAATTATTGGAGCAATTAGAAAATGAACTCAAAGGAATGGGTTTGGCGGTCAAAGATACCGATAACAGTATTAAGTCTGTGGATTTTGGCGATTTGAGAGAATTTGGCACTTTAGAATCCATTGACTTAAATGCTTACCATTTTGCCTGGCTGATGGAATGGTCAAGTTATGACAGTATCCGTATTTACGCAAGAAATAGAGAGTCTCAATGGCGTGATGACTATGACCACCTGGTTTTCCACCAGGGTACCAACTTATTTTTTGGCAGACAGATTGACCAAACTTGGGAATTTTTACATGAGCAGAATGAAAATAGAGGCAGACCGAAAGAAAATGATGTTAATAGGATTTGGAAGAGCTTTTTACCAGGCAAGCACAGCTGGATGTTTCCTCAGAATGGCTTGATGACCAGATGGGCGGATTTTTTCATGACAGATGAGCAAAAAGCTCTTGTTGAGCTGAGGACTAGGGAGATAATGAGGCAGTGGGATTTTGATAATGAAAAATACCATAAGGATTTTTATGACTGGATGAGGTCGGTAGTTAAGAGGGACATGATCGAATCCGGTGAAATTTCTTTTGGTAAAGAAGTTGTGGGTGTGGGAGGTAAAAAGCTCAGCGAAGTAGCCGAAGCAATGAAAGTGAAGAAATTTGAGTTTATTGATATCTTTATTGATCGGCAGTCCCACAAAAAATTTACTGATCCTGCAATCTTACAGGATTATTTGGCCAATCCGACAGAAGCAAAATTTTTAGAAATTGGTGATAAAGTCAATGAATTCTACTCATCCAGAGATGTCCGTCTCTTTCCATGGATGACTTTGGCGCTGCGAGCTCATTGGGAGGTCGCTAGTAAGCACCGTCAAAGATTGTTTAATATAAGAAATCTGAATGCTGCGGCAGGCGAGGGATTAACTGACAGCCTGATTGGCGTTGGCCAGATGGACAGAAAACAAGGAGAGCACGAAAAAAGAAATCTCTTCGGTTTCAGTAGTGTTGGAGTAGGTGGTTTTTTTGGAACAACTCCTTTTAGAAGGGTTCGTCAAGGACTTGAGGATGTAAGGCGTATAGCTTGGGAGTTAAAGACGGCTCCGTTTTTTGTGCTCTTAGGTGCTATCTGGGGAGGTTTTACAGAGTTTATTAAACAATTTCCCAAGCAGGTATTCGGCGGCGGGAATAGGTGATATTTTAATTTATTAATAATCAACTCGAAGTTCCTTGGCTTTGTTGATCTATTAGTCTTTTTAACCCTCCCTTTGGTACCCTTTTCGGAGCAGCAAAAGTCGGTAGCCCTATAGACTCGGCGGCAGCTTCTTGTCTCAGCATTCTTCCTGCCTCGAAGCGTCTAGCAATAGGTCCGCGTTCCCAAGCAGCTCTTCCGGCGCCTCGTGCGAAGGCACCGACTGGCGCTGCGCCTGCGCCGATGGCCGCACCGATGGCAGCGCCTGGGGCAAAGCCGCCACCGCCACCGCCTTGGCCGCCGACGAATTTCTTAACCATATTTGCCGCTTCGGGAGCCATGAACAAAAAGCCAATTGCAATCAGTTTGCCAATAGCATTGGAGTCGAATCCGCCGGAAAGAAGCGGGAATTTAAGTGATTCTCCGGCCATTTGTTTGGATAATTCTCCTGCTCCCGTACCGCCAAAAGCTCCAATACCACCGATTATGCCGGCAAAAATGATCATGAAGGCAACTGCTGGAAAGACAGCAACATTAGCTGCCATTTGTTTGAACCACTCTTTAGCGCCATTATTGCCCGGAAGAGCCTGGATCAGAAAGAAAAAAGGTGCAAACATAGTGAGAATAATAATCATCACATAGGCCATTAAAAGCATTAAAAAGATTCTAAACATTATAAAGAGGAGGGCAATACCAACAATCAAAGCGGCAATGCCGCTGATACTCCACTTTATTATGCCCACTATATCTCCACCAAAAGTAATGACGTCGTCAATTAAATCCTTCAAGGCATTAGCTGTCATTCCAAAAATATCGGGCCAAGCATCTACAATGACCCCAATAATACTTTTGTCAAAGATAACGCGCGAGGCTTCATCGGCCAAAATGAATCCACTTTGAGCAAAAAGGTTGATGGCTATATTGATTATTAAAAACATCAGATCGATCATCAAACCGGCAAGAGCATAGCTAAAGGTAACTAAAATCAAAGCAACAACAATACGCGGTATCGAATCTTGGACAGTAGCAACGGCTTGAGGCGAGATATGGGCCCTAAACATAATCATAAAGCCCATGATCACAAAGACGATAACAAAGCCGACATATGAGGCATTCCTGAAAATCGTCCACAACGGTTGAACCGGGGAGAGTGCAGAAAACCCCACCCCTTCTTGGGCATAAGCAGGTTTAACAGGGTTAAAATCCTGAATTTTTTGGGCAAAATAACCTACTCCTGATGCTGGTGGAGTTGAATAGAGGCCGGCCACAAGACCGGCAGTTGCATTAAGTGCACCTTTGCCTTGGGTAATGGTATTGGTTTCAGGATGAAGCCAGGATTCACCCAGAAGATGGGTATTAAGACTGTCGATAGTACCAGCAATTTGATTGAAATTGAATATTTTGTCATCAAAAATATTTTTTTCAATAGCGCATTTGTTGAATGCATTAATAGTTTCTTGAGAAGTGGCATTAGCTGGTATCTGACAAGTTGCGGCGTGGACTTCCTTAGTGAATAGTGAATAGTGAATAGTGAATAGAAGTAATATAAAAATTACTATTAACCATTTACCATTAACAATTAACTTGAAATGGTTGGCAGCTTTTTTGATCATGCAGGCTTGGCCCTGAGCAAAGCCGAAGGGCTAATTTAATAGTAGCACCGCGGGGAACAACTGACAACTGACAATTAACAATTGACAATTTGACCTGGCTTCTTCTTTGGTTAGCCGCAGGTTGCGTCCATACCGCATTCTGGACACTTGCGGATGCCGGAGCCATAACGCACGATGTAAGTACAAGGTGAACCATCTTTTTTAGTGCCAGGGCATTGGAAGTCGCTTTTGTCTTCATCTTCTAATGCGAATGGCGCAAAATCAATAACAGAACTTGCGCGCATTGAGAAAGAAAGATTTCTCAGAAAACTGGGTTGGTTGAGGGAAAAGCCTTTTTGACCGCCTGGGCAACCAAGGCTGACACTTCGTACTGGTTGTAACCCGTAAAAATTAATAGTCTGTTCGATAGTTGTAAAATGGGGGACATTGGACACTTTAGCAGTACTTGTCCGAGATCTTCCGTCTAACCTCTTTTTTGTTTCGTCAGCCACATTATAGATTGTATTTATCGTTTTCTTGATTTCTTCGAAGTTTAATGGATCTTCGACTAGTATTCTAATGTAATAATCGAAATATGGATTGCAGGCCTCTATGATTTCTTGGTTTGTTTTTTCTAATTGGGTGTCAAGATCAAGGGCAAAAATCTTCAGAATGTGATCAGTGGGTTTATTGGTGATAATTAATTTTTGCAGAAAATAAGCTGCGTTGAGTTCATCTGGTTGAGGTTGATCAAAGGCTGGATCTAGTGTTTGGGTTGCTTCAAAAAATCTTTGGTAATCGTGTGTTGAGTGATATCTAGTCATTGTTATTTTTCCATTTATTTGCTCATAAACATAAAAAAGGTTATCCATATAGAGGGTTCCTTCGGGCCCTCTTGGTGAAATAATTATGATCTTATCGCCGTCCTGGATTTTCTCTCCAAAGAAAATTGTTTGGATTTGTCTTATGCCTTTAACCTCTGCTGATTCTCTTTTTGTTTCCATACTTCCGTTTTGCGCCAAAAACTTTCTACCCTTTTCGTACCTTTCGATGACCGGTTCCGGATAGTCTGGGCTTTTTAAAATCCCGTTTTCGATAGAATATTCGACTTGACTGCTTCTTACTTTAAACCTTTCTCCTAGAGCTTTCGCAAGCTGTCTTTTGGTGCGGTTTATTGTTTGGATTTGCCTTTGAGTAAATTCTTCTGGTGGGATCTTTCCATGAAGGTCTGCAAGGTCTAGAAAGTCTTGAATATCGTGTTGAGGGTTGTAACCCATAATCCCCTTGAACTCCTCAGGAATTGACCACTCGACTGGCTTATAATGTAAACGAGAAACATCCTCATTTTCTGTGAACTGTGAACTGTGAACTGTGAACTGAGCGCTGCGTTCGGCCATTAAAAAACCCTCGGAATGACCCGAGAGGTTTAATAGTCCGTTTATTAGACGGGTATCCTGCTCGGGGTGTTTCAGGTCCCATTTGCGGCTTTCGGACTTACATAGAGCAACTAGTTACTAGTGGCTAGCGACTAGTGGTTTTCTATACTTACCGTTGCGGCACAGTGGCGGAATTAGAAATGCTTAATGTCTAACGACCAACGACTAATGCTTTATTTTTGCGTTAGTCTTTAGTCTTTTAGCGTTTAGCGCTTCTTTACCACACTTCCCCGCGAATGGGCTATTTTAAATTTAGCATGAGGAATTTGGAGAAACAAGAGAGTGGATCAAATCCTTTTGTGCCTAACCTTAGATTTTCTTAAACTGAAGCTATTCTTCTTTTGGTATAAGTCTAAATTCTAATAATTTTTCTTGACTTACCTTGTCAGTAATTTCAAATGTAAAATTTCTGGAGGGATCAGATGTTTCGAACCAAACTTCAAAAATAAACCCTTGATTAGGTTCTATGGAGTAATTGGGATTATCTATCGGATCACCGAGTTCAAATTTGTCCTTAGAGGGATTATAAAGAAGGGGACGATAAAAAAGTTGAACTGGTAGTAATTGACCAATAGGCGTATCCATACTGAATTGGTAAGGGTCACCGAGTGTTTTTAATAAGAGAGGCTTGTCGGCTGTATTTGTTACTTCCCAACTAACCTGGATTGTTTTGATGTCATGATCACCACCGCGGATTTCAGTCCATTGACTAAACTCAAAATGCCAGTCTCCAAGGTCAAAAGGTAGCAGATTTGAACCTTCCGAGTCTTCTTTTAATACTCTAGTGATGGTTTTGGAATCGGGTATTTCAGTTGGGCTTTGTTGAGTTTCAGGGATGTTTGGGGAGGGGGTGTTTGTCGGTTCTTGTCCAATTTCACTTACAGGACTTGCTTGTTGGTTTTCATTAAGGCAACCAGCTAAGAAAACACCACCGGCAAAAGTACCAAGTCCAGCCAGAATTCTTCGGCGAGACAGTTGTCTATCAAAGAACCGTGTTTTTCTTTCCTCCATAATTTAGGCGAGTATTTTTAGCACAAGAGGGGGTAAGAAATCAACTGCAGCCGCGTTAAGGTGGACAGCCGGTTGTAATTAGGGTTTTAGCGTTTATTGTTTTACGAACTTCTTGTGGAACTTGTGGTATCCAAAATATATTTAAAGCGCAAATATCCCCAACTCCTTGCGCTTTGATAAAATTTTCAGCATCTTTTTTAATCTCTTTGAATTCTTCGGCCGAGGAAGCAGTGATTTTGACATTAATGATATTTATAGATTCTATATATTCGATTGAATAATCCTTGCCCAAATATGGCAAAACTTCTTTTATATTTGATAGTTCGTCTTTAAAGTTGACTTCTTGTGGTAACTTCTTGGTTTCAGTTGGCTGGACAACATCTTTTTCTGCTGTATTTTGTTTTGAAGTTTGGTTATCCTCTTGGTTTGAAAATAAAACAAATCCAATAAAGGCCACAATTAGAATGACAATAAACCCTATTGTGATTTTTATAAATGGTTTAAATTGTGTGAGGGTTAAATTCATTATCAAATATTATCCACCGCAAATACCATATCTGTCTCGAAAAGTCGTCCATTCACAGGCATTGCCATTCTCCATTTTTATTATAGTCTTATCGATTTGATAGTAAGGATTCCATGCACGGCCATCTTTATTCGCACCGAATTGATATGCCCAGTCGAAATCGAGAGGGTTGGCACCGCTTGGAATTTCTACGGCATCTGGTTCTTGTCCCCGTGGACTGCCCCAGCAAGTGTTACTAGAGCCAGGCGCTGGGTATACTGACCCAGAATCTGAATTTGGATATTGGGATACGCCTTTCCAAGTGGAGGCGATATATTGAAAAATTCCAACTTCACCAGCTCTGCCGAAAGAACATTGGTCACCCCCGCTTTCACCAGCCAGCACATTAAGCATGACTTCTGCAAGCGATGAGCCAGTTAAAGGTTCTATTTTACCGTTTGCTTGGTGCACGATGTAGCATTGTAACTCTTCGAGTGAAGTTTCAATCCCGTTTGATGGATTGCCGTCGGAAGCCCGTGGGATACTGGCGCATTCTTCAAGCGTAGGAATAGGACCAGGATCCGTTCCCCCGGGCGGCACCTCTCCATCAGCTCTTGCCAAAAGATTACATTCTTGGCTTGTTCTGCCAAGGGCTTCTTGCAAGGCCTTGGGTTTTAAGGCGATATCGCGGTCGAATTCTTTATTGCAATCGACAGCGCCCAAAAATCGCTGTTTAATTTCATCAGCTGCGCCCTGCTCTTTACTTGGTAAGTTCTTGTTCTTAGGAAAGACTACATAATCGACGGATTTGGGTTTAAAGAAAGTATAAAGACCGGGTCTGCCCGTTTCTTGGCCTCCTTTGCCGGTCTTGCCCGCGCCGAAAATAGCAATCGCATCATCTTTGTCAGAATAAGTGGCGTTATTCCAGATTGACGCCAGCCAAGGAACATAAAATGTCGGGAAAACTCTGATAGTCAATTTACATTCGTAAATCGGTTCTCCTGTGTCCGGATCTGTACCGACTTGTTCACATTTATCCCAGCCGGGATTTTTAATTGGTAAATTAGTAACGAATTTTTGGGATTTGAAACTACATTTGACAAGTGTACCGTCATCTAGTTTATTCGGACTTTCGACATTTTGACAGTTCTCGCCAGCCTCAAGTTGTGGCTCTTTTTTTTCGGGATCAGCGGGATTAATGAGAGGGAAAGAACAAAAAGGCCCACTACCTTCCTTTTTGTCGGGTAGTATCGGAATTGGCGCAGGACATACTTCCCCCCATCCCTCTGGTGGAAGGATGGCAGCGTAAGCATTTTTAATGGGACTGATAAAATTTAAGCTGATTTTAACAACTTTGCGCAGCGTTTGCGAAATTGGATTATTAAGCAATGGCTTAAGGCATGTTTGGATAATTTTTGCCAGAAGTGATTTTGGAACATTAGCCGAAGCTTCTAAACTTTCTTCAACAAATTTGGCATCTGAGGATTGAGCCTGTTTTGGCACGATCAATTGATTTACTTGATTGGCGATACTGGTGGTTCGAAAATACTCGGGCAGGACAAAGTATACCCTTCTTGATTTTGGACAGCTGCCTTGTTCAACTTGTCTAAGTCCGTCTTTACCAACGACCAGTGGAAAAGAAAACATTCCATAATAGAATTCAGAAACAGCAGTCGGAATTTTTTCCCAATAACGGCCCCAGGTGTCAAGCCACTGCGTTTTGTCATCACCAGCCTGTGGAGGATTAGGCAGTCCAAATTCTTTGCCTAAATCATAGATTGTTTTAGGACCGCCTTTGCCTTCAATATCCGTATATTTATTGGCAGATTCGGCCAGTTCCGGTTTATCATAAACATAATTGACATATTTCACTCGAAGCTCGTCTGTCATCACCTTAGGCGCGGCTTTCTGGCCCGGGCCATGGTAGAGATTAAAGTCAGAACTTTTTAAATCTAGAATATTTTCTTTACGGTGATCTTCACTTTGATACTTTGACTCCAAATAATCAGAATTAGGTGTTGCGAAAATAGCCGAAAGTTTAGAAAAGTCAACTTCGATTGTAAATGTGTATTCAAGATGTTTTGGTTCATCACTTTCCTTACCCGTTTCAACAAAAGTGTATTCCTTTGGTTCAAGAACAATTTTGGTTAACTGATCGGTAAATAAGCCGTTTTCGCACGGCTGGGGATTGGGCGACTCGCCGGGAGCAGCGAAGGTGGATTTAGAGGATAGAGTTAAGAGAATAGAGAATAGTGCTGTAACAATTAACAACTGACCCTTCGGTGGACTCAGGGTCATCCTGAGCTTGTCGAATGGCTGACATTTGACAATTGACAAAAATCGGGCAGCGATTTTCATACAGGCTTAATTCAAGTATATCAGGTTTGAATGACGTAAGGTGGTTATGGTAACGAGGCCTATTTCGTCGATCGGTTTTACGTTAGACGTCTGACACTAAACGCTTAACATTGGAAATTACGGCGCTTCGGGTATAGTAACAGTAGTTACGCTGGCGCCGGTAATATCTCTAATTAAAACTAGAATCAGCCAGGAGACAACCACTAAAATAATGCCAATTATGGCATAAGTTAAGGTCGAGCGGGCAGCGCCTGCCGCCTTCGGATCGCCGCCGGATGTTAAAAACTGAAAGCCACCAATAAGCATCATAATAAAAAAAGCAATGCCGGCAGCAGGAGCCAAAAGGCTGATAATGTTTTCCAGAATCTCAACAATATCGGAAATTTTTGCCGGATCTTGAACGGCATAAACAGGGGAAATTAAACCTACAGCCAGACCTGTCAGGATAATCAAGAAAGCCGCCATTTACCTATTGTCCAGTAGTTTCAACTGTTGGGATGGTGATGCCGCCGCTGATAATCGAGACACCAAAGAATGTTTCCACCAATAGAATAATAGCGTATGCGACCAGCACAATCACTAGTCCAATTAAAGCTGCAGTAATCATATTTCTGGCTCCGGCCACGCCCTTTTCATCACCGCCAGCCGTGATCCAGCGGATGCCGCCGATTAAAAGCATGATAAAAGCCAAAACAAAAGCAACAACCAGAATAAATTGAATAACTGCCCGAATAATCGCCACAATGTCAGTAATTTTACCAAGAGTTTCTTCTGGTACGATTTTGTTACCAGCAGGAGCATTCACTGCCAGCGCAGCTACAGGCCAAGCTAGTGAGGCAAATTGCAAAGATGCCAAACTCAGTATTTTTTTAGCTTTTTTAATCATCTTCTGACTATTCTCACCCCCTTAACTAGGACCCTCCTGGAATGTTGAATGGTCCTGAAATAACCGTTACCCCAAAAAAGGTCTCCACCAGTTTTATTATAGCAAAAGAGCCAATGATAATAGCCATACCCAAAAGTCCCCAGTAAATTTGGCTCCAGGCGCTGGAGATATTTTTGCTTTCGCCCCCGGCAAAAATAAAGCGGAATCCGGCAAAGATTGTCCAGATTAAATCAACGATAAAGGCGCTAATTAAAAGCAGAGTAATGCCGTTTCTAATTAAAGTAGCCACAAAAACTGAAGGGTCAGCGCCAATATCGGGGACCGTGCCCGGAGGAGGAGAGATTGTACCAAGGTCAACGGCAAGATTCATATTATTATGTCTAAAGACAAATGTCTAACGACTAACGCAAAAAAGAACCTACGGCTTTAGTCTTTAGTCGTTTAGCATTTGGCATTTTTACGTTATTTCTACGTTCGATCCTATAAAATGCTGGACGATGCGCAAAATCACAAAAGCCAAAATTGTCACTGCCAGTCCTATGATAGCATAAGTTAAAGTGCTAGAGGCGCTGGCCAGTTTTTTTTCATCTCCTGATGAGGTCACGAATTTAAAGCCGGCAATAATAATAAAAATTATTGAAAGTGCGCCGGCAAAGCTGACTAGAACGGTAATAATGGTTGTGGCCAGCGCTCCGAAGTTGGCAAAAAGGTCAGCCGGGGAGAAAACAGTTTCAATATCAAAAGCAGCGTAGGCGTTCATATTCGACTAAAGACTAAGGACTAACGACTAAGGCTTTTGATTAAAGCATTTAGTCGGGCATTAAGTTTCAAAGAGAAGTCGTAAACTTGATCAAAAGCCTTTTGGCTAATAAACCGCTGATCTAAGGAAATATAAAAACCGGTGACGACTTCATTAATTGAACCTTGGGCCATTTTCAAAAATCTTCTAAAGTCTGCGTCGGAGCCCTTTGTTGATCCTTCGGCAATATTGAGTGCAATTGAAACAGCTGCTCTTCTTATTTGGTCGACTAATCCAAAACGTTCTTTGGATGGAAAGTTAGCAGTAATTCTATAAACTAATGATACAAATTCTCTTGCATCTTTCCAAACTTCTAATTTTTCAAACCGAAAGTATCCTTTGTTATTCATGCTTTAGTCTTTAGTCGTTAGTCGTTAAGCGAGTAGTATCAAACGATTCCACTATTACCCAAAAACAGCTTATCAACTATCTGCAAAATGGCAAAAGCCAGAACAATGATCACAAAGCCGATGATGGCAAAAGTCAATCTGCCGCGGGCTGCGGCTGCCGCCTCCGGATTGCCGCCGGATGTTACAAACTGAATGCCGGAGATGAGGATGATAATGACGGTGACAAAACCGGCGATGCCAAGAAGAGCTGGAAGAAATGCTGAAATAATTTTACCGACAAGGCCCTGTTCGGTGAATTCTGGCTTTAAACCCAGGACAGCAATATCAGAAAGACAATCTATAAATCCTTGACAGGCGGCACCGCCGGCTCCCCCGCCACCAGCACGGGTCACAGAAAAGCTTGGACAATCGGAGAGCGCGCCACCGTAAGTATAAAGCCCAGCATAGTAAGTACCAGCGGGTGCATTTACCCAAGAATAATGATGAGAAGCCGAACTAATGTAATTAAAAGTTATGGGAAATGGCGAAATCTGGGCTATAGCAGAAGGACAACCGCTGGCAACTATTGGCCAAACTCCTAAATAATAAGTATCGCCAATCGACAATTCCGGTATTTCTTCCCAGGAGATAGTGATAGCAGTGCCATCATCAAAGACAGTTAAAGGGACAGTAGCATAAACATTGTTGGGAGGTTTAAGCAGACTGGGAATAAATAGTATAAAGCTGAAGGTTAGGGCTAAAGATAAATGTGCGATGAATTTCATTTAGAAACTGGGAATCGCTCCAAATAAAGTGACACCAATAAAGCGTAAAATCAGAAATGAAAAGATCAAAAATAAAAGACCAGCAATGGCAGCCACAATCATGTCTCGTCCACCGGCTAGCTTTTGCTGATCACCGGAAGAGGTCAATACGCGGATTGAGCCAATGACCATCAAAATTAAAGCAATGCCGCCGGCAAGGCCAATGGCAATATTTAAAACTCTTTGGGCAAAGCCGCCTACAGATGTTGGGATATTTCCCAGAGCGGTTTCGCATCCTGCTCCAGTACAGGGATTTTTGCCAGAGGTGCCAAATGACGTTGATTCAACAACGTTATACGAGTATTCACCGCATTTAAAAGCAGGCGTTGGAGGAAGGGTGTTTGGTACAAACCACCATGCGAAGTAATGCCTTCCTTCTTCTGAGAATCCAGGTAAAAGTGCTCGCCAGGTCTCGCCGCTGGGGAGAACTTCCATTGTTATCCAATTGGCCCATTCACCGTCTATTTTAAATTTATAGTTGCCGGGGTCAGTGAAAAGAGGGTCTGTAGGGCTAACAGGTGGCGTAAAGTCAGCAAGCGGTTGTTGAAACAGAGGAACACTTTCTGAGTCAGGCACCATGTGGGAATATTGCGCACAATCTGCTTGATCGAATGCTTTCAATGGGGTTGTGCGGTTAACTAGTCCGGTGATGATAAAGAGTATGATGATTAATAATTTAAAAATTATTCTCATGTTCTTTAATTCCAGTGTAGCATTTTTTTGTGACTAAGGACTAATGATGAGAAAGCGTCTGGCGGTTAGGGTAACGAAGCCAGTATCGTTTAGCGTTTAGTGTCTAGCGTAAATGACACGATTAACGTAACCACCTCACGAAACGGGCATCGTCACTCTAACCTCTAAACGACATGTTCAGGTATATCAGCAGGTCGCCTTGGCACAGTCCTTCGACTGCGCTCAGGACTTCATGCCAATTGCGCTCCTCTGATATATCAGATTCAGCAGAGCTGAATGCTGATATAATTAGGAAACAGAAGTTCTGATGAAAAAACTCGTTGGTCTTTCTTTTGTTTTGATATTGACTTTTCTCTTTTCACTTTTCACTTTGAGTTCTGTTCGTGCCGATGAATTGGAACAAATCCAAAAGCAGATTGATGATCTAGAAAAGCAGCTTGAGCTTTCCCAAAATGCCACCACACCCCTGGAGTCACAAGTAAAATCTTTGGAGGGGCAACTCGAGGCAATCAGCGCCCGGCTTTCTGCTATTCAAAAAGATCTGGCAGAGAGTGAAAAAGATTTGGACTACCAAAGAGAAATTCTGGCAAAAACTGTGCGCTCTTTTTATATTCGCAGTTTTGTCGATATTCCCCTTTTAACCCTTTTTGCTTCGGGCGATGCCTCGGAAACTTTAAAACTTATCGCCTTTCAGGCCCAGACAAGTAAGCAGGATAGAACCGTAATTAAGGAAATTTCAGAAAAAATAGCCAAACTTGCCGATGACAAAAAAAGGTTAGCCAGTGCTCAGGCGCAAATTAACAAGCAGTCGCAATTTTTAAAAGGCGAAATTGCCTCGGCCAAGTCATTTCAAAGCGAGTTAGAAGGTAAAATTAGCGCTTTAACCGCCAGACAGCAGGAAATTTTGGCGGAAAAATCGGGTACGTTTCAAACTACGGTGGGAGATGTACCATTGGCTGATGATCCTAACTCTCGACCCGACTATAGTCCGGGATTTTCACCGGCGTTTGCTGCTTTCTCGTTTGGAGCTCCCCACTTTAAGGGTATGAGTCAGTACGGCGCATTTGGGAGGGCTAAAGCTGGGCAAAATTATGAACAGATTCTGAGGGCGTATTACGGAGAAGGAGTTGAAATCAAAGACCATAACCCTGACGTGCAAATAACTGTAGAGGGGTATGGGACGTATTCACTTGAGGAATATGCAAAACGGATTTACGAGATGCCTGGGAGCTGGGGTGATGAAGGAGGGATGGAGGCTCTTAAAGCACAAGCGGTAGCAGCGAGGAGCTATGCTTTGGCTCGCGGCGGGTCGATTTGCGCAACTGAGAGTTGTCAAGTGTTTAAACCAAGTCCCAAGGGTGGAAATTGGGAAGAAGCAGTAAACCAGACGAGGGGAAAAGTCGTTTATGCAAACGGGGCACCATTCTCTACATGGTATGCCTCAACGAGTGGAGGATATCTGGAATCGTATAGCGCAAATGGTTACTCAACGCCGGGCTTCTGGGATACACCCAGCGGCAGAAGTGGGTGGACGAGCCAAGCCTATGAGAAAACTGCGGGCAGCCCGTGGTTTTACAAAGGATGGTATAAGAGTCGCAGCGGGGATAGTTGTGGAAGGAGTCATCCCTGGTTGACCAGCGAAGAAATGGCAGATGTTTTAAATGGATGGAAGGTCCTTTTTGAAGGCGGAGGTGATAGCTCGAGGGTGACGCCGCAAGGAGCGTGTTGGGGAGGCAATCCTTATAGTATAAGCGAGTTGCAGTCGATAGGAAGTTACACCAGCGTATCCGGGGTAAGCGTGAGTTATTCAGAAAGCGGGATAACGGCCAGTGTGACTTTTCAAACCAATAAAGGGAGCGTAACTATTAATGGCAATGATTTTTATAAGGCATTTAATTTGCGGGCTCCCGGAAGAATAGCATTGAAGTCGGGGTTGTTTAATATAGAAAAAAAGTAGTAAAAAAAAACGCCAGATTCTTTCTGGGGTAATCCCAGATTCGAATTAGGCGTTTAACCTTCGCGCTCCCGGCTATATTTCACATAGAGAATAAATAGCTAATTAGCCAAACGCTGCCATTTGCCAATATAATTAGATTAATGGCCGAAGAAGATATTTCCCAGTTGATTCACGCTAGCCAGGGCAGAAGTTCTTTGTCAATGCCTCTCCTCCAGTCAACCCGAGCTTTCTTTGAAGGCCAAGAAAAAGGCGAGCACATAATTTTGATGCTCAGACCGCATGTGATAACTTTGGCACCGCCGGCCTTTGTGGCCTTAATACTTTTTTTGGCACCGTTTTATATTATCCCTTTTCTGAAATTAATTAACATCGATCTTAGCGGAACATTAAATTTTATGCAGACATTTTTAATTATTATTATTTGGTATCTGTTTGTCTTCGGTTATTCTCTCTATCATTTCATTTTTTGGTACTTTAACATTTATATACTGACTAACGAACGGATTATCGACTTCGATTTTAAAGGACTTCTAAATAAGGAAATTTCCTACGCAAAGCTTAATCAAATCCAGGATATTTCTCCAAAGACAATTGGTTTTTTTGGAACATTTGTCCATTTTGGTAATGTTTTTATTCAGACAGCGGCGGAGCGGCCGGAGTTTGAATTCCATAATGTGGCCAGACCGGATATGGTTGCCCAGGAGATTTTAAAGCAGGTTAGACATGAGGAGGGCGAGGCACCCGGAGAAATCGCCTAAAGTATGCCAGTTGAAGAGATTACAAATTTGACGGGGAAATTCAATACGGCCTTTGGAGTTAAGGCATTTTTGATTTTATTTTTGGTTTTCTATTGCATCTTTGCTGTGATGCTTTTTAGGCAGATTCAACTGATGAGCAGAACCCTGCCGACTGTTGTCTTCCCACTTTTGAAGTTTTTGGCAATTATCCATATTGGTGTTTCACTAGCCATTCTTTTTATGGTATTGGGAGTTTTCTAAGATGCAAGATTTTTCACTGAAAATTGAAAATATTACCGGCCAGGCAAGCCGTGATATAGCCTGCGGCGTTTTTAATAAAAAAATTACACTTGCAAACGGAGAGCAGGGAACCCTAGTCGCTTGTGTATTAATAAAAAACGGTCAAGATGTTGATATCCAAATTCTTTTAAAAGATATTTTTGAGCTATCAAGCAAAAAATTAGAAGACGCCCAAGATCGAATTTTGGAATCGGTTGAGTCTGCCCGCGATGCCTGCCGTCAGCATCTACCAGAAAGGCAGACTTCAGAACCTCAGGCCAGTCAAGATTTGCAAAAACCGCAAGTTAGTTTTGCTCTGCTATTCTTTTATAAAGATGTGTGTTATATCGCCAGACACGATCAAAATTTTAAAATTTTTGTTTTTGAGCCGCCAAAATCGCTTGAGATTACTTTCGAGGAGGGATCTGGACCAATAAAAATTGGGCAGATATATTTAATATCTACTGAAAAATTTCTTTCGATTTTTGATGGTTCAGTTTTCTTAAATGAAGCACAAGAGTTAGATATAGAGGAAATTATTGATGGTCTGGCAACCGAAATTTCCGCTCGCAAAGATCAAGAGGAAATTGGGGCGGCTTTTGTCTTGATTAAGGACGAGGCGATCACAGAAGGCACAGAGGACACAGAAGGCAAAGGAGAAACAGAAAAAGCTGAAAGTCTTGAGGCGAAAGAATTGGTTGAAGATAGTACACAGGGGGAATTAATGGACGAGCCGTACAAGCAGCAAGAAATGCCGCCTAAAAGAAAACTGCCACAATTCAAAAATCCTTTACCGTTTGCCATCCAGTTTTTGGGCAAACTTGTTAGGGAAGTAAGGTCCTTGAAGCGAGGCGATATTGGCGCAATTTTTAGATTGCGCAGAAATCTGGTAGTGGTGGCAATGATTGTGCTTTTGGTATTGGCGGCTTCTGCTCTTTTTACTGTTTCGCAAAAGCGCCAGAGCCAAAAATTGACAGAGTTTAACACCTATCTTTCTGCGGCATCCTCCAAATACAACGAAGCGCAAGCATTACTTGAGCTTAACAAATCGCGCGCCAGAGAGATCTTAATTGACGCGGATCGCGAGATTAAACTTGCCCAGGAACTGGTTAAATCCGACGAGAGCCAAAAACTGGCAGAAGATATCGCCAAAACACTTAAAGAAACCGAAGTCACAGAAAATATTAATTTTGAAACTTTGGCAGAACTTGACGGGCAGGTCAATTCGCTCTCTTTTGATTCTAAAAAGTTAGTAGCCTTTAGTTTGGGGAAAATTTTTGAGATTAATCCTGCCGATAAATCAAAAGATGAAATTGGCGGACCTTCGGATATCAAAAGCGGTTTTGTATTTGACGGCAAGGGATTTATTTTGACAAACGATAAGGTCATAAGAGTCAATTTACTAGACGGTAGATCCGAAACAATCATTGAAGGGCAAACCGGCCGTGACATTGCGGTTTTTATCGGCAATATCTATCTTTTAACGCCAGATCAAGTTGTCAAATTTTCGCCCATCGAAGGCGGTTATGCCGATGGAGTCGATTATTTAAACGAAAAAGCAAACTTCACAGATTCTTCAAGAATGGCTATTGACGGTAATGTCTGGTTAACGAGCGGGCAGAAAATACTTAAGTTTTTAAGAGGAGAAAATAAGAATTTTGAAATATCGGGACTGACTGCTCCGGTCGGTGAATTTGGGATAGTTTATACGAGTTCAAGTTTAGATAATCTCTATGTTGTCGATAGCAAGAATTCGGCGCTTTTAGTTGTAGGTAAAGACGGGGTTTATAAAAAGGCTTATCAGTCGGCAGAGTTTGGTAGAGCTAGTGATGTTGTTATTAATAATGATGAGGATACAATGTACATTGCAGACGGCCCCCGGATTTTAGAAGCCAAACTTGAGTAGAGAATAGTGTGGAGATGCCGGGCTGTGAACCCGGGTCCAAGATCGAAAGTTAAAAACATCTACAAGCTTAGTTAATCTTTAATGTCTCGTCCAATCTCTTTGCCGATTAACAAGCAGAAACTGGACAAAGATCAAAAGTTTCATCTCGCCCATTTGATCAAATGGGCGGACTACTCCCGGCTAAGTTTGTGCCTTGAAAACCTCACCGAGAAAAGGCCAACAAGACAAGCTCAAAAAGCTTTGCTTATGCAGCAAATGCTAGAGCTGGCTGCCTGATACCAATAATGGCACCAACCAGTTGTGCAAGTTTGTTCTTTGCACGCAATTTGATTCAAAGTTTGACGCACTTTAGAATCGTATTCGGCTTGCAGTTTTTAAAGTGCGATCCTGTCGAAACGATACATCCCCTCGTCGCAATAATTCCTTTTGGTTTTCGTCCGCCAGCTGGCGGACTTCAAACTAAGTCGTATTGCTCCTCTTCAAAACTCTTACGAGTTTTGAGAAAAAGAATTTGAAATGGCAAAGGGACGTCAGACGTTCCAGTGCCAGATTCAAATCATTTTAGTAGAACAGAAATGAATTTTAGCAAAAATTAAGCTTTGAATCAAATAATGTAAAATTAAAAAATGACAAAGAATTTACTTGTCAAAATTGGACTATTCACTTTCATTTTTTTACTTTCACTTAAAGTTATCACTGACACCGATTTAGGTTGGCACATCCGGGTGGGAGAATACATCCTTAAGACATTAAGCGTTCCTAAAACCGACTTATTTTCTTTCTCTCAACCAGACTACCCCTATGTTTACCACTCTTGGGCAACAGAGCTAATAATTTTTGCCAGTTATAAATGGTTGGGGCTGTGGGGGATAACACTTCTTTATGCATCAATCATCACATTAAGTGTCTTTTATCTCTATAGAACCAGTGTCCTTATCAATGGAAAAATTAATTATCTCCTTTTTCTTTGGGTAGCTCCTTTGGCATTTGCCTTTGCCGGAGGAAGAACGAGAGCTATGGGTTTTCTTTTGCTTTCCATTCTTTATCTGCTATTTGTGAAATTCCAGCTTAAAAATTCTCGAGCGATTTGGCTTGCGCCCCTTATTTTCTTTTTGTGGGCAAATCTTCACGGTTCATTCATTTTGGGTTTTGGGGTTTTTGCGGTTTTGATTGCGACCTTGCGATTTTTTCCAAAAGAAAACCAAAATAGGCCAAAGTTTAAAAGTCTTTTGATAATTTTCTTTTTCTCGCTAGTTAGCACGCTGGCTACCCCTTATTTTTTTGGTGCATGGAAACAGGCAGTCGTAATGACGCTGAATTCCACACTGGCTTTAAGGTCTACTAATCTGGACTGGAAATCGCTAGTTGAGCCATCCGGTGGTGGTTTGATTTTTGCCACGATAGTGGCAGTAGTAATTTTTATGCTTTTCTTTAGCAAAAGCAAAGTTAGCAAAATCCAGAAATTTTTATTGCTTTTGTTTTTCATTTTGTCGCTTTTAACTGCAAGATTTGCGCTGCCTTTATTAATCTTCTTTGTACCAATCGCCAATCAGTTTCTTGAAGATCTGAAGTCAAGATTAAATAAACAAGTTCTAAACTCAACATCTATAAAAGGTTTCGTATCGGTTCTTTATTTAGTCTTATCACTTAGTGTACTTATTAATCTTATTGAAACTAATTTCGCCAACAGATCTTTCAACGAGTACAGTTATTATTTGGAAAAATTCTCCTCGGCTCGACTTCTATATCCACCATGGCCGTACGAGGCTAATCTTTTTATTCAAGAAAATTTACCGGACATGAGAATTCTTGCTGAAGCCAATTGGGGTGGCTACATGATTTGGCTCAATCCCGGACAAAAGGTTTTTTACTGGGGGGCCATGGATAATTTTATAGTTAATGGCCGCTCTTTTGTCTTTGAATATCTAAATATTATCAACACCAAACCGAACTGGGAAGAAAAATTAAACCAGTATAAAATTGATGCCGTTTTTCTGCCGAAAGAGTTCCCATTGGTTGCTGTTTTGAATCTAAGAGAAGATTGGCAGAAAGTTTACGACAGGCAGGATGTTGTTATCTTCACAAAAAGAAACTAATCCTGTTCTTTAAGCTCCCTTTCAATATCCCGATTAATTGTTTGCTTCTTTAAAGCGGCTCGTCTGTCAAACTTGGCCTTGCTTTTGGCAAGAGCCAACTCAACTTTGGCCAAATTTCCCTTAATGTAAATTGAAAGAGGTACTAGTGTCAGATTTTTGCCGGCGATTTTGCCTTGCCAATTCAAAATTTGTCGCCTGTGAAGAAGTAATTTTCGCTGGCGTCTGGCATCGCTAAATTTCTCCGATCCTTTCCAAGGGAGAATATGGGCGTTGACCAAAAAAACCTCGTCCTCTTTAACCCTGGCAAAACTTTCGGAAAGATCGACGCGTCCAGCTCTTATTGATTTTATTTCGGCGCCAGTTAAAACTATCCCAGATTCAACTTTTTCCAGAATTTGATATTTGTGACGAGCCTTTCGGTTAAAAATTTTCACTAGCCATATAATATCAGATAGATGGCCTTGTCTTTTCTTGATCTTCTTTTCCCCAAACGCTGCGTTTCCTGCGGCAAGTTTGGCGCGTATATCTGCAAAAGCTGTTTTTCCAAGATTGAATTTATCGAAAAACCGGTTTGTCCAGTTTGCCAAAGGCAGGCAATTGGAGGTAAAGTCCATCCGGGTTGCCAAGGAAGATATCGGCTTGACGGTTTGGTTGTTGCCGCCCGTTACCGCGGGCCGGTTAAAAGTGCCATTGCCAAGGTCAAATATAAATGGGTTTATGATATCGGTAAGACTTTAGTTGATCTTTTAGCCGCCAGTCTTTGGCGCTTTGGAATTCCTGATGATTTAATATTGGTACCTATTCCGCTCCATACACGCCGCAAAAATTGGCGCGGGTTTAATCAGGCGGAAATTTTGGCAAAAAGTTTATCGTTGAAATTTAATCAGCCTTATGGTGAATATCTTGCGCGAATTATTGAAACCGCAAGTCAGGTAGGGTTAAAGAGGGATGAGCGCCAGAAGAATGTCAAAGAGGCTTTTAGATTGAGAACAGGTGCGGATGTTTCTGGGAAGAATATTTTGCTTGTCGATGATGTTTATACCAGCGGGGCGACAATGACTGAGTGTTGCAAAGTTTTAAAAAAGGAAGGAGCAGGCGAAGTTTGGGGGATGGCTGTGGCGCTTGGATAGGATGGTTAATTCTGATAAAATATCAAAGCTTAAGGTGGGTTGCCTGAGTGGTTTAAAGGGGCGGTTTGCTAAACCGTTGGCGCGAAAGTGTCACACAGGTTCGAATCCTGTACCCACCGCAGCGTCGCAACTAGACTTTAATATTTCGCCCTTCGCTAAACTTAGGGCTTCAAGTTAAGTCTGTTGCTTCTTTCAAAATCGCAAGCGATTTTGAAATTTTTACCAAATTTCATTGAAATTTGGAGAGGAGAAATACGAGCGCCAATAGAGTTTTTCTAAAAGAAAAACGACAAATAGCACGAGTTATTTCGACGCGGAGGCGTCGCATAGTGGACTAGTGCGGTTGTCTTGAAAACAACTAGGGCAGCAATGCCCTCAGAGGTTCGAATCCTCTCGCCTCCGCCGCTGTAAGTTTTAACTGAAATTTTCTCTATATTTGTAACAAGAGACTAGAAATAATAACTTTTTTCTATAAAATATGGTATATTTTCGTCTGAACTTAAAACCATGGTGAAAGAGCAC
Organism: Candidatus Curtissbacteria bacterium RIFCSPLOWO2_02_41_11; assembly: GCA_001775055.1. Classification (GTDB taxonomy): domain Bacteria; phylum Patescibacteriota; class Microgenomatia; order Curtissbacterales; family GWA2-41-24; genus GWA2-41-24. The sequence goes on from MFBU01000012.1 coordinate 30,749, forward strand.
AGCATAGATGACATAGTGGATTACAGGAGGCTTCCAGGATAGGAACGCTATTCTGTCAATGAGTGGATAGCGATGTACTTAGGCCAATTGGGAATGGATTATGCCCAAGAAAGTTTGCGCGAGCTATTATCAGAATACGGATATACGGGCAACCGTCCAGAAATCTTGTTTGGCATTTATGATTTTCTGGCAAACGAATCTGATGAAGCACTTGTGCACGGAATTAGAGCGTATGAGCTCTCAGGCCATGACATTGAGCGGGTTGCAAAGCTGATTAATCCAGACAGGCTGGTTGCCTACATAATTGATGTTACAGATGAAACAGAAACCCTAGCAAATCTTCAGGAAAAATTGTTCTACGCTTCTGACATACGTTCACAGTTTTCAGGGCTTGGTTCTATGGGTTCTAGGTATAGGTCTAGGTCTGCCCAAAAAAGCAATTGCGCAAATTCAATTGTTGAGTTAGGATTGGAAATTAACTCAAGGCTTGCAGAAATTGATCCACACAATGCTGAAGTTTTGAAATCTTATGATTTTAAGGAATGGTCTGGATTGTACAATATGCGCAGGCAGGCGCTTCAAATAGCAGTTCTTGCCCAGCAGCATCTTACAGAAGCATCCGAAGAAACACTAAGAATCCTTTCAATATATGACAGCTTAACCGGGACAGCAGATATTCGCGGTCTAGACTATGATGTGCTTGATGCATTTATGCGAAAAAAATTGGATTTGGGCAAGCCGTCTTCCGACGGAAAAATCCCTGATGCTTTCAAAGCAGATGCATATTATGAGGACAGACGGGTATTTGGAGGAATCAATCGGGAGCAGGAATGGAGAATGAGACATTTCGGAAGGCAAAGGAAGGATTGGGAGCTACATCAGGAATACCGAGACCAAAGCCAAGAGCGAAGAGAGGAAGATCAAGCTAAGCTTGAAGACGATTATCGAAGAATGATTGAAGATCCTTGGGCTTATTATTCCAGCCAACTTGAATTGCTTGGGCTTACCAAAGAAATGACTCTTGCCGAGGCAAAAAGAGCATTCAGGAGAGAAGTTCATAAGTACTCTTCCGCGTTCAATACCCTTTTTAACACGAGCCCCGAATATACAGCATCGCAGGAAGCGGCAAAGGCGGTCCTGTCTGCATGGGAATCAGTATCCGCCCTTTATAAAGCAAAGGAGGCGGCAGAAGCATCAACTACCGTCTAGTTTAACCAAGGATTTATTCAAGCAGAAGAAGATAAATATCTGGTATTATGATCCTTATAATAAGTTCCAACATAGTCCTTCCAGAGGTGGGCAGGCAATCAGGCACCGCTTGGTGATTGCAAATCTTGCTTTTAAAAAATATCGTCTTTACTATTAAACTTATGCGAGGGTTCGCTATCTTACCTGTAATCATTTTTCTGGTAATAGTTGGTGGACTGGGGATTAGTTGGTATACGTTATCTGTCCGCCAGCAAACAAAAACAGAGGTTGTTTCACCTGGAAATCAAGTTGATAGCTGCAACATCATTAGTAATTCGGTTTTTCGTTCAGTTGATAAGCATGAAGTTGGGCTTGGACCAAATGGTCCGGCCATGGGATATTGGAGCATAACTTTTCAAAGTGGGAATTTTCAATGGCATCATTCAGATGTTGTCGAGAGCGGAACATATACTTGCACTGAGAATATTTTACAAGCAAAACTTTACAATAGGACTGTTACTGCAAATTACGACATAAATCGAAAGGCTTTAATTTGGGATGGTGTTGAATACAAAAGAGGCGAGTAAAGCGTAAATTTCATAAAGTAAGTTCCAATAATAATTGTGATACACTTGAGTTAGATACATGCCCAACTTTCGTAAAAGCGAACACCATATTGATCATCATTCCGGCCGAATTCTTTCCAAAGAAGAGTTAGACGCCAAGCATCAGGCGGCACTGGAAGCCAAAGCGCAAGTTACCTGGAAATCTCCGGAGCGAATTTTTAAAGCCAGATCCAAAAAATATTTCACCAAAGTTGCCCTTTACGCTCTGATTTTTGTTTTGGCGGCGATTGCTTTTGGTGAATTTTTCTTAGTCGGCGTAATTATTGCCGTTGTTTTCGTCGTCTATGTTTTGGCAACTGCCGCACCCAATGTAATCGAACATAAAATTACTAACATGGGCATAACCTCCGGAGGACGGGCGTTCTTATGGGAGGAACTTGATTCATTTTGGTTTGAAAAACGCGGCGATGACCGGCTTTTAATGGTTGCGACAGAACTGCATTTTCCCACCCGCTTAATTATTCTTCTGACTTCGGTTTCCGAAAGGACGCTTCTTGATATTGTGGAAAAGCACCTCCATTATCATTCGGCTCCGGTGCATACCCTTTTTGACAAGTGGGCCCACACTCTGCAGAAGAGAATAAATTTGGAGTAAAGAATTTCCCAATAATTTAAGTTAATTTGGATGCGGGCGACCTGATATTTGTAGTCTTTCTTCGAGTTGGTTTAAAATATAGGCAATATTTTCATAGTCTCCTCCTGAAAGTGTTGTGTCCTGGTTGATTTCTTCTCCCAGAAGCCGCGAAAAGTCATTTTGTTGCGGCCAATCTTTCACATCTGCCAATGGGTTAACCGGTACTAGAAAGTGAAATTTTCCAGCAGATCCATTTTTATCAAACCAGTATTGGACTTTATGGCGGAGTGGCACTTTATATTCACCTTGAGGATCTTCGGTATCCGGTTCATACGGATTGTAGGGATTGAGTTCTAAGTTATATTTTCTCCGGTGTCCAATTGTTTGGATCCATGACGGAATGATAAATCTCCCATCGACCTTAAACCCTTCAAATGAGACGTAACCAATACGTTCTTTCACAGCAGCTGGTGTTATCCATGTTCTTGCGACAATTCGCTCAATTCTTACAGCGCTTGCTCGATGGAGTGGTCTTAGTTCAGGCGTTACGGCAGATTGTCTAGCTCTTTCCATTATTATTACTTACGTGGCGGAGGAGGTGAGATTCGAACTCACGTGGGCCTTGCGACCCCAGCCGTTTTCGAGACGGTGCCCTTAAACCACTTGGGTACTCCTCCTGGTAGTGCGCCCAAAGGGACTCGAACCCCCAACCCCAACCTCCGCAAGGTTGTGCTCTATCCAATTGAGCTATGGGCGCATAAAAGCAAACAAATTATATCCTATTTCTGGTAAAATCTCTAAGCCAATGTCAATTAAGCGAATTTTTAGTGCTGGGGGAATCGTATCTAAAAAAATTAGGCTGCAGCAAACCCTCTAGCATGAAGGACGTCATTACTTTTTGTAGGACGAACGTCAGATGCTTTTAGCGTCACAAGCGCTACTGTTCTGCCGGTTGCTGTAACAAACTCTACTTCTGCTGCATTACCATTGTCGTAGACATTTACCACAGCTCCTATGTCGCCTTCTTTAAGACCATGCTTTTTAATACCGTGGGTCAGTACAATTGTTTCAAGTTCTGTAAATTTGTGCATATATTTGTTCTTTATTATACAGGATACGCAGTTACAAAGCGAGGCGCACTCTTGGCATTTTGGGCGAACCAAACAGTAGTTATCGTTACTTTTCTTCTAGTGGGTGTTTCAATTATTCCGTTGATAGCGTAATTAATACCATATTCAAATTTTCTCTCTTCTTTTACATCATTTGCACGAGCTATTTTTAAAAGTGCTTTTGTAAGCTCATCTATATTTGATTCATTAAACCCAAGTTCACGAAAGAATCTGGACTTTGTACTTCCTACAGGATGTGTTTCCGATAGTAAATAACTTGTTAATTTTTCTTGAGGAATATGGGCTTTTTTACGGTAAGGAAGCTTCATGTATTTTCATCATAGCATCACTCTGTGAGTTTGAGAGAATAAATAAGAACAAAGTTAAAATAATCCAAATCTGGTAAAATTTGCCTGTTATGCCGATCAAACGAATTTTTAGTGCAGGGGGAATCGTTATTAGGAAAAGTATAAAAAGTACGAGAGGTACGAGAAATACGAAAGGAATTGAAGTTTTAGTCACCCAGCATTCGGGGCATAAGGGTTGGGATTTTCCCAAAGGCCATCGGGAAATTTATGAATCCGAGGAGCAGACAGCGCTAAGGGAAGTTGAGGAGGAGGTTGGGATAAAGGCTTCGATTATCGAAAAGGCTGGGCAAACGCAATATTTTTATTATGAAGAAGGCGAGCGGGTTTTAAAGACAGTGGTTTTTTACTTGATGAAATATCTGGGAGAAGGTGAAGCAAGTACGGCGTTTGAGGTTTCTGCTAAAATCTGGCTGCCGATTGATAAAGTTGAAGAAAGGTTGACGTTTAAGGATACAAAGCAACTTTGGCTTAAAGTTAAGCCAAAGATTGCACAATTAACCCGCCGTCGCCAAGGCTTTTGGCGGGCAGGCATTTGACGTTTGACAGTTAATACAAAGACAAAAGCTTAACGACTAATGACTAAAGCTTGGCGGAGAGGGAGGGATTCGAACCCTCGATAACCTTGCGGCTATACGGCATTTCCAGTGCCGCCCGTTCGGCCACTCCGGCACCTCTCCTCGAATATTGTATTTTAGCATATAATTATAGCGTTTTATCATGTGCCTGTAGCTCAGTGGAAAGAGCACTGACCTCCGGAGTCAGGGGTCGGGAGTTCGAGTCTCCCCAGGCACGCACGTCGCAGCGAGACTTTAAAATATCGCGTTTTTGTAAACAAAAACGCTCAAGCTTTAGTCTGCTGCTCCTCTTCAAAATCACTACGTGATTTTGAGATTCTGAGGGCAATTATAATTATTAGAGATTTGGTTGGTTTGGATGTAGAATATGGGCGAGGTTTGCAATGGAAGATCAAGTTGCCGAAGTTAAAAGTAAAGTTGATATTGTCGAGGTTATTTCCTCATACATTCCTCTTAAAAAAACCGGCCGCAATTTTGCGGCCCTTTGTCCGTTCCACAGCGAAAAAACACCTTCACTGATGATTTCGCCCGATCGCCAAGTTTTTAAATGTTTCGGTTGCGGCGAGGCCGGCGATGTTTTTACTTTTTTGGAAAAAATGGAAGGCTGGGATTTTCGCGAGGTTTTGGAAGAGCTGGCCAAAAGAGTTGGTGTCAAACTTAAGTCCTTTGTACCAAGTGACAAATCGCAAGAGCGCGAAAAGTTAATCTCAATAAATTCGCTGACCGGCAAATTTTATGCCCATCTTTTGAATGAGCACCCGATAGGCAAGAAGGCTCGAGAATATTTAGAAAGTCGAGGCATTAAAAAGAGCCTTTGGCTAAAATTCGGTCTGGGCTTTGCTCCGGACAGTTGGGAAACTGTTTCCCAGTTTTTGGCAAAGCGCGGATATAGT
>MFBU01000013.1 GCA_001775055.1 Candidatus Curtissbacteria bacterium RIFCSPLOWO2_02_41_11
AAATGGATTCAAATGGATCTGGTAGGGCGAACACGACGTGGCCAACGATTTTGGAACGCAAGCTTGAAGATTTGTCTAAAGAAGGTCGTGAAATTGAACGCGAGGCCCTGTTGAATCCATACGCGATAAAATCAGGGATGAAATTTTGGTTGTATGATTGGAATACGCAAACAGTTTCCGAACGTGTTATCGATCACGTGGAATTAGGAACGAAAGATGGGCTTGTTGTGATGGGAGATGAAATCGTTGAATTGAACAGACTAAATGGAGATTTCGCAAATGGTCTTGCTGTGTTCTCCAGCGGTGAAAATGCTCGATTTAAGCTAGTTCAGCAAAAACAAAAATATGCACGCATTCGGCCCGGTAATGAGGTTGTTGTCATCACAAAAGATCCTTTTCGTGTAGCTGAACCAACAAAAACACCGATCAAAATTGTTAAAACTTCTTTACAAGAAGGAGAAGAAAAATACGGCGCCGCATTTTGGCATTTTCCAACTCAGTTGAAAGAGGCGTCCTCTGCATGGCTGGTGGACGTACAAACACATGATGGGAACGCGCATAAGGTTGATGTTCGAGAATTGGAACTTGAGCCTGAGCCTTTATCTCAATAGTAAAAAAACCTCGAGCTTGCGCGCTCGAGGTTTTTGATTGAGAATACTGTTGTATGAAAGAACAGCAAAATAATTATGCGTTTGTTGATAGTCAGAATGTAAACTTGAGCATTCGCCATCTTGGATGGATTTTAGATTTCAAAAGATTTCGAGTTTATCTGAAAGAAAAATATGGAGTGACAAAAGCCTTTTTATTCATCGGATACATGGGGAGCAACAGAGATCTTTATACGTCTCTACAGGACGCTGGGTTTATCTGTGTTTTTAAACCAACACTCACTTACAAAGATGGAACCACGAAAGGAAACTGTGATGCTGAATTGGTTTTAGAGACAATGATCCAATATGAGAACTATGAGAAAGCCGTGCTTGTTACAGGGGACGGTGATTTTTACTGCTTGGCAAAATATTTGATTGAGAAAGATAAGGATTTCTGGAAAATACTTCCAGTTGTATGGTTGATTTTTGTGGTTTTAATAGGCAGCGTATTTCTACTTATAAGGGAAACTAATACACCGGACTATATCCCGTTAGCTTTTATTCCTGTAATCTTTCTTGTGCTTAGGCTTTTTCTTGGCATATATGCATACCAGAGGATAAAAATAGCTTTTCCTGATTACGAGATGGGAAGTATCAAGTTTATATTGCGATTTCTCATTCCATATGATCTCATTAATTTTCGAATTATCAGTCTTTTAGTGATCGCATTCGGATTACTCATACTTTATCTACTAAGTAAGGTCTGAACCCAAAAAGTTCATTTCGTAAACTCAATGTAAACTAACATCGTTTACCCTGAGCAAACCGAAGTGCCTACGTATCGGCACAAAGCAATATTAGCCACGAATTTTGACCACCCAAAGTCGCAGGTTAGAACTATTGATATAATCAATTCATGGATAATTTTTACGACAAGGTAGCGAAAAAATTTGGAGGATATGCTTTTGGTAGTAACAAACCGAAATATTCTTCCGAATATCCTAACGGCAACCCGGAAGAAATTTTTAAAGAGAAATTACTAAAGCTAGCAAAAACCAATATGGTTTGTCTGGATGTTGGTTGCGGGGACGGGAAGTTTACTTTTGAAGTATCGAAATATTTTTCATCCATAAAAGGCATAGATACATCAAGAGAATTATTGAATATCGCCGAGTCGAAGAAGAAAGCGCTTAAGACAGCTAATGTAACATTCAAGCTCAAAAACGCTGTAAGAACCTTTTTTCCTAATGAGTCATTCAATATTATTTTTTGTCGGCGTGGTCCAAGTTTTTACAAAGAATATTACAGATTACTTAAAAAAGGTGGTTATTACTTAGAAATCGGGATCGGTGAAAAAGATTGCGTTAATCTTAAAAAGGTATTTGGGAGGGGTCAGGGGTATGGAATTTGGGATCAGTCACGTTTGGAGAAAGATAAGAATGAATTCATTCAAATCGACTTTAGGGTTATTTACGCAGAATCCATTAGCTATAATGAATATTATAATTCAATAGAAGCATTAGATAGATTTTTGCAAGGAGTTCCAATATTTGAGGATTTTAACCCAGACAAAGATAGAACCCACTTAGAAACTTACTGTAAGAAATTTAAAACCCCGAAAGGCATTCTTTTACCTAGACAAAGAGTTGTATACGTTATCCAAAAGTGATTTAATGACTCCCTACTATCCTCCGGATAGAATTTGATTCTGAACCCAAAAAGTTCTCCTGATGTTATTTAAATTCTTCAAGTAGAATTGACAGATCAATGGTTTCGATTGATTTGGCAACTAGCGGGCCGTCTTTAAGTTCTGTTACTTGTTCATGATATGCTGGTTTTACTTCTTCGTAGAAAAGGCCGATTGGCAGTTTGTCAATTCTCATTGCCTGTTTCCAGGCATCATTGAGATTATCAGGAGAATGACCTTCATCCTCAAGTTTGATAAGTCTTTCCCGATACCATTCGAGACTTTGGTGAGGGTTGAAAACCGGACATGGTTGCAAAGTATCGATTAGGGAAAATCCCGGATGCTTAATAGCCTGGGTAATACGACTGGACAATCGGTTGATATCCGGAGCAAATTCGCGCGCTACAAAGGTGCCGTGATTTGAAAGGGCAATAGCGATAGGATTAATTGGTTCCTCGATTGCTCCTTCTGGGGTTGATTTTGTCTTATCGCCTTTTTCCGTTGTCGGACTAGTTTGACCGGTTGTTAGGCTGTAGCGATGATTGTTGTGAACAATAACTGTAATATCATGATTGCCGCGCATTAAATTAATAAGATGGGTTCCACCCTCCCCATAACAACCGCCATCTCCGATGACAACGACAACTGTTAGACCATGGTTAGCAAGCTTAGTTCCGACCGCAGTTGGTAAGGCCCTGCCATGGAGTGTATGGAATCCATAGTAGGTGTTGAAGTTAGTCATGTTTCCTGAACAGCCAACATCATAGAAAATGACGGTTTTTTCAGCAGGGTTACCAGCATCGACCAAGCCTTTTTTGAGGGATGCCCAGATGGCATAGTTTCCACAGCCGGGACACCAAGTTGGATCAAACGGAACTTTTGGCATAATCAACAATTTCTTCCGGATAAAATGGCCTACCGTCGTAGCGATTAAGTCGATTTTTGATTATTATGCCCGTTTCTTGGGCAATTAGGTTGACAAGCTGTCCTTCACTATTGCCTTCGACCACAACTGTGTTTTTAGAATTATCAAGGACCTGTTTAATTTGTTCTTTAGGACAAGGCCAAAGCCAAGAAAGATTAAGGTGATTTGTTAAAATCCCCTCTTTTGTCAGTATCTCTCTTGCAGATTTGATGGTACCTTTTGTTGAACCAAAAGAGATAAAAGTCAGAACGGATTGAGGTTCCTCTTCCCAGAATTGCTTGGGTATTTCAGAACGCATTAGCTCCAGTTTTCGATTGCGTTTATCGACCTGGTTGGTACGCATTGAGGATTCTTCCGAAGACAAGCCGTATTCGTCATGATCGTCACTGTTGGCTATATAGACACCGCCGGCCGTACCTGGAAGACTGCGCGAACTGACCGGCGAATCACCCAATTTATAACGAGGAAAAAATCCGGTTTTATCCGCTGTGGGAGTTGCAGCTATCCCAAAGCGGCCATTGGTAAAGGTTGTAGTTGCCAAATTGATGGTGAAACGACTCTCCGCAAGGTATTTGTCGGAAAGTATAATTACCGGGGTTTGGTAGGTTTCAGCCAATATTAAGGCTTTACGTGTCATCTCAAAGGCTTCTTGGGCGTCTCCTGGAACCAGAACAAAACGCGGAAATTCGCCATGACTTGCAGAAATAACAAATTTAAGATCCCCTTGATCTGTCCATGTGGGGAGTCCTAAAGCTGGTCCGGGGCGTTGTCCTTCAAAAATAACAATCGGCAGTTCGGTGATCCCGGCCATTCCCAGAGCTTCCACCATCAAACAAAAACCGCCACCGGAAGTTCCGACCATGGCTCTTGCGCCGGCAAAGGAAGCACCAATGGCCATATTGATAACACTGATTTCATCTTCGGCGTGTTTAACGACTATTTTGGCTGTATGGGCGTTTTTTGCCAGATAGTGCAGAATCGAGCTGGATGGGGTCATCGGGTAGGCAGCATAAAATTGCAGACCGCCGGCTATTGCTCCCAGCGCTACTGCTTCATTACCGGTCATTGTCAGATGGTTTGATGACTGTTTACTAATTGATAGTTGTGGTTGTGTTTGCTTTTTGACAAAATTATAACCGGCGCGGGCGGCTTGTTGATTGGGAGCAATGACTTTTTGACCTTTGTCGGCAAAAACATCAGCAATGACCTGATTTAAAACATCAAGATCAAGGCCAAGCAGATAGACCGAGGCGCCTAAAGCCACATTATTGGCCATTAATTCCTCCCCACCTGCTTCTTTGGCCAGACGCACCATTGGTAAATCAATGAGTTTGGCTGCCAAATTATATTTTTCTATTTCGATTTTTTGGTGTTCTTGGTCAAAAACCAAGAGAGAATTTTCTCCTACTTCTTCTTGATGTTGTTCGATGCCGTCTTGATTGAGGGCGATTAGAAGATCGACTTTTTCCTTTTGGGAGTAAATTGGGTTTTTGCCGGCGGCTACTTGATAGGTATTGTGGCCGCCTCGAATTAATGAGGGGTATTCAGTATAATCAAAGATGTACCAACCGTGTCTGGCGCAGGTTTTGCTAAAAAGCAGCCCGGTAGTCATGATCCCCTCTCCGGCTGCGCCGGCTACCTTCCAGACAAAGTCTTCAGTTGGTGTCATTTAATACTCCTCCAGCGTTGATGTGTCGCCGATTGGAAGACCGAGTTCTTTGGCTTTAAGCACCCTCCTCATAATCTTGCCGGAACGGGTTTTGGGCAGTTTATCGATAAATTCGATCTCACGGGGATAGGCATGGGCTGCTAAATGTTTTTTGACAAATTGGGCCAGTTCGTCTTTGAGCTTTTTACTTGGCTTGACCCCATCTTTTAGTTTAACGAAGGCTTTGATAATTTCTCCGCGAAGTGGGTCCGGTTTACCGATTACCCCAGCTTCAACTACCGCCGGATGCTCGATAAGAGCTGATTCGACTTCAAAGGGGCCGACTCTTTCGCCGGAAGTTTTGATGACATCGTCTGCCCGGCCAATAAACCAAAAATAATCGTCTTTATCCGTGTAAGCTCTATCTCCCGAAATATACCAGCCTTTTTTAAAATATGATTTATATTTATTGGGACGGCGCCAGATTGTTTTCATCATTGAAGGCCAGCCGGGTTTAATAGCTAAATTTCCTTCTTCGCCTGGACCAAGCTTTTTGCCGCTATCATCAATAATAGCAGCGGTGATGCCTGGCAAAGGTTTACCCATTGAGCCGGGCTTAATATCCATAGAAGGATAATTGGCAATTAAAATGCCGCCGGTTTCGGTTTGCCACCAGTTGTCATGAAACGGCAGCCCAAATACCTTAAGACCCCAACGGATTGGCTCGGGATTTAAAGGCTCGCCTACACTTGCCAAGTGGCGAAGAGAGGAAAGGTCGAACTGTTTGACGATCTCATCCCCGGCTGCTTCAAGCATTCTGATGGCAGTTGGAGCCGTGTACCAGACCGTTACTTTATAATCTTCGATAATTTGATACCAGAGGGCAGGATCAAAACGGCCGTTAAAAACGACGGTTGAAGCACCGTTACTCCACGAGCCCAGGATTTCATAGGCGATGCCGGTTACCCAGCCCGGATCGGCGGTACACCAGTAAACATCGTCATCGCGTAAATCCAAAACATATTTGGCGCTGATATGCTCATGGATAATGGCTTTATGAACATGGACCACACCTTTGGGTTTACCGGTTGTTCCCGAGGTATAAAGCATAAAAGCGGGATCATCAGGTGCCATCATTCTGGTTTGATAGTCTGATGACTGTTTTGAAAGAACTTGGTTAAAGGGCAGGATTTTTTTACCTGAGATTTTTTTCTTTAGGGCGAATTTGACATCACCAGTCACCAAAATTGTTTTTAAATCGGGTAGAAAAGAAGCTGCCTTTTCAACCCTGTCAAAAAGCTCTGGCTCGGTTATTAAAACTTTGGCTGCGCTGTTTTTGAGCCGGTCGACAATAGCCTGAGGACCGAAGGCGGCAAACATAGTACCGGCAATTGCACCGCGTTTTAAGGTTCCCAAAAAACCAAAGTAGAGTTCGGGAACTCGTGAGAGAAAGAAAAATACCCGGTCTTGTTGTTCAATTTCAAGATCATGAAGAAGGTTAGCAAATTGATTGGATAAATCGTTAAGTTCTGCGAAAGTAAATTTTTGCTTTTGGTTATCTGCCCCTATCCAATAAAGGGCAATTTTGTTTTTGCGCCAATTTTTGGCATTTCGCTCAATTGCATTGTAGGCGGCGTTAAGTTTACCACCGGTGAAATCTATTTCTTTTTTGACATCTTCCCAGGAAAAATTTTTGCTGACAGCTTGATAATCTTTTAAATTAGGCGTTATTTTAAAGGCTGACTGCTGCTTTCTGATGAGCGGCTGCATAGAAGGAATCCAAAGCTATGATTTAAACTTAGCACAGCCACAACTTGATTGTCTATTGATTAATCGTTGTTATAATAGAGGTATGGAGCCGATAAAACCATTAGATCAAATTATTCGGCTTTCCGGCAAAACAGCGATTGTAACCGGTGGAGCCAGAGGTATTGGATTTGGCATCGCCAGTCGCTTGGCAGAGGCCGGTGCCAATGTCGTAGTTGCAGATTTAAATTTGGCGCAGGCCAGTCAAGCTACAAGCACGCTTTCTCAAAAGGGTTGGAATTCAAAAGCAATCGCCGTTAATGTTGCCAATGAGGAAGATGTTATCAAAATGGTTAACGAAACCGTCAGTATCTTCGGGTCGATAGATATTTTAGTGAACAATGCCGGTATTTTTCCGAGCGTGCCTATTGCCAATATGACTGCTGCTGATTTTGACAAGGTCATTTCAGTTAATTTAAAGGGTGTTTTTCTTTGCACCAAATATGCCAGCGCGCAAATGATTAAGCAAGGTATGGGTGGCAGAATTATCAATATTACTTCGATTGATGCCCTGCATCCCTCGTCTGTCGGTCTTGCCCATTATGATGCTTCCAAACACGGAGTTTGGGGTTTTACCAAAAATTCGGCTCTGGAGCTTGCTCCTCATAAAATCTGGGTTAATGCAATTGCACCGGGTGGGATTGCTACCCCCGGAGTAGAAGAAGTTCAGAGAAGTGTGCCTGCACCGGGTGTTGATATGTCTAAAATGGTTGAGGCATTTTTGGCAAAAATTCCAATGCATCGCATGGGAGAGCCAGATGAAATTGGCAAAGTTGCCCTATTTTTAGCTTCTGATATGGCCTCTTATATGACCGGATCTCAAATCGTGGTTGACGGCGGAGCCCTTCTAGCTTGAAATTTTGCAGCATTAAAATATCCTACCCTTGTCTTGTTTCCTAAAAAGCCTTAATATCATAAGTTATGCTTTTTTACATCATAATTTTTACTTTTATCGGCAGTATTCTTTCGCTGGTAGGTAGCTTTTTCCTTCTGATAAAACACGATATAACCGAACTTTTTTCAAACCAGCTAGTCAATTTTGCAGCCGGAGTTTTAATTGCTGTGGCTTTTCTTGATCTTTTGCCAGAGGCATCTGAACTAGTTGGCGGGAGCAATATTTTCTTACCGGTTCTTCTTGGTTTTATTAGTTTTTTCTTTGCCGAAAGATTCATCCAGTGGTTCCATTATCACCATGGTCACGGTCAGAAATCGAACATCCTTTTGATCTTAGTT
>MFBU01000014.1:0-48903 GCA_001775055.1 Candidatus Curtissbacteria bacterium RIFCSPLOWO2_02_41_11
GAATCCAAGGGGTTGTAGAAAAGGGTACCGATAAAATAAACCTCAAAATAGATGGCGAAATATTAAATGTGAGTTCGCGAGCAGCTTTTGAATCGGGAATTACTGAATCAGAACCATATGAAATCCTCAGAAATGATGAAAAATTCTTAATGGCGGTAAATACTAATCAAGAAAAAACTTATATAGATACATTTGTGGTTGAAAAATCAACAGGTTTATCCACTTGGACCAAAAATAGAACATATTTCTTTGATCCTGAAGGTCATCCGGAAAGTTGGGCTTTTTACTTTATTTGCAGATGATTACACAGAAGGAGTTTGCAAAAAATAAATGGTTTATTTTGGTTGTAACTTTAATTTTATTTTGGTTTGTTTGGTTCCAACTTAGACCATCACTTATCAGACAAAATTGCCAGAAATATGCTCGCGAAATGGGGAATAACTATTTCAATCTTGAATTTATTCAAAATGAAACCGCTTTAAGAAAGTCACAGCTTCAGCAGGAATATATGGATAAAGCCTATGATCGGTGCCTGCATGATAAAGGACTCTGATCAGCTGTACCGTAACAATTGAATTTGCTGCTTAAGACTATTCAAATACTGAACATTTGTTAAGAGTGAGCCTAAGTTATAATCCAGTTGTGAGCTGGGAGCTGAATTGAGCTAAGTCGAGTCAAAGTGTTGAAGTCTGACTCTTGGAACACAAAAGTAGTTCCCTGATCAATTTTTCGCCTGAAACAGTATAATACCAAGTAGGAAAGGAGGACAAGTAGATTTAGTAAATAAATCTACTAAAAATGTTATGAATGGAACAATTAAAACAAAAACTGACAAAGGATATGGATTTATTTCTCGTGAAGGAGAAGCAAAAGATCTTTTCTTTCACTCTACAGATTTGAGCGGTGTTACTTTTGATGAACTTCAAGAAGGAGCAGCCGTCACGTTTGATGTTGTGGAAGGCGAAAAAGGCCCAAGTGCAAAAAATGTAAAACTTGCGGCGTAACCTTTACAAAGGAATATAAAAAGCCTTGAGGTCAATATTTCCCATGCATTACTTCTATATACTGTGCTGTTCTGACAGTAATCTTTATTGTGGCATGACTAAAAATTTAGAAAATAGGCTGAAGGAGCATAATTCTAGTGATGCTAAGAGCGCGAAATATTTTAGAGGGAAAAAACCGGTAAGTATTGTTTATTCGGAAGAATAGTCCTGATATCAAGGATGCTACAGCTGCTGAACTAATGATTACTATTAGAATCTCATTTAACATGCGTGTGGATTATACTACTAAGCTGTAATAGGTTCTAACTTCGTCCACGAGGCGGAGCCAAATTTCTTAGTCTTCAGTTGAACTGAATAGGATTCGAGTACTACTTGAAGTTCTTAAACAAGTAAAGACATTCTTTGAGGGAACTTATTGTAAAGTCAGGTTTCTGAAATTTATTTTGGGGCAGTTCATTTGCAAATTTTCCCTGTTTTAACCAAACTGTTCTTGCTCCTAGTTTCTTACCTACTTCTAACTCGGATCTAACTCTATCACCTACAAAAAAGACTTCCCTCTTTTTGTTTAAGGGGATAAACGGTTTATAAACTTCGACATTTTTTTCTGTATCGACGAAAACAATTTTTTTTAAAAAATTTCCAACTTGAAGCTTTTTTACTTCATTGGCCATGTCTTTTTTGCCTTTTCCTACTAAAACAACCGGAATACTTTTAGCTTTGAGAAGTTTCAATAAACTTACTGCCCCTTTTATTAACTTTTTGGTATCAGGATCGTAGAGTGTTCGTTTCCAATCAAAAATGACTAATTTGGGCATTTTTTTATATAGGATGTGCTGAAACCGCAGTGTTAATGCTACCTGTGGATGCATGAATATAGTTAGTGTTTTCGCATCCTGTAGCTTTTATAGCTAACATTTGTCCAGCTGATTCCCCAATCATGGCAAAGTAAGGTGTAATTCTTATCCTTGCCTCCATTGGTATTGGCTTTCTTGAGCCTTTTTCTTCATAAATCAGTGGTCTTTTTTGTCCTTCCATAAATTCCTGAATGATGTAGAGGGAAGAATTGTCACTACTTGCTGCTGACAACAACCTTGAGGCTTCAGCTTGGGACTTTTCATGCAAGAAATTAACTCCTTCTCCCCAAGAACTTCCATGGCCGAATCCCGATTTTTTGAGAACATAACGGCGCATCGATTTAGAAAGGTCAGCTAAGTCAATTGAACTAGTGACGCCATTTGGTAATTGTCCAGCGAAATATTCTTCCTGGCCTACTATCCAGGTTGGGGGAATGGTTTTCCTAAGACGATCAACAGTTGATGTTCCAAGTCTTTGGATGAAAAATGGTTCTAGTCTACTATCCCAAATCAAAGCAAGAAGTGCTTTTTCCTCCATGTATGGGGTCAGGGAAGGGGTAACATTTAGATCATCGAGAACTCTGATTACTAGATCATGAATAAATAAATCGTTTAGTGCTTCATAAAGGTAGAATCCTCTATATAAATGGATCGGTGAAACACCTACTAAGGTGTCAATATGCGCTGCATTCCATTCTCTTTGAACTGATGACAGAATTTCTCTTGCTAGGAATTGTAGTTGTCCTGCGTATGATGCTGTATTTTGGCTATAAACAATCTGGCCTCTATTGGTAGTATGATCCCTTAAGAATTGGCCAAGGATACAACTCGGGACCAAGGTTTGGAAACCTACCTCCTCATAAGCACGGTTTAAGAGTTCTGCTAGTGGGAGACCAAAGGGTGATGTTTCAATTTCACAAATCGAGAAGCCATCTTTGGTTATAATCAAGTCTGGTCTAATAAAGAGATAATTGGTCCTTCTTGCCTTTTGCAAATAATCAGGTTTGCCTCTATTAAGCAGGTTTGCCACGCGGTCGTCTATATTAAATAGTTCGTTGCAAGCATTCATAAATGCTACGATATCTTGTCCAATTGTCAAAATTTCAGATGCTTCTTCATTTGTGAGAATGAGGGGTTCTGGAGATACAAGAAAAGGAATTTTTTCTTCGGTTTCATATTCGCTTCTTCGAACTTTGTACCATTGATAACCCTCACCCAATTTTTCGAGTATTTTTCTCATGTCCTTTCTTTTGATGGGTTTTGGTTTTTCAGTTTCTCCCAGAACGCCTCTTTCGAGAATGAGGAAATTGTCGCAACCAATGGCGATCATACTCATCTCTGGAAGACGAGTTGATGGGTCAGCAAGTTCTTTTGCTTTGTTTAGAACTTCGGATAATTGTTGACTGTGTGTAAGTGCTATAAAGAGGCTATTACCAGTTGGATCATCTTTTTGGTTATAGAGATAACTGATTGAATCTTCTATTGTTTTTGATGGTCTTTGACCATTTCGTGTTGGTTTACAGAGTTTGTCAATGAGTTTTGGTTCCCAAGGCATAAAGCCTGAAGGAACATCAGCTAAAATTTGTTCTACGGTTACACATGGATCATCGCCTTCATCTTTGTAAGTTATACAAGTTAATCCTTCGTCTATGACGATTGTAGAATTTGGTGCCATTTGTTTAATCACTCTTGCTATTTCAAAAGCGCGTGCATTTTCAGAAGAAAAGATTTTTATATCTTTTCCAGTTCTTGCACTGAGGTAACAAAGGATAAATCCGGTTGCAAATACTTCGGCCAAACTTTTATTAGTTATAAGATCCATTCTATTAAAAGGGTTTTGCATCATCCTAATTTTTCTTAGATCAGCTCTGGGAATTGTAAAAACCCATTCTGGCGGGCTTTGCTCGGCATGTCGAATTACAATAAGCTTGTTACCTAGACTCTGAGTTGCAGAGGTGAGTTGTTCAATTTTCTCGGGTTTTACTTGATCTGGGGTTTGACCGTTTGGTTCTATTTTTAATGATTGGAAGATAGATATAGCAAGTTCGTTAGCAAGGCTTGCTGCTTTTGTAGCATCTAATTCGCCAAGGTGCAGTAAATCAAGAACATTTCTGTCCTTAAATTCCCTTAAGGCATTAAATGCACTATAAAGGCGCAGGTCTAGCAATTCGGTTTGAGGACTTTCCGATAAAGGAAGACCTACTACAGTGCGTTCTACCATGCTTGACAAGTCATTATTATACACCTGAGTCTAGAAACAGCAAAAAATAGTTCTCCTCTGTTTCTAGAAAATATGTCCTAAGTGCGCTAACATTGGGGAGCACTAATAAATATCGACTCAAACTCCTCTTCAGTCGCAAGAAAATAAGCAAGTAGCTTGCGATCTTCAACTTTATTTGGGTGTATAATTGATCGCTCTAAATTAAAAATCACCCAAACTTATTCTTAAGTTCGAGGGCTAAAAAATATGTCACTGGCTGAAAGAGTTGAAGTCGGAGTTAGAGATAGAGATTACAATGTCTATTTTTACCCGTTAGGACAAGAAGGGTTAGTACGATATTTAGAAGAAAAGTGCCGTCCTCTTTTCGGGTCTGATGTCTATTATGATGCCGAGGGTACTATCTTTTATAGAACATGGCGCGATCTTCCAAGAAAAGGATTTCAGCCAGATAAACATGTTTTAGTCTCCCGACTTCCTCCGCGAGCTGATATTTCTGCCCCGTATACACGCTATCAAGATCTTAAAGTGATGAGGATTCACCAGGTAAGAAAAGACGATGGCAGTGTTGAAGCAGCTATCCGGTCTATTGACCATACTCTTGAGGGAGAAAGAGGTAAAGAGAGAGATCAAGCAGCGGCTGTCAAATACAGAGCAACTGAATTACTTGATCTTTTTGGCGGAAAGAGTTTTACAGAAATTAGCCAGGATGAATTTAAGACAGAGAGAGACAAAACCTATGCCCTTCTTGCCAGAGTTGGTCTTGATCCTGAGGCCGTGGTTAACCAACTAAAGCAAAGGATGAGTAAATGGTTAACCAAAGGCAGTTTTGGTAGAGATTCCACAGGAAGACTAAACCGATTAATTACTACCCAGGCATTAAGCGCTGCACACAGAAGAGCCATAATGAGAGAAAGAGGCATCGGAGGACCGATTGTAGGGAAATTCGTCAGAATGCGAGAGGCGCTTACCTTTGAAAGGGAATTTTGTCGCACAATTTTTCAAGATGTGACCGCTCACCTGCGTCCAGAGGCAATGCCGTCCCACATGCTGTTTAAGTATCCCACCAGGCGTCCTGGCAACGTAGGGATTGTACGAGGAATGATTCATACTATGTGTTTTCAACTGGGACTACCACATGTCAAAACCTATCGGACTATAGGAAGGCAGGTGGAGGTAATATTGGCAGAGGTGGAAGAATTACTCAGACAAGGTAAACGGGCAGAGATAGTACAACGTGGCTTGTTCCCACAGGCTTATCAGCTTTTAGTAGATGAGTTGGGAAAGCGCCAAGATATTTATCCTTAATTCATTTTAAAAAATAATATATAATCTAAATTGATGGTGCAAAAATACTGCCCCAATTGCGGTCATAAACTTCAGGCGAAAGCCAAGTTCTGCGACAACTGTGGTCAAGAAACCGGTACAGATGCGCCGGCTGAAAAGCCCAAGAGAAGGACAAATTGGGGCGTATTATTTTTTGTTTTGGCCATTGTTTTTTCAGGTTTGGGGACGATTGCTTCATCATCGCCTAACAAGAGTGGCCAACAGGCAGCCTCAGTATTTTTTGTAGTAGGCGGTTTTTTGTATTTGGGTGCGGTTTTGGCGTTTTTGCGTTGGCTTTTTAGGAAAAATAAGAAGTTAACCATTGCCCTTCTGGTCGCTTTGATAATTCTGTCGAGCTTCACTGTCGTCTATTACCAGACAAAACAGGCCTATTTATCGCAAATTTCGGCAATTGAAGATATTGGAGCAGAAATTGCCTACGCCAAATCTGTTGGTGATGATCTTGTCGCCGGCAGAAAGGTCGCGAATGCGGGAATCGTCTTAGAAGACAACGGTTTTGGTGATGTCTTGGCACAAGAGAAGATTACAACCACGCTGCAAGTTCGCAGCAAATTAGAAAGAGAGTCCAACAAGATTAAGACAAAAAGGGTAAAGTCTGAAATTGAGCCCTATCGAAACTCCGTTGCCACATGGTCATCGGCACTTCTTGATGCCTCAAACTTTAAAAACCCCCAGTCACTCACACGTGAGGAAAGAGCGACATGGCAAAAATTGCCCGAAACCCCTGCGGTAGTTTCAATGAATCTGAGGGACGATCAGCAAACAGGTGCACTTGACTCAGTATCTTCGCGCATAAAACAACTCCAAAGTTCAGGCGATCTGGCGATAGCCGGTAAAGATCAATCGTCCATGCGCCTTGTTGCCTCTCGCGCCTTGATGCAGTCTAATTTTGTGGAAAGCCTGACTGTTGCCAATCCAAATATTTGCTCCAAGCGAGGGTGTGCACCGGAGGTTAAGAGTTTTGTCGGCGGGGTATATCGAAGCGCCCACAATTATGTTGTCGGCAATCAAAGTGCGGCAGCGGCGGAGTGGGACAAAACTTGGGATACACCGCCGGAAATCATCGCAGGAGCAGGAACACCACTTGGAGGTTTGGGTATCACCCAAGGATCGCCAGATCCGACTCCTCCTCCCAACAAACCGACAAGAACAGCATCGGTTAGCCCTGATTATAAACCGCGGCAGGGAGGAGGAGCCTCGTGGGATGGTACTTATTCGTCTACTGCCAATGTAAGTTGCGATACTGCCTCCAGTGACTTTGCCGATACCTTCGCCAACTCGTCATTCGGCAACTTTGAGGTGCGGGGAAATAAGATCCTTGGCGGCGCGTTGGAAATTGCGATCGATTCGAGCGGCCATGCAAGTTACAACGCCAATATCGCTGGGTTTAATGTTACTTCTGATTACTACTTTGTCCAGACTGGAGGCGGAGGAGGAGTCGCAGTATCCGGAAACTTTTCGCTATATGGGGGGGCAGAAGGAGTAAGTGTGTCCTGTAGCGGCGATTTCTCAGGAAGCCGAATCTCTTTGTAAAGTTTTGTGCCACAGCTCGAAAATTGTCCCCTGACATACTCAGCATAAACTCGCAAGTGGTCCCATAGTTGATTTAAAATCCGTTTGTGTTATAATGAAGCCTAACTTAAGTTGAGTGATTAAAAGCTTTTTGATACTTCAGTAAAAATTACTTCGTATCCATAGACTCTTAATTCCATTCTCATTTAAGGTTAATTTTTAAAAAGAAAGGGGGTAAAAAAATGGCAAAAAGATTATTTGTGGGAGGTCTTCCATACAGCGCAACTTCTGCACAGCTTGAAGAATTATTTTCTCAAGTTGGTAAGATAGCAAGCCTTAATCTAATAACAGATAGGTTTTCAGGTCAAAGCAAAGGTTTTGCGTTTGTGGAGATGTCAACCGACGAGGAATCAGACGCGGCAATTAAGAAATTCAATAACTACGAACTTGATGGTAGGAAAATTGTGGTTAATGTAGCGCGTCCTCAGGAAGATAAAAATCGATTCAACCAAAACAGAGGTAACTGGCAAAGATCCGGCAATCGCTGGTAATTTAAAGGGAGGTTTCTATTAAGAAACAAGCAGAAACGGTTTGTATTCGTTGCGGTAAGTTACGGGTATTTTACCGCCGATGGGAAGACAGAGCAGAAGGCAGGGGTACTCTAATTACTCATATGGAGAGCGTCTGTCCGGATTCCGAGTGCCAAAAAATAGTCGATGCCCAGTTTACCGCGATGAGGGAGAAAAGGCTCCTATCGCAAGATAAAAGAAAGAATATTATTCTTGCAAGAAGAACAAAATCAATTTCATCAATTTCTTAGAATTTAAGTTGGTTACTCTTTGGCAAAAACTTAATTGAAATCGAATTTATGCAGTGTCTGGTGTTTTTGGGAGTGTAACCTTCGCCTTCAAAAACATGGCCTAAATGTCCGCCGCATTTGGCACAAACTATTTCGGTTCGCACACCGTCTGCATCCGGCAGTCTTTTGACTGAATCAGGGAAATGATCGTCAAAGCTTGGCCAGCCGCAGCCGGATTTAAACTTTGCCTTGGAAGTAAAAAGAGGATTGTCGCATTGTTTACAGACGTAAATGCCATTTTTGTAAAAATTGTCATATTTCCCGCTAAAAGGCGGCTCTGTGCTTTTATCGATAATCACCCGTTTTTCTTCAGAGGTCAGTTTGTTAAGTTTCATAATTTGACACTGGAAGAAATTATTTTACCTAGTTAAGCAATAAAAGTTCAAGCCTGCTTCATGGTCAAGGCAAACACTGATTTTTAGCCACTGGTTGACTTTTCCAAGGCAAAGAACTTGATTTTATCTCCTCAATCTGCAAGGCTGAAATTGTGAGGGCCATCAAAGAATTTCTAAAACCAAATGGTTGGAAAATAGGAACTGCATTATTTTGTGGTTTTGTAGTTGTTTTGGGGATAGTGGGCGGCGAGATTTACAGACAACTACAAATTCTTGTCGGTATCGTCTGGGTACCCACTTTCCCCTTGGTACTTATTATAAGTCCATTAATTTCATCAGGGGTTTTCTACTGGGAAGGACATAAAGCAACCTCGTGGGAGTTGTTGCGTTGGTTCGTAGCCGCGTCCATTTACTGGTACCTCCTCTCCTGCCTCATTTATTTAATCTTAAGGAAAATCAAAGGAGTATTCCAAAAGAAGAGTCCACAAACCACTCTCTAACATCCTCAACAACTTTATTTAAAACATTCGAAGTTCGTCCCGTCAAACGCAACTGACCAGTCTGACCCAGTTGTAAACTCCGGGGAGCAGGGTTTGGGTTTATAATGGTCACAAGATAGTTAGCATTATGCCCAAAACTCGTCTTGGCAAATGGTCTGTGTGGCTGATTGTAGTTTTCTTTTTATTGTTTATTCTAGCGCAAATCATAACGGCGGTTGGGCGCAGTCAAGGCGCATTTGACAGCGATTCGTTTAATTTTTATCAAATACTGATTCCAGTAACTATAATTCCCGCGGGGATTTCTGGTTTATGCGCCTTTTTTTGCGGAATTTGGGCCATTATAAAATATAAGGAACGATCTATTCTTGTTTTTATTTCTACCGCAGTAGGTTTTTTAGCTCTGGATTTTGTGCTTGGAGAAATTCTATTCCCGCATTAAAAAATCTTTGACAATCCGAAAATCGTCCCGAGTTCTAAACCTTCTCTGTCACCCGTATTTGCTTGCGTAGCAAGAAATTTTTTCGAGCGAAGCAAGGAACAGAGTGACTCCCTTAAAATTTTATACTTTTTCAGTCACTCTATATTCCAGATATTTGCCAAGCATCAGTCTTGTGTGGGCGTCAATTCCCGGCAGGGCGGTGAAGATAAAAGTAACCACCGGCATCAACACGAATTCAAATGGCATCATCAATTTATTGAAAAGTCCTACGTTGCTTTCCCTTTTTGGCCTTTGTCTAAAGTCGATAATTAAAATAACCGCTAAAAATATCCAACAAGCCGAAAGCACTCCAAAAGAGAATCTGGGTAAGTTTTGGCCCATGACAGTACTGGCAAAAGCCGGATTTAAAAGAATCGGAATCATCGTTCCAATGGTAATAGCAAACCAATTGACTGGCCATAAGAAATGATCCTCGAGAACTTTAAAGACTCTAACTGTTCTTTGCCAAAAAGGAATGTGCGTATGGGTTAGCCATTTTTTAATAATGTAGGCATCATCAGAAACGCCCCAAGCCCACCTTTTTTCCTGTTCGTAAAAATTGGCCAAAGATTTAATATAGGAAGTTGATTCGGCTGCATCGGCAAAAATTGGCAGGAAAATCGGCTCGACTTCAATCTTGCCGTCTTTGGCAAAAAAGCTCTTGAAAAAAATTCGGAAATCCTCCGGAATAACATCAACATCCCAATAGCCCACTTCATCGAGAAGTTTTAGAGAAAGTGAATACATTGAGAAATTAATTAGCCTGTCGGTTCGCGAATTAAGAGCCATTTGCCAGACCGAGCCGAGAGAATTCATTACTCTAATCGGCGCCGGCACTCGCCAGATATTTGTGTAATAGAGAATAACCGGTTGCCAAAAAGTAAGATAAGGTGATTTGCTGGTTAAGAATTCATAAGTTAAAGCGGATAAATACTTCTTAGAAAAAACGCCGTCAGCATCTTTGGAGGAAACAGTCATAAAGTTAATATCGTATTTTTTTTCATCAACTAAAACCCTTTTGGCGATTTTTCCGGCATAGGCCTCGTTTGAAGATTTACCCTTAACTTCTGCGGGAATATCCGGATGAAAGGTAACCAAAAAATTAGCGAATTTACTTTTATATTTTTGGGTAAGAACCTTGGCTTTATCACGGACCAATTTCCCTTCCCTTTGCTCAAATGCCATAACTACCGATATTTGGTTTTTGGGAAAATCTTGATTGACGAGTGAGTTAAGGCCTCTTTCCAAAATATGGATGGGTTCCAAATAAGTCGGCACAATAATTAAATGATGAACTTTTTTGAAATTGGGAAGTTTTTTGGCATCCGTAAGCCAATCATATTTTTGGGAGGCGTTGAGTTTAAGATGAGAAATGACAGCGGTGGCAGCCAGCATAGCCGATTTGTAAAACCAAAAAATCACAAAAAGAATGATGTAATAAGCGACATAATGGGGAATCCAAAATGAACCCCAGATTGGGAATAAAATCAGAGTCCAGGAAAAAGTCCCCGGCAATATCTCCAAAAACCGGTGAACCTGTTTATCGTAGCGCTCGACAAAACGTTTAATCATACTCGTTAATTTTCAATTAAAAATTTCAAATTATAAATTCTCAAACCCAAAAAGCCTCTCCGCATTCTCAGACGTTACTTGAGCAATTTGGTCTAGGGAAAGACTGCGTAGTATCGTAATAAACTCGGCTACAATTTTAACATTTTTCGGCTCGTTTATCTTTCCGCGCCAAGGTTCTGGAGAAAGATATGGCGAGTCAGTCTCAACAAGCATCTTCTCAACAGGCATTTTTTTGGCTACTTCCTGAATTTCTTTGGCATTTTTAAAAGTAACAATCCCCGAAAAGGAAATATAAAAACCTAGATCTAGCACGCGCTTGGCTGTTTGCCAATCCCCAGTCCAGGAGTGAAAAACACCCCCGATTTTAGTCCGTAGTCTGTAGTTGGTAGTTAGTAGACTAAAGATCTCATTCCAAGCATTTCGGCAATGGATAACAAGAGGCAATTTTAACTGCGCTGCTAACTTTATCTGTTCTTTAAATAATTCTCGTTGAAAGTCTTTTTCCTTGTCAGTTGTCAATTGTAAATTGTCATTTGTTACTCTATAGTCCAACCCGCATTCCCCGATCCCAACAACTTTTTTCGACGATCTTACTATTTGCTTCAATGTATCGATACATCGGGCCAAGCCCAGTTTTTCAACCTCGCCCTTGCCGTCTTTTGGATGAATGCCAACTGTTGCGTATATCTGCGTGCCCGTTCTGCGCTGTTCTGCGATCTGCACGCATTTTTTACTGGCCTTGATTGAAGTTCCAATAGTAATTATTTTGGAAACTCCAGCATCTTTTGCGTTCTCGAGTACACCTTCCAGATCATCAACCGTTTCCAAATGGGCATGGGTATCAACTAGCATTAGATTTCCTTCAAAAGTTCCATAAAATCAGTTATTTGAAAGTGAGCATGGGTTTTAACCGGTGGAAAATCTGGCCTTTTGTATTGATAAGTAATCGCACCTATAGATAGACCGGCTTGAATATCATCTGGTTTGTCACCAATGACAATAATTTTTTCAATTTTGTGCTTCTGGGCATAATTTTTAATTGATTTTGCTTTTTCATAAACCACATCGATCTTTCGGTCAGTGTAATGTCTATCAACAGCAAAAATTTCATCAATTAGTGACTCCATTCGTACAAGCTTAACAAGTGGCCAAATATGCTCTGGGTGTGAGTTTGAGACCACAATATTTTTATGGCCGGCCTTTTTAATTTTTGATAAAATCTCAATTGCTCCTGGTGCAGCAGTTACATATATTTTTAAGTGATTTTGATTTTGGACTTGGGCAACTCTTACCATCATCGCCTTTATTTGTTTATGAGAGCTTTTCGGGAAAAAATGATGCAGATAATCGAAGACGCTGACGCCATAAAGTCGGCGTACTTCCTCTAGTTTAAAATCCTCTTTAATCTGCCACTTTTTTGCTAATTGTTTGAGAATATGCCAAAAACCAATCTCTACACCTCTTTCCAAGGTTCCATGAAAATCCCAAGCAAAAAGTTTAGGTTTATCTTTGGTCATTATATGCGGGGAAATAACGGTTCACTTTGGCGAATTTTTCCGGTAAATTGATCCAAAATTTTCTGGGCAGTCTCCGGCAAAAATGGACTCAAATTAAAGGCAAGCTCGCGAATTTCTTGGGCGATAGGAGTTATCGATTTTTTAAGTTTTTGACCCTCAAGTTCCCAGGGTTTTTCATCATTAATTCGCCTGTCAAGCGCCGATATTTCGTCCCAAAGAGAAAATATTGCCCGATCAAACCAAAAGTTTTTAAGATTTTCGGCAACCGTTTTCTTGAACTTAAAGTTCTTTTTTGGCGGCAAACTTAAGTTCGTATCGCTAGCCAATCGCGCTACTCTGGCCACAAGATTCCCAAGTCCATTAGCAAGCTCTCCATTATAAAGTTCCTTGAGTCTTTGAATTGAAAAATCGCCATCGCCCCAGGCCGGAATCTCACGCAGCAGATAAAATCTGATGACATCTCGGCCGAACTTTGCAACAAGGTCGAAAGGGTCGATTGCGTTATCGAGTGATTTTGATATTTTTTGCCCCTCCACCGTTACATAACCATGGACAAACTCAACCTTAGGCAATGGCAGTCCAGCCGAAGCAAGCATTGCCGGCCAATAAACTGCATGAAAGCGAATGATCCCCTTGCCGATTACATGCAACCTATTGGGATTATCAACCCAATATTTTTTATAAAGTGACTCATCAGTTCCGAA
Organism: Candidatus Curtissbacteria bacterium RIFCSPLOWO2_02_41_11; assembly: GCA_001775055.1. Classification (GTDB taxonomy): domain Bacteria; phylum Patescibacteriota; class Microgenomatia; order Curtissbacterales; family GWA2-41-24; genus GWA2-41-24. Next base: position 12,901 of record MFBU01000014.1, read on the forward strand.
CCCCAATGCCGTCAAATAATTGGTTAGAGCATCAAACCAAACATACATTACCTGCTTGTCCCTCGTAGTTTCAGCGGAGTGGGAAGAATCATCACCCGGCACCGGCACCCCCCAGCCGCGAGCTCGCTCTTTTGATCTGGAAATACTAAAATCTTCAAGTCCTTGGCGGATAAATGAAAGCACTTCATTCTTGCGACTAATCGGCGTAATCTGTAATTTATCCGTGTCAATCAGCGTCTCTAAGTACTTTTGATACCGACAGAGGGCAAAAAAATAATTTTCCTCCTCAACTTCGTCTGGAACAGTTTGGTGTTCCGGACATTTGCCCTCAACAAGCTCGCCTTTTGTATAAAAAAGTTCGCAGCCAACACAATAAAGCCCACGATATTTTTTCTTGTAAATATCCTCTTTTTTGCAAAGAAGCCACAATTTTTGAGCGCCTTTAAAATGGTCTTTGGTGCTTGTTCTAATAAACTTATCCCAAGAAAGATTAAGAGCTTGTTTTAAATCCTCAAACTGCTTGGCATATCGATCAACCAGTTTTTGAACGGTAATGCCTTCCGCCTCCGCCGCCTGTACATTTTTCAGAGAGTTTTCGTCAGTTCCTGTTGCGAAGAACACGTCATACCCAAGCGCTCTATAAAACCGCGCCAGACAATCCGCCTGCACCGCTTCAAGCGCAAAGCCAATATGCGGCGCGGCATTAACATATGGGATAGCAGTGGTTAGATAAATTCTCTTCACGTTGGGAAAATTCTAGCATAAAAGAGAGTATTTTTGACTTCACCAAGTCCTTTTGTTCATTCTTTTACTTGTCCAAAAGAACGAATCAAGAAAAAGACAGCCAGGCTTCGCTCACTACGCATCTGATTCAGTCTTGCAGTTGGGAGCCCTCTGGAATTCTTCTACTTCGTAGTGTCAGTTCCAGCCCTTCGGTCTGAGCTCAGGGTCGAAGACTTTCTTTAACTGCTCGTCTGGGATGCGTTACGTTCCTCGCAATGGCGTTTTTTAAAGCACAATTTGTATCAATTGGCAAAAGTTTTTCTATCCGGCCATTTGAAATTTGAAATTGGAAATTCTGTAGGTTTATCCCGGCGCAGGTGTCGGAGAAGGTTGGGGTCTTGGACATGTTACACAGAAATCTTTCTTGGAATATGGATCTTGCAGGACAACTTCTTCTCTTTCCTCTGCATTTGGTGATCCCGGTTCAACAACCTGGCCGGTGGTTACATCAATCCAAACTTTAGCGCGGGCAAAGGTGTCTTTTTTAGGTTCGGTTCCGGCTATAAAATATTCAAAACGGCCCGGACACTTTTCGTTTTTGGCACCACCGGTTACCGAACAAATTTCCATACCGGTTACCCCGGAAGGAACCTTAAAAGATTCATTAACCTTGTCTTTTAGAACCTCTGTCATGATCTGACTCCAGATAGGTGTAGCACCGGTAATGCCGGAGGCAATAACAGGATTCATTGGGGTATTGTCATTATTGCCGACCCAACTGGCTACAAAATAACTTGGCGTGTAGCCGATTGTCCAGTTATCGCGTTTGTCATCAGTCGTTCCGGTTTTGACGGCTACTGTTTTACCTTTGATTACCAGTAAGCTACTTGGACCAAAGGCGGCGGTTCTGGCGCTGTTGTCTGAAAGAATCGAAGAGATCAAAAAAGAAGTTTGAGACGAAAGAACCCTTTTGCCCGTCTTGGGCTTAAATTCCTCAAGAACCCTTCCTTTGGCGTCTTCAATTTTAAGAATCGGCACAAGGTCAATTCTGATACCCTCATTGGCAAAAACCCCAAAAGCTTGTGCCATTTCGGTCATTTTTATCTCTCCACCACCGAGTGTTAAAGAAAGTCCGTAGCGCGATTCATCGGTGAAAGTAGTTATACCCATCTCTCTGGCCATCTTAATCATTTCGCCAACGCCATTTAGGGCCAAAACTTTGACTGCCGGAATATTGTATGAATTGCCAAGAGCAAAACGGACTTGGACCGGCCCATGGAATTTACCGTCGTAATTGACTGGCCGGTAGGGAATAGGTCCGCCGGAAAAAGTAGTCGCTACATCCATGATAATTGTTGCCGGAGTAATCAATCGGTGCTCCAGTGCTGTTGCATAGTTAACCGGTTTGATAGATGATCCTGGCTGTCTTGACGCCACTGTCACATTGACATTGCCGTCAATTGAAGTGTCAAAGAAATCGCGCGATCCGACCATTGCTAAAATTTCACCGGTTTTGGGTTTAGTTACTAGCGCCGCGCCATTTGATACCCGATATCCTTTAAGCTTGTCGATATTATCCTTAACAATTTTTTGGGTACTTTCCTGGACATCTAAATCTAAAGTGGTGGTTACTTTAAGCCCACCTTGGGCGGCTACCGCTTCGCCGTATTTTTCGGCCAAATATTCCCGAACGTACATCACAAAATGAGGAGCGCGAATATCAATAGCTGCCGGTTGAAATTGAAGATCTTCACTGGCTGCTCTGTCAGCTTGTTCGCGGCTGATATAGCCTTCTTCAACCATTCTTCTTAAAACCTGTTTTTGTCTTTCTTTGGCGCGTTTGGGGTCTTGTCCATAAGGTGAGTAATAAGTTGGTGCAGCCGGCAAGCCCGCCAAAAGTGCCGACTGACCCAGTGTTAAATCTTTGACATCTTTGCCAAAGTACTGTTCGGCTGCCGCCGCTACTCCCCAGGATGTTCCTCCGTAGGGCACCTGGTTTAAGTACATTTCCAAAATTTTATCTTTTGAAAAAGCCATTTCAACCCGAAAAGCTAAATAAAGCTCCTTAAGTTTTCGATTGAGTGTGCGCTCGGGCGAAAGAAAGGCACTTTTAACCAGCTGCTGGGTAATTGTGGAACCCCCCTGAAGACTGCCTTCAAAAACCGTTTTTCTGGTGGCCCGGGCAATACCGTAAATATCAAAACCCCGGTGTTTGTAGAAATCTTTATCCTCAATAGCAATAGTGGCATGCTTTAAGCTGTCTGGAATTTCCGAAAGAGGCACAACTGTGCGGTTTTGGTCGTTAAAAATGTTGTAAAGTAGCTTGCCGTTTCGGTCATAAATTTTGGTAGTTTGAGGCAGTTGTCTTGTTTCGAGCTGTTTGGGACTTGGCAGATCACGAGTTGCAAACCAAGCTGCAAAAATCAGAAAAAAAATGGTTATCAAGCCTACTTTAAAACTGCGGTCTTGGCCAACTAGCGGATGATGGATAATTTTATCAAGCGCATGAAATACTACCGGTGCTTTTCTCCGTAAATCTAGGTTCAGTTTTTTAAGAAGCCTGCCGATACCCAACAGAATTTTTTTAACCAGCCAAATTGTGACATCGCCAATAAAGATATCCAGCTTAATAAACCATGTTAAAAAAACAATGACGGCAGAAAGAGCCTTAAATAGCAATTTTCTTGGCCAGGGAGATTTGATCATAACCGCGAAAGTATTCTATCTCAAAAACTTTTAATTTGACAGTGGGTCAAAAGAGGATACAATTAGAGGAAATGGCGGAGCTGGAGAAACGCGGACCGATTGAAAAAGGGAAAAAAGGCTGGCCAATTAATCCATTTGGTGTTGTGGCTCTAGTTATTTTTGCTTTAATTGTTGTCTTTTTGATTATCCGGCCACTATTAAGTAGACCGACAACTGTTATTCAACAAAATCAGCAGGAAAATGCAACTGGCGGTATCCTTTTCAGTCCAAAAGCCGGCGATGTCGTAAGAAGTGACAAACTCCAAATTGAACTGTCAGTCGATGAACCCCGAAAAGTCGAAAAAGTCCAGTTTTGGGTTAAAACTTATGCTGATGGTAAATGGCAAATGGTTGGAGAGGTAACCTCAGCCCCCTACAAACTCGACTGGCAGATCCTGGATTCATATCGTAATAAAGCAGTAGCCATCACATCCCACATTTATCAAAAAGATGGTACTCTCATCAAAGACCCCGGCGGCTGGCGGGAAGGGATAATTATTCTCTCCCCTTAGCTTTTTTTCCCTAAAAAACTCCAAACGGCAAAAAGCACAACCGCCAAAATTGCCAAGAGCACATTAAAAAGCGTAACCAGTTGCAAAATCGCCAAAGTTGCCGCGAGTGCCAAAAAAAGCGCTACGAAAAATGCCATTTTAAAAGATGTTTTGACATACCAATTGGCGCTATAGCGTTTGTAAAGCCTCGTTCTTAGAAAATAGAGAATCAAGCCCAAAAGACAAAATGTCGAAGTAAAAATTAGAATTACTAGAAGCACAAAAACATACCAAGGCGCCGATTTTGGATCAACCTCGACAATAATCCAACTCAAACCAAAAAGCGAAGCCACTGCTATTAAAAATGCAAACGGCAAAAAGCGAACCATAAGTCCATTTTAGAATTTTTAATTTCTAATTTTCAATTTTTATTGAATTTTCAATGATTTAATTTTTAAAATTGATAAGAAAATATTTTAGAAAAATATTTTGAAAACATTTAGATTTGATTAAAAATTTCGAATTTAAAATTAAAAATTACGCTGGCTTTGATACATTTGGTACAATCTAGCGGATGGATCCTCAAACATTAGTCCTGATTGTTAGTGTCTTGGTAGTTGTTGCTTTAGCCATTATTTACTTCCAAATCAAAAAGCTACTTGATTCCAAATCGAGCGATGAAACCACCAAACTTCTCACTCAACTGGTTTCGGACATGCGCGGTTCAATGGATAAAACCACCGATTCAATGGTTCGCCAAACTAAAGCAATCAATGAGAGATTAGATCGGGCAGCCCAAGTCATCTCCGGTGTCTCCAAATCCGTCGGCGAAATGACGGAGTTGGGAAGGTCTATGCGCGATTTACAGGAGTTTTTGCGCTCACCAAAACTTCGCGGTCAAATTGGTGAAGCAGTTCTAAAAGATTTGCTTGGTCAAATTTTGCCAAAACAGAATTTTCATCTGCAGTATGCCTTTAAAGGAGGCGAAGTCGTCGATGCCGCACTAAAGCTTGAACAGGGAATTATCCCCATTGACGCCAAGTTTCCGATGGAAAATTTCCGCAAGATGGCCAAAGCGAATGATGAAAAAGAAAAAAATGAGCACCGCAAAGCATTTATTGCCGATGTTAAAAAGCACATTGATGCCATCGCCAATAAATATATCAGGCCGGCCGAGGGGACTTTAGATTTTGCCCTAATGTACATTCCGGCCGAACCTGTTTATTACGAAATCTTAACTAATAATCCGGAAATTGATGATTATGCGTATCGAAAGAGAGTTCGACCTGTATCACCGAATACTCTTTATGCCTATCTTCGGGCCATTATTATGTCTCTTGAGGGTTCCAAAATCGAAAAACAAGCTGGCCAAATTCTGGCCGCGCTTCGCGAAATCGGTGACGAGACCAACAAGTTCGGTGATTCTCTTTCAACACTTACTCGCCACGTCAAAAACGCCGCGGCCTCCTCCGACGAAGTTAACTCCCGTTTCATGCGTTTATCTTCAAAGATATCTACAGTACAATCAATCGAGGGGAAAGTCACAAAATCCCTTAAGGAAAAGTGAAAAATAAAAAAGAAATAAGAATAAGTCTCCCTGATCTTTCAGTGCTAAAAAAGAAGTATCAATTAAAGGGATTATTTATAATAATTTTCTTAAGTCTTTTTATAGCTTCCTTGGGGGCAGGAACCTTCGTTGGCTTTAAGCAAAAGAATGAGATTAAGAGTTTAAAAAATCAATTAGACACCCTAAGAAGTATAGCTAAAGAAAAAGATGAACAAGTTAAACAACAAAATGAAAAATTAAAACAGCAAGGCCAAGTTATTGTAAATATTGCTACGTTCTCTGTTTTACAGGATGATTTGCAAAATACGTTAAGCCAAGTAACTTATGATATTACGCAATACACTACCGAACAAGAAAATGCTGCTTCTGCGGCAAGACAAGCAGTAACAGAAATTGCCCAGGCTCTTTCTTGCCTGGATACAAGCTGTTTGACTCTCTACTTTCAAAGAGTTAGAGATCAACTCGATATTTATGATAAATCAAAAGCTAATGGGGAAATAATACTGGTATCTATAGAAAAATCTGTTAGTGATTTTAGCAAAGCCAAAGAGGCATTAGAGAATTTCTTATTACAAACTCAAAGTCAAAGAAATTAAAAAGGCAGGTGCTAAAATAGCCGTGTGTCAGATATCCTTGCGGATTTAGCCTGCGCCGCCACCACCGCCACCACCTCCACCTCCGCCTCCACCGCCCCCACCGGAGAACCCTCCGCCGGTGCCGGCAGAAAAACTGGAGGAAACGCCTGTCGAAAAACTGTTAATCGAAGAAGAAAAATCACTAAATGAGCCAGTTCCATACCCCCCACGGGCAACGTACCAGTTAGGCAGCTGTTCGCCCAAATAAATGGGCATTAACTTTAGAATCTTTGAGGAAAGACCAAAAAGGGTAGCATAGACAAGGTATCTTTCCCAAAGCACCAAGTCGTGAGGCAATCTCTCCTTGAAATGGCCAATATCATCCAAAAAGTTCTCAAATGACTCCCACTTTCTTGCTTCCTCACCCCAAACTTTACTCCAGCGTTTCATAAAGTAAAAAAGATGAGAATGTGAAACTTTTCTGGAAAATAAAAGCCTGAATACTAAAAAAATCCTCAGGATTACAAAAAGGTAAAAAATAAAGAAAAAAACAGGTAAAAATACCAATAATATTCCGCCCATCGAGCTGATTCCCAAAAAGAAAGCGAGCAAGTAAATTGCAATAAGGCCGGCCAAAGATATCCAAAAGTGAAGTTGCCGTCTTTCGCTACCCTGTTCCAAAAATCCTCTCTTCTCGGCCTCTTTTTTTATGGACTTTTCCCATGACTTCCAGAATTCGCCAAAAAGCAATGTTTTTGTATGTGTCTTTAACTTTTCCAAAGTAAAAGCCTTGTCTGTTCCCTTCAATCCAAATCCCACGATTTGCTCACTGTCTAATTTAGAATTTAAATCAATAATCTCTCTTAAAAACTGCTTTTCAAAATTAAGAAGGTGTTTATCTTTTGAAACATCCGCAAGATCAATTTTAGGAACAATTGCATATTCGTATTTTGAATGGGTCAAAAATAGATTTTTTTGTAAATATCTGCGGGAGACAATTTGTAAATATTTTCTCTGCGCTAAATCAAAAAGTGTAGCAACGAAAGATTTAGGACTTATTTTGTTCTTTTGATTTAGAAGAATTTCCACTAGTGCCGGCGGCAATTTGGAGGGAGGCTCGTGAATATATTCGGGGACCTCCACTTTAAATTCTTTTCCGAACTTAACCCATGCCCAAATCCAATAACCTGCCCAAACAAGGGTAACCACTAAAACCACATAAACAAATAGTTTCTTTAGCCTTGCTTTCCACTGCTCTTTTGCTAAAAAACTTTTTTCCTCATCCAAAACTTGTTGTAAATTCTTGTTTAAGTTAAAGTTTGTTGCTAAATATCGTTTTGGGAAAACTATCCGAACTTCAACAAACTGTTTTGGGGAAATGTTAGAAACAGTGAATTTAACGGAGTTTTCATCCACAAAGTCGTAGTGGCCGTTTGTTGTTCCATGAGCAAAAGCATAAACTTGATTTTTGGGAATATTTGTGGGGAAATTAACTAAAAATTCGGCACGTTCTGTCCTTTTATCCCATTTATCGCCAATAACCTGCCAATAGAATTCATCAAAATCCTGCCCGCCCGAAAGAGCATTAAACAGTCTATATGAGATATCAAAAGTTCTTGTTTCACTGTAGGCTGAATAAGTCCAGCGGGCATAGAATTTGCCATTTTGATCAATACTACTTGAGAAAGTAACCGGCTTCCCATTTTCCGAAATCCTAAAGTCTGCAATCTGGGCATCATAAGAGTAGCCCTTTCTGGTTATCTTAAGTGGAATGTAAATATCAGCCCAACTGAAGCTGCCGTCAAATGAATAAGTCCGATGCTCTAAAACTTCCACCGACCCATCGCTTTGGATTTGATACCGGCCTTCAACTTTTGGGAAATGGTAGTCTTTTGCCCAAATCGTGTCCGGGAAAATTAGAAAGATAAAAATTGGCAAAGTCGCCAACAAAAATTTCTTCATGATCTCATTATGCATCAATTATATGCCATGCTAAAATGGCTGCGTGAGTGATATCCTTAAAGACCTCAATTCTGAGCAGCGTCAAACTGTTACAACCACCAAAGGTCCGCTTTTAATTATTGCCGGTGCTGGTACCGGCAAGACCGCCGTCATTGCCAGAAGAATTGCCTACATCATTGAAAAAAAACTGGCTAAACCTTCCGAAATTTTGGCGCTAACCTTTACCGACAAAGCCGCCGGCGAAATGGAGGAGAGGGTGGACATCTTGGTTCCTTATGGTTTTATCGATACCTGGATTTCCACCTTCCATGCCTTCGGTGACAGGATACTTCGGGAAAATGCTTTCGAAATAGGTCTTTCGCCGGATTTTAAAATTTTTTCCCGACCACAACAGGTAATGTTTTTTCAACAGAATCTTTTCCACATACCCTTAGACTACTGGCGTCCGCTATCCAACCCCACCAAGTTTATCTCGGCCATTCTTTCTTTCTTTTCTCGTCTTAAAGATGAAAACATTACACCAAAGGAATTCTTAAGGTATGTCAAAAGTCAAAAGTCCCGCCAGAGTCGAGGCTCGCCAAAGGCGGCAAAAGTCAAAAGTAAAGAGGAAAGAATTGAATTTCAGAAGTATCAAGAGTTGGCAGGCGCATTTGAATCTTATGAAAGATTCAAAGATGAAGCCGGGTTTTTAGATTTTGGGGATCAGGTTGTTAAAACCATAGAACTTTTCCAAAAACGACCCAAAATCCTCAAAAAATATCAAGATCAATTCAAATATATTTTAGTAGACGAATATCAAGACACTAACTTTGCCCAAAACGAACTGGCAAATATCTTAGCAGCAAAGCATAAAAACATTTGTGTTTGTGGGGACGACGACCAGAGCATTTATCGTTTCAGGGGAGCTGCAATTGCCAATATCTTAGAGTTCAAACAGAAATATCCTCGCGCCAAGCAAGTTGTCTTAACCCAAAATTACCGATCATTTCAGGCGATTCTTGATAACGCTTATCGTTTAATTCGCCATAATGATCCGGACAGACTTGAAGTCAGAAACAATATCGTCAAAAAATTAAAGTCAATAAAAAAAGAATACGGTAAACCACCTGGGGAAATTTTTGCAGATACCATCTCAGAGGAAGCCGATTTGGTAGCAGAAGAAATCGAAAAACTAATGGCGAAAAAACTAAAACCTGCTACTAACTACCAACTACCTACTACCAACTATTCTTATCGCGATTTTGCCATACTTGTCCGTACTAATGCCGCCGCTGACCATTTTTTGCGCGCTTTAAACATGAAAGGTATTCCCCACAAATTCGTCGGCTCCTCCGGCCTTTACCAGCAAGAAGAGGTTAGCCTTTTAATTTCTTTTTTAACAGCAATTTTCAATTTTGAAGATAGCCTTAATCTTTACAATTTATTAACTTCCGATATTTATCAGATGACTCCACCCGACGCCATCAAACTGACATCCTTTGCTCGTCGCAAAACTCGTTCTCTTTACTACATCCTGAAAAACCTTGACTCACTCAAAAATGATGACCTTGAGATCTCGAGTGAATCTCGTGCTGTTGTTGATAAACTCCTTTCGGATTTAGATGAGGCTATCAAACTGTCCCGTCGCGAAAATGTGGGCAAAGTTACTTACGATTTCTTAAAAAGAACCGGCTATCTTAAAAAGCTTGAAAGGCAAGGCGGCGTTGAGGAGCAAATAAAAATTCAGAATATCGCCAAATTTTTTGAAAAAATTAAAGAGTTTAGCGATGTTTCCCGTGTTGAAACGGTTAATCAGTTTGTTGATTATCTTGAGACGATCCGTTCGGCCGGCGACGATCCGGCAACTATTGAGTTTGATCCTGATCTGGATGCCGTTAATATAATGACTGTCCATGGTGCCAAGGGTTTGGAATTCTCGGTTGTTTTTATGGTTAATCTGGTTTCCGATCATTTTCCGACCAGATTTCGCCACGATGCTATTGAGATACCAGATCAGCTAATCCGGGAAACTCTGCCAACAGGTGATTGGCACATGCAGGAAGAAAGACGCTTATTTTATGTCGGCGCAACTCGTGCCAAAGATCTTCTTTATTTTTGTTGGTCGCGCGATGTGGGCGGCAGGCGAATTAAAAAAGTTTCTCCATTTGTTTTGGAAGCTTTGGATAAACCTAAAGCCGACACGTCCTTAACCAGACTTTCGCCCCTTGAAAAAATTGAAAAATTTGCTCCGGCACCACTACGGACTCGCCAGTCAATATTGTTTGATGTTGATGTTTTAAAGCTCACTCAGGGTTCACTTGATGATTATTTAACATGTGCCTACAAATATCGCTATATCCATATCCTTAAGGTGCCAATTCTTCGCCATCACGCCATCATTTACGGTAGCGCTCTTCACAGCGCAGTGGCTGCTCTCCTGCGCTCTAAAAAAAATGGCAAGATTTTAACCTTGCCTCAGCTTTTAGAAGTTTTTGAAAATGCCTGGGACACTGAGGGCTTTTTATCAGTTGAACATGAGGAGAAAAGAAAGGCCCAAGGCAAACTTGCCCTTGAAAACTTTTGGCGGCGGGAGGCAAAAGTTAAAGATGTCCCAAGTTTAATTGAAGCCAAATTTAATTTTTCTTTAAAAGAGGTACTTGTCAGTGGCCGATTCGACAGAGTTGATATAAAAACTGGCTCCAGAGTTAAAATTATCGATTACAAGTCCTCGGAAAATATCGATCAGGATCGCGCTAATGCCCAAACGCGCGAATCGGTTCAATTGGCCATTTATGCCTTGTATTATTATAAACGCCATAAAATTATCCCCGAAAAAGTGGCACTTCACTTTTTAGAAACGGGCATTGAGGGTTCATATAGTCCGACTAAAGGGGATTTAAAAAAAATAGAAGATTTAATCTTGGAAACCGCTGGCAAAATCCGCCGCGATCTCAAAAACAACAAGTTTACCGCCAACCCAAAGTATTTCGGCCGCAAACCTGCCTGTGTCTACTGTGCCTATAACTCAATTTGTCCCTTCTCACTTTCTAAGATAACTTAAAAATTGAGTTACATCAGGCGAGCGAAGCGAGAGCTGATATAACGCAATCTGTCCGTTTAGTCTAACTAAGATAAGTTGAGATTGCGGCTATATCAGAGGAGCGTCATTGGCATGACCGGAGGGTGCCAAGGCGACCTGCTGATATAATTCGATCTGTCCCTTCAGTTTAGCTATAATTCAATAATGTCTGTTTTTATAATCACTCCAATTTTAGTAATAATCATTATTCTCTTACTTACTATTATTCTATTAGGTATTTTCTTTACAATTGATACCTTTTTAGATCTTCCATATGTTGCTACTAAAAGAGATAAGATCGAAACAATAATCAAACTTGCTCAAATAAAGCCTAAAGAAACAGTTGTTGATTTAGGTTCCGGCGATGGTCGGCTTATATTTGCAGCCGCTCGTGCTGGAGCACACGCAATAGGTTACGAAATCAATCCGTTTTTGATTTTGTTGACGCAAATCAAAGCCATTCTCTTCCACCCCCGAGGTGAAAGTTCCTCACACCTCGGGGGTGTGTTTGTCAAACGCCAAAATCTCTGGAAAGCCGATCTTTCTATCGCCGATGTTATTTTTGTCTACGGCCGTAAAAAAACCATGCAAAAATTCGAAGACTTTGCTTACAAAAAAGCCAAAAAGGGGACTAGAATTGTTGTAAATACAAACCGTTTTCCCAACAAAAAACCCTTAAAATCAAACAACGGAATTTTTCTTTATCGAGCTTGATCTATAGGTTTCATCAAAATCAGTTACAAATTTCAACTCCTAAATCAAATTTTAATTAAAATCTTGACAAGAATCAGCTTGAAAAATTAAGGATTTTAAGTAAGTCAAAAGCCAAAAAGTAACGGAAACTGGCTAATTTTGACAAAAAATCAAAGATTTTGGGAAAAAAATGGTCAAAAATGAATAATTTAAAATAATTTTGAGGAAAATCGGACTTTTTTATGAGGATTTATTAAAAAGGGTATAAAAGAATTATACTAAATTTTCACAATTTCCTCAAGAGACTAAAAAAACTATGGGTGTTATGATTAAATTTTCACTGCCGCAATCCTGGTAAATTCATAATCCTTGATAAAGATTTCCCAAAGACCCATTGATCACCGAATTTACCCATGTAAGTTCGCGCAAGCTTATCCAAAATTGGAATACCAAAATCACCACTAACAATAGAATCATTAATGTCGAAAGCCTATCTTCTCTTTTGGCTTTATTTCGTGTATACAAACCGCCGATTATTCCCACAACCGTCAAAAGTATAGCCAAAATAGTAATTAAAAAATTGTGGCCTTGGGGTAAAATCGCTGAATTTTCAATCTTGCCGGCAAAAACCGCAGTAAATGCCTTTGGAGAAGAAAGCGTCAAATAACTGTAAAGACCAAACAGTACTGAATAAAGAATAGTCATGGCGGGCAAAAGTAGATGCAAAGTATTATTTTTCCATACCTGATATAACACCCAGAGCGTAGAAAAAGGAGGCAAAATTAGACTGATGATTAAATTACCCCAAATGGAGTGGCCTTGCTTTTGCTTTTCTTTACTAATTAGCTTATCCAAACCATCTATTGAATTTGATTGTTCTAAATTATTGTTCATTTTTTCACCCTCTCATTCTTAAAAACATCCACCTCATTTTGTCAGCAATATTTAAGGTATTATAAAGTGAAGGTTTTAGAATAAGATCATATGTTCCAACATACTCAACATGGATTGGACCATAGCCCGCTTTAAAACGGTGAAAACCGTACCAAGGATCAGATTCCCTGGCATCTGGCGCCAAAGCTCCCCACATATCAAAGATCTTAAATCCATTTTTTTTGCCAAGCCTGATAGCTTCCCAGGCGATTAAATTTGAAGCCATTACTTCTTTATGCTCTTTTGACGACCCACCATATGGGTAGTAAATAGTCTGGCCAAAGTTTAAAAGCATCCAGGCGACTAATGGTTTGCCCTGATACTTTGCAATCAGAAGCCTGGCCATTTTAGCCTGCATTAAAGTTTGCCAAACAAGTTTATGATAGGTGGATGTATGGCCAAAATATTTCTGGCGTTTGGTTGTTTCAAAATAAAGCTTGAGATATATTTCAAAGTCCTCATCACTGGTTGAATCGTAGACCGTGACCCCCTTTTTTTGGGCAATATTGATGTTATAGCGTGTTTTTGGATGCATCGCCGCCAAAAGTTGATCTTCCGTCTTTGTTAAGTCAATTAAAAAATTGTACTTAGTAAATAATGATTTTTTAGATGGGACGAGTCCTAAATTTTCCATTTTCAATTTTCCATTTTCAATTTTCAAAACATTAGGCTCAATTTTTATAAAAGCCGCATTTTTGCGTTCGCCCAAGGTCTTGAGCGCCTCGACCATCTTCTCATCAGGCATTGGGCCTTTTGGTAAGTAACCGACAGTATATTTAAAAAAAGGTACAGGATGAAAAGTCAGTTGATAAGCCGAAATAAGTTTGTTACCTTCAAAATGACCCAAGCGTACCAAATCCAACCCCATTTTTTTACGAAAGTCACCCCACTGCCATGATTGAATAACATGGGTAACGACCTGGTTGTACAAATCTTTCTCGCTGTCTTTAACTTCGCGGACAATCATTCTTCCATTATCCTACCATCCTCTATTCTGACAATCTAGCAATTTGACAATTTATTAATTATGATGGAATTATGCCGTCTGTCCGGTTGGTACTTACCTTTATCCTGATTTTTACTTTCTTTTCACTAATTTCTAATCTCTTAACCCTAAACCCTGTCCTTGCCGGTTCTGGCCTAGTTTCTTCTATCGGTGGCGCCACTTTTATTCAGGGAGCCAAACAATTTTGGGTAAGCTCTCCAAGGCCAGCTTTTTCCGGTGTGACCGATCCTGGGGGGAATATTGATATTACGATTGGTGCAGAAAAAAATGGAGTAGTGGCAGATAGTTCTGGCAACTGGTCGTTCACACCTGCAGCCGACCTTTCTGGTGATAATCAAGTAACTGTAGCCACAGCAACATCATCAGTGACTTTTACTTTGACAATCGGTGCCTTACCGGAAAATATTGCCTCAGCTTCAGGTTCAACTCTTGCTCCAGCCGGAAGCCTTACTCCTACGCTTGCAATTTTGGGCTTTGGAGTTTTACTGACTACTTTTGGCCTCTGGGGCTTGAGTCGAAGTTTTGCTAAATCTCAGTAACAAAAAACCTGCCAGATTCCCCAAAAGAAGTGCTGGCAAAAAAGCCTCCTCCAAAAAGTTTAAACTTGAGAATAAAATAGCCAGAATTGCTACCAAAATTCCAAATCCGTATTTAAAGCTTCCTTGAATTGGTGAAGTCATTGGTTCTGGCAACATCACCAAAGCAAAAAGCATGACTGTCCCATCGACGATGATACTTAAAGCTTTTCCGGATCCAGATTGAATTGTTAAATAGATAAAGTAAATGGCCAGAAATGTAATCGGCAATGTTAGTCTTCCCATACGCCCCAAAACCCTTGTCATTAATGGAATCAGAATAATCAAAGACCAACCGCTTGCAGTCACTCCCCACCAAGCAACCGGTATGTCGAAGATCAAAGGAGTTGCCATAATCCCAAAAGCTGCTGGATTAAAAATATGTTGGCGAAGTCCGGTCTTGATGAATTGTTTAGAAAGCGAAGCCAAAAGAGAAGTTACACCAATCGTCCAAATCGGTGTTGATGGGTCAATAATCAGTCCGATTAACAATCCAGTAACCAATGCTGCCGAGGGAAAGTAAATTTTGTGATCACGAATCCAAGTTGTACTCAAGTCAAAAATTACCATGAAAACAATAGCTAAAAGAGGAAAAAGGAAAGCGTTAACAGTCTGAACACGCCAAAGAGCGAGAAGCCAGACCAAAACAAGCGTAAAGGCGACATGCAGCCGAAAGTCGTGGTAAATAAACTTTAAAATCGTCCTTAAATCCACATCTTATTTTAACAGAGACTATATCGAGTTAATCAGCTCCTCCGGTATATCCACCACAAAGCGTGAAACTAAATTGGCGGAATGTAGACCAAAGTAGAGTCGGTTTGTCGCATACGTTAGATAAAGTTTTTGTTTGGCACGCGTCATGGCTACATAAGCAAGTCTTCTTTCTTCCTCAAGTTGAGCGCTATCTAACATGCTTCGAGAGTGGGGAAATAGACCTTCCTCCATACCGATTACAAAAATAACCTCGAACTCCAAACCTTTAGCAGCATGAACCGTCATTAGAGTAACCATTGGTGTTCTTGTCTTCTCATAATTTTTTTCAGGAGTGACTTTATCTTCCATTAGAGCTACACTTTCCAAAAAAGTAGTTAAATTTTCAAAATCGGTTGCGACAGATTTAAGTTCTTTGACATTTTCCACCCGCATCAAGCCTTCTTCGGTGCCGTCATCAATAAGTGCTAAATAGTCGGTCGCCTCAAGAACTTTATCGATCGCCTCAATTGGTTTGGGTAGCCCTTTTTTTGATCTTTGCTTTTCCAAAAATTCCTCAAATTTTTCGTATCGCCTCTTACCTAATTTTTCGACTCTTGCCTTGGCAATTTTATCTTTTGGGTTTGCGACAAGCCTCAAATACGCCAGAACATCTTTGACTTCGCGTCTGTCATAAAAACGGACACCACCGTAGAGTCGATAAGGGATAGCATCACGAAGAAATGCTTCCTCCACCGTTCTTGATTGGGCATTGGTTCTATAAAGCACGGCGTATGAGGAAAATGATAGCTCCAAAGAAACTATGCGCTCGACAATAAAGTTAGCCTCATCAATTTCATTTTGGGCGCTGTATATAATAATTTTTTCACCGGTTTTATTTTTTGTCCAAAGCTTTAAAACCGGATGAGAATTATTGTGGGCAATAATAGCATTGGCCGCCGAAAGAATATTTTGGGTCGAGCGGTAATTTTGTTCAAGGTTAAATACGCGTGCATCTGGGAAATCTCGTTCAAAGTTTAAAATATTGCGAAAATCGGCACCGCGAAAGGAATAAATTGCCTGGGAAGCATCACCAACTACTGTTAAATTACCGTGGATGCTGGAGAGAAGTTTGGTCAGTACATATTGAGAAGTATTCACATCCTGATATTCATCAACCAGCACATACTTAAATCTACGAGCCCATTTTTGCAAAACAATAGGATTCATTTTGAAAAGTGAAACAGTCAGCATTAAAAGATCATCAAAATCACAGGCGTTTTGTGCTTTTAGCTCTTTTTGATAAATCGTGTAGACTTGAGAAACAGTTTCTGCAAAAAAACCATGGGCAAATTGGGCATAGTCATTGGGTGATAATAACTCACTTTTAGCCGAAGAAATGGCCGAAAGAATTGAACTGGGACGAAAGTTTTTTGTCGAAATATCATTATCCTTCATGATGCGTTTGACTAAGCTTAGGCTGTCATCATCATCGTAAATCAAATAACCATTCGGAATGCCGATATACTTGCCGTCAATTCGCAAAAGTCTCGCACAAAAAGCATGGAAAGTACCAACAAAGGGTAAATCGTGTATCGACGATCGTTTATCGTTAGAACTTTTTTTTGCAATAGACGATGAATGACGAACAAGTAGCTTCGTAATTCGTTCCTTCATCTCATTTGCCGCTTTATTGGTAAACGTCACCGCCAAAATATTTTCAGGCTTTTCACCTTGAGAAATTAGGTAAGCGACTTTATAAGTCAATACCCGCGTTTTGCCACTGCCGGCCCCAGCCAAAATTAAAACCGGCCCATCAGTCTGCTTAACAGCTTCAATCTGCGCCGAATCTAAATCTTTTAGAAGATTTTTCATTTTCAGTGATTCAGTGTATCAGTATACCAGTGTATCAATGAGCTGGTGAACCAGTAAGTCAGTAAAACAATGGGAAAATCAAGTTATTTATATGCACTGGATGCACTGGAATACTGAATCACCGACTGACTGATTTACTGAATCACCGACTCACTGATATAATTTGGAGTATGGTTAAGGTTTTAGACTTCTGGGCCGAGTGGTGCGGTCCCTGTAAATTTATGGAGCCGATTATTGAGCAGCTTGAAAAAGAGCTGGCCGGCCGCGTGGAAATTGAGAAGATCAATGTCGACGAAAACCAAGACAAGGCTGCTGTCTACCAGGTCATGTCAATTCCCACCTATGTAATCTTGAAGGAAAATAAGGAACAAGAACGCATTATTGGAGCCACATCCAAGGATAATTTTCTAAAAACCATCTCCAAATATGAATGATCCTCTACCATTGGTTGTCGCCAATCTCAAGGCGAATAAAACTTGGGACGAAGTCGCATCATGGATCGATGATGTCGCTAAGACTGCTACCAGTTTTACTGGTACCATTATTTTTTGCCCTTCGCACTCCTTTTTAGCTTCGGCTTTTGCCAAAATTGCTCAAAACAGTATCAACCTAAAATTAGGCAGCCAGGATATCTCACGCTTCGAACAAGGGGCCTATACCGGAGAGGTCGCTGCCAGCCAAATTGCCGATCTTTGTCAATATGCTATTGTTGGTCACTCCGAAAGAAGAAAATATTTTGCTGAAACCGATGACGATGTGATGGAAAAAGTCAAAATGCTCTTGGTTGCCAAAATTACCCCAATTCTTTGCATTAGTGATTTCAAACAGCTTGATACCTATATTGCCAAAGGCCAAGTAATTGTCAAAAATAAAGATAAAATTATTTTTGTTTATGAACCACCAAGCGCAATCTCAGGTGGTGGGGAATTTAGACCGGATTCTCCCCAAAATGCCAATGAGCAAGCAGCAAAAATTAAAGAAAGAATCGGCCGCGGGGCAGTTGTGATTTATGGCGGAAGTATTAATCCCCAAAACGCCCAGTCTTTTTTTCGACAGGAAAATATTGATGGCGGGCTTGTCGGTCAAGCAAGTTTAGATTCTCAACAATTTATCCAAATACTGATGGCCGCTAGGAACTAAAATGCGCAATCTTAGCAAAGGACCGCAAAAATCTCCAAATATTCTAAAGATCTTAACTTTTACCATATTGTTTGCCGTATTCACATTTGCACTAATCAGACTGGTTGGTATAGATAAGCTTGTTTTTAAAGGTCCAAAAGCTGTTGTTCAATTAATTACCGATACTGGTCTTAATAGTAATAATGGAAGAGTCAATGTTCTTCTTCTGGGAATAGGGGGTCAGGGACATGAAGGTCCTAATCTTTCGGACACCATGATCTTAGCCTCAATAGCCGAAGATGGTCATGATGTTGTTCTGGTTTCGATTCCTCGAGACCTATGGGATCCCAGCCTCTCAACTAAGGTCAATTCTGTCTATGCTTATGGTCAAGAAAAAGATAATGATGGCCTAAACGTCACTAAAAAAACAATAGGAACCCTTTTTGGTTTACCGATTCACTATACCCTGCGAGTGGATTTTAATGGTTTTATTAAAGCTGTAGACTTGGTTGATGGTATAGATGTTAATGTGGAAAATGCTTTTGTTGATTCCAAATATCCAGTAGTCGGCAAAGAAGATGATCTCTGTGGATTAACCATCGAAACAGAAGAAATTGATGGTGTACCTCAACAAGTCGTTAAAGATGCCACCGGCTCTGCTATTCTCTTGGATAAAATAACCGAGGAAAATGACCCATTCGAGTGTCGCTATGAAACCATTTCTTTTAAACAGGAGCTTACGCAAATGGACGGTACTCTCGCCCTTAAGTTTGTAAGAAGCAGACACGGTACCAATGGTCAGGGCTCAGATTTTGCAAGAAGCGCCCGTCAACAAAAAGTGATTTTAGCCTTTCGTCAAAAAGTTCTATCAAAAGAAACTCTTTTAAATCCCAAGACAATTCTTGAACTTGCCAAAACCTTTGGTCAGTCAATCGATACCGATATCACAGATGAAGAAGTGCCATATTTTCTCAAACTTGGTCAAAAAATCGACCCTTCGACAATTAAAAGAGTCGTTCTGGACTCGGATAGAGACAACAGCGTTTTAGAAGTTGGCGATTTGGCAACTCATAATGGTCAATTCGTACTGGTACCTAAAAATAACCGCTGGACGGATTTGGCAGAATATGTTCAAAGTGAAATTTTCAAACTTCAGGAGAAGTAAAATTACTTGCTGTAGCTTAAGATTAGCTTAATTGTTCCAAAAACAAACAAGACTACGCCACCTACAAATATTAAATAAGTTAGTCCGGTTGTTCCTGCATTAGGAAGGGCACCATCTGTGCCGCCCTTACCGGCAGATTGCGTAGCTGTTTGGGCAAAAACATTGCCTACAAGGGCAAGCCAAGCAAAAACCGAAGAAGAAAAACCAATATAACGGGCAAGCTTCATATCTACTATTTAAGAGTAATATTAACACATAGTAATGTCAACGACTAGCCTTTGTAATAGTTTTAGCTTTGGTAAGTTTTGTGGAGGTTTTAAGCAGTTTGAGTCTTTGAGACATGTTTTACTGGCTTTAGTAATTTTGACAGCCGAGATTTGATCCGTGCTGCCTTATTTTTATGAATCACATTGGTTTTAGCTGCTTTGTCCACTAGTTTGTAAACTGTTTTTAGACTAGCCTCCGTTGGTTTTTTGCGAAAGATCAAAACGGCTTGCCTGTAAGCTCGTTTAACTTTAAGATTGATAATTGTTTTGCGCCTATCTTGCCTTACTTTTTTGATTGCTTGTTTTGTTACTGGCATATCTTTAAAATTTCTAAGTACTCTAATTTCTAATTTATCTAAATTTACTAGTTGGGTTATTTTAGGTCAATTAGGTCAATTAGGTCAATTTTTATGTTCTACTTTCTCAAAAATGGTGCCAATTTTCTAAAGAGAAGACAAGAAGATGTACTTTCAGCGGCCTTTGTTATTGCCTTTTCCGTTGCTCTTTCCAGGATTTTAGGCCTAGTGCGCTATCGGCTTCTTGCTTCGTATTTCGGTGATAACATTCAACTCTTGGACAGTTTTATTGCGGCATCTATACTTCCGGAGGCAATTTTTGAAGTCTTAATTTTTGGCACGATCGCTCTTGCCTTTATCCCGGTTTTTTCCCAGTATTTGTCGCGCGAAAAACTTGAAAAGGCTTGGCGTCTTTCATCAACAATGATTACCCTAGGCCTTTTTGCCTTTGCAGTTCTGGCGATATTAATTCTTGCTCTTGCCAATTTTATTGCTCCGATTATTGCTCCCGGTCTTATTTCTAAGGACCCCTTGGCTTTACCCTTAATTGCCAGATTGCTTCGAATTATGATTCTGGCGCAGTTTTTCTTTGTAATTTCAATATTTTTAACCGGTGTCCTGCAGTCATTTCAACGCTTTCTAGTACCTGCCTTAGCCTCGGTTTTTTACAATATTGGCATTATTCTTTCCATAATTTTTTTGGTTCCGGTTTTCGGTATTTACGCTCCGGCTATTGGCATGATACTAGGAGCACTTCTTCATTTAGTAATTCAATTACCCCTGGCGCTTTCTTTGGGCTTTAAGTTTAGGCCTAATTTGGATATTGGCAATAAAGATGTTCGTCAAACCATTGCCTTAATGTGGCCGCGCTCAATTGCCCTCGGTTTAATAAGAATTTCTGATATGATCAACATTGCTTTGGCTTCAATTGCCACCGTCGGTTCAATTGTTGCTTTTAACTTCGCTCAAGTTTTACAGTATGTACCGGCTGCTCTTTTTGCAGCCTCAATCGCCCAGGCTGCCTTACCGTCTCTTTCAATTGAGTTTAATGCCAAAAGATATGAGCAATTTAAAAAGATTTTTATGCAGTCACTTCATCAAATTCTTTTTCTAATTTTGCCAGCAGCGGCTATTTTGGCTATTTTGAGAATTCCTGCAGTTAGACTGGTTTTCGGCGCCAGAGAGTTTCCTTGGGAAACGACAGTTTTAACAGGTAGGGTTTTAATTGCTTTTTCAATTGGTATTGCCGCCCAAGCAACCAGCCTGCTTCTAACTCGAGGATTTTATGCTGTAAAGGATAGCATTACACCTGTTAAAATTAATGTTTTAACTGTCGTTTTCAATATTGCCTTAAGCTTGATATTTATTCTAATTCTTAAGCTTTCAATTATTTATCTTGCCATTGCCTATTCAACCGCCAATATTATCAATGCCATTTTACTTTTGTATTTATTGGATCGAAAAGTTTCTTTTAATAAAACAGAGCTATTTTTACCTGTCTTTAAGATGTTGGTAATCAGTCTTATTACTGCAGTTTTTCTTTACATCCCCATGAAGCTTTTGGATCAGTTGGTTTTTGACACAACGCGCACAATCGGTTTACTTCTTCTTACAGGAATTGCTACACTGGTTGGTCTTTTAGTTTATATTTTTCTTTCTTGGCTTTTGAAAGTAGAGCAAGTTTTTATCTTTTACAATTTTGCCAAAAGAGTAATTTTATTGCCTTCAAAACTGGTCAGTCCTGCACCAACTTCAATCGATGCCCAACAACCAAATCCGTAACTTCGCCATCATTGCCCACATTGACCACGGCAAGTCGACGCTCGCTGATCGCATTATGGAAATTTGCGGCGCCGTTGACAAAAATCATCCGGCTCAGATGTTAGACAATTTGGAGCTTGAGCGCGAACATGGCATTACCATAAAACTTAAAGCCATTCGTCTTGACTACACTTTGCACTCTACACTTTACACTTTGAACTTACTTGACACCCCCGGCCATGTCGATTTTTCCTATGAAGTCTCCAGGTCTTTGGCATCAGTCGAAGGCGCCATCCTTTTGGTCGACGCCACCCAAGGCGTTCAAGCCCAAACTCTGGCCAACTACAATCTGGCTATCCAAGCAAACCTCGTCCTTATTCCGGTTATTAATAAGATTGACTTGCCCCAAGCCGAAATCGAAAAAACCGAACAAGAATTGGTCTCTTGCGGTTTCAAAAAAGAAGAGATCATCAAAATCTCAGCCAAAACCGGTGCAGGTGTTGAACAACTTCTTTCAGAGATTATCAAAAAGATACCTGCACCCTCCGAAGCCTTGGCGAAGGAGGGCGATAAACTCTCAGCTCTAATATTCGATTCGGCTCTTGATCCTTATAAGGGTGTTATTACCACTGTCCGTCTATTTGGCGGTCAACTTAAAGTAGGTGATCAGATTAAGTTTTTAAAAACGGGTGCAGCGGCTGAAGTTTTACAAATCGGCTATCTTTCCCCAAAATCTGTTTATGAAAATCAAATTGAATCAGGCCAAGTGGGCTTTATCGTTACCAATCTCAAAGATTTATCAAAAGTTAAAGTCGGCGATACCATTACTAGCTTCTCCAACCCCAACTCCTCACCTTTACCTGGTTACCAAGAAGCTAAACCGGTCGTCTTTTTGTCCTTTTATCCCACTGACCCTCATCAATTACCCAAACTCAAAGACGCTTTCGAAAAATTAAGGCTCAACGACTCATCACTCAGTTTTTCACCAGAGTCTTCAACTTCCTTGGGTATGGGTTTTCGCGTCGGCTTCTTAGGCCTTCTGCATGCCCAAATCACCCAAGAAAGGCTCGAGAGGGAATATAATCTGGATATAATTGCAATTTCTCCGTCCGTTAATTTCCAAATCGATGGCAAAACAGTCAACAAACCTTCGGAATTTGATCCGGCATCCAAGGATATTAAAGAGCCTTATGCCAAAGTCACCATTTTTACGCCCCAAAAATATTACGGGCAGGTCTCTAATTTGGTTCATGAAAAAAGGGGAGAGATTATAAATTCCGAAAGTTTGGGAAATTTGTTACAAATCGAAGCCGATATTCCACTTCTTGATTTACTGATCGGTTTTTACGATCAGCTCAAAAGCATAAGTTCAGGTTTTGCGTCCTTTGATTTTGAAGTCATTGATTATCGCCCGGCCAACTTAGTTAAGCTAGATATTTTGGTCAACCACCAGCTAGTCGAGGGTTTGGTTCAAATCGTCCCCAAGGAAAAAGCAGAAAATATAGGGCGCAAATTTACCGAAAAGTTAAAGGAGGCAATTCCCAGACAACAAATTCCCATTCCGATTCAAGCTGCCATTGGCGCAAAAATCATCGCCCGCGAAACCGTTCCGGCCTATCGCAAAGATGTCACCCAAAAACTCTACGGCGGCGATGTCACCCGCAAAATGAAGCTTTTGGAAAAGCAAAAGAAAGGCAAAAAACGCATGCGCAAGTTTGGTAGTATAGACATACCTCAAGAAGCCTTTTTGGCAGTTTTAAAGATATGAAATACGATTATTTTATTTCTTCAAGATGGCGAAACCGAGATCAAGTTTTGGATCTCGTTTCAAAATTACGCAGAAAGGGCAAGAAGGTTTTCTGTTTTATGGAAGGCAAGCAAGGATTCGATCCGAATGAGGATCCAGAAAAAGTGATGAAAAGCTTCGAATCAATTCCCGATTGGAGAAACAACAAAACCATCAAAAGAATTTTCAAAATAGATCTGCAGGGCTTAAAAGATTCCATGGCAGTAATAGTTCTTCTGCCAGGGGGCAAATCGACTCACTTAGAAGCAGGGATAGCTTATGGTCTCAATAAAAAACTCATTTTGATAGGTGAACAAAAGGAAACAGAAAGTCTTTACCTTATTTTCAAGGAAGTCTTTCCAAGTGTTCCATCTTTTCTGAAAACTGTAAGATGAAAATCGCAGTTGGTTCGACAAATCCGGTTAAAATCGAAGCAGCAAAAAGGGCTTTTGGAAAAGTCTGGCCAAAGAAAAAATTGGAGATTGTTGGGATCGAAGTTCCATCCGGTGTTTCCCAACAGCCGATGACGGACAAAGAAGCAGTCAAAGGTGCCAGAAACAGAGCAAAAGTAGCAATCAAATCAGCCCGTGCCGATTTTGGGGTAGGACTGGAAGGTGGTTTGCAGAAATTTGAGGGAATTTGGTTTGATACAGGTTGGATTGTGATTGTCGATAAAAACGGAAAAGAAGGGATCGGTTCGACAATCCGAATGCAAAATGCACCAAAGACAATAAGAATGGTTAAGGCTGGTATGGAGCTTGGGCACGTTGACGATGTAGTTTTTAAGGTCAAAAACAGCAAACAGGGCGACGGCCATTTTGGTTTAATGAGCAAAAATGCGGTTAACAGAGCCGAAGCTTACACAGAAGGTGTAATTTCCGCCCTCGTTCGCTTTATCCGCCCCGAACTTTTTTATGAATGAGCTCTTGACAATAATTAGCACTCGTGGTACATTGTCTGCTAACGGCGAGGTGCTCTAGCTGCCCACTCGCCTACACTATATGGATTTAACAGACAGACAAAAAAATCTGCTTCGAGTAGTTATCGAAAAATATATCGAAACTGCCGAGGCGGTCGGTTCGGAGACTATTGAAAAAGAAGGTGGTCTTGGCGTTTCGCCGGCAACCATCAGAAACGAGATGGTTAAATTAACCTCACTTGGCTATCTTCGCCAACCGCACACTTCTGCAGGCAGAACTCCGACATCACTGGGTATGAAATTCTATGTCGATCAGTTAATGGAAGAAAAATCCCTGTCACTCAAGGATGAAGTCGCTATTAAAGAGGAACTCGGTGAACAGAAAGAGCACTTCAATAAACTACTCCGTCACACCGCAAAAGTTTTGGCAGATCAAACTCATTATCTGGCTCTGGCAACTGACGAGGAAAACGATGTTTATGCAGCTGGTATGGCCAATATTTTGGATATGCCCGAATTTTATGACATTGATATTACTAAAACCGTTCTTTCAATGCTTGATAAAGTTGAGATGCTCTCCCAAATATTTGGTCAACTGGCAGCCGAGGATCAGATTAAAATACTTTTTGGTGAAGAACTGGGTATGCCTTATCTTGAGCCCTGCGGATTTGTGATTTCCCGCTATCAAATGCCCCATCATCAAGGCATGTTGGCAATAGTCGGTCCGTCACGACTTAATTATCCGGTGATTATTCCGACACTGAGATATTTTTCGCAACTATTATCAAGCCTTGGAGTTTAATTTCAGATGACAGACGATAAAAAAACTGCTCAAAATCAAGATGTCAAGAAAAGGCAAATAGCAAAAGGTGAGAGCAAAAGCAAGCAACTTGAGGAGCAACTTAAAAGAGCCTTGGCAGATTATCAGAATTTGGAAAGACGGGTCGAGGAAGAAAGAAGACTGTTGGGTCAGCTCTCTTCGGCAATTTTAATAGAGAAATTTTTGCCGGTTCTTGATAATCTTGAAAATGCCAAAAAACATATCGATGATCAGGGTTTGGAAATGGTTATTAATCAGTTTAAAGACGTTTTAAAAACAGAAGGAGTTGAAGAAATAGTTGCCGAGGGAACTAAATTTGACCCAAATTTACACGAGGCAACGGAAGTTGCTGAGGGTCAAAACGACGGAATAATTGCCAGAGTTATCAGAAAGGGTTATAAAATAAATAATAAGGTTATTCGGCCGGCTCAAGTTATCGTTGAGAGGTCACAGGTTAATCAAAACACTGCCGCCAAAGGCGAGCCTCGCTCAGATGATGAGCGGGAGGAGAAAGCTGAAGAGCATACGAATGTATACGAATGAATCCGAATACCAAGTTTTCAAAATTAAAATGCGAAATCAATTCAAAGCATTTGGATCAATTCGGAGTAATAAAATTTTGATAAATTAGGATAAATATGTCTAAGATAATTGGTATTGATTTAGGAACAACTAATTCGGCAGTCGCCGTTGTTGAGGCTGGCAAGCCGAAAGTTATCCATTCGTCAGAGGGCAGAAATATTATTCCTTCAGTAGTGGATGTGTCCAAACACATCGTCGGTGATGTCGCCAAGCGCCAAATGGTTGTTAACCCAAAGACCACCGTCTTCTCAATCAAAAGGCTGATGGGCCGCAAATATAAAGATCCGGAGGTCCAGAAGGATATCAAGTGGCTTCCTTATGATATTAAGGAAGGCCGCGACGGTATGGCCGTTGTCAATGTCGAAGGCAAAGATTACACGCCTCAGGAAATTTCGGCAATGATTTTAGGCAAAATTAAAACCGATGCTGAGGCCTACCTTGGAGGTAAAGTTGAACAAGCGGTAATTACTGTGCCGGCTTACTTTGATGATTCCCAGCGCCAGGCGACCAAACAAGCGGGCGAAATTGCCGGCTTTAAAGTAGAGCGAATAATCAACGAGCCAACGGCTGCGGCACTCGCCTACGGACTCGATAAAGCGCATGCCCATACCATTGCCGTTTATGATCTTGGCGGCGGCACTTTTGATATCTCGATTTTGGAACTTGGTGATGGTGTTTTTGAGGTTAAAGCCACTAACGGTGATACGCATTTGGGCGGTGACGATTTTGACGCTAAAATTATTGAATTTTTGTCAGATGAGTTTAAAAAAGAATCCGGCGTAGATATTTCTAAGGATAGATCGGCGCTGCAAAGGCTTCGAGATGGAGCCGAAAAGGCCAAAATCGAACTTTCGACAACTTCTGAAACTGAAGTTTCAATTCCCTATTTAACAGCCGATCAAACCGGCCCCAAGCATCTGCAATTTAAGCTTTCACGGGCCAAGTTGGAATCGATTATTGGTGATTTGGTTGAAAAAACTTTTGGGCCAGTTAAAGACTGTCTCAAAGACGCCAAGCTTGATGCTAAAAAAATTGATGAAGTTATTCTGGTTGGCGGAATGACCAGAATGCCGCTGGTGACTAAAAGAGTTCAGGAATTTTTCGGCAAAGAACCGCATAAAGGCTTAAATCCTGATGAAGTTGTGGCTATCGGTGCGGCTGTCCAAGGAGCGGTCCTAGGCGGGGAAATGAAAGAGATGGTGCTTTTGGATGTAACTCCTTTAACTTTGGGAATTGAAACTTTAGGTGCTGTTTCCACTGCTCTTATTCCTAGAAACACCACTATTCCTACATCAAAATCCGAAATTTTCTCAACTGCTTCTGACAATCAAACCTCGGTTGAAATTAATGTGCTGCAAGGAGAAAGACCAATGGCTGCTGACAACAAGTCTCTAGGCCGGTTTATTCTGGATGGAATTCCGCCGGCTCCTCGTGGTATTCCGCAGGTCGAGGTTATTTTTGATCTTGACGCCAACGGTATTTTAAACGTGACTGCTAAGGATAAGGCGACTAGCAAGGAACAATCAATCAAAATTACCGGCTCAACCGGCCTAACGCCTGATGAGATTGAAAGGATGACTAAAGAGGCGGAAGAGCACGCCAAAGAAGATGAGACCCGTAAAGAAGAAATCGAAACCAGAAACCGAGCCGACGCTCTTGTTTATCAGGCAGAGAAAGCACTTAAAGATGCCGGTGATAAAGTCCCTACAGAGGTTAAGACTGAAGTTGAAGAAAAAATCAAAGCCCTCAAAGAAATCGAGTCATCCGCTCCTATTGAAGAGGTTAAGGCCAAAACTGAAGAGTTATCAAATATTCTCTCCAAAATAGGTCAATCAATGTACGGCCAGCCAGGTGGCGAAACGGGTCAGCCAGATGCCCAAGCATCACCAGGTTCAGACAGCGAAACTAAAGAGGAACCGAAAGCATCAGGCGACACCGGTGAAGTTCAAGAGGGAGAGGTTGTCAAAGAATAATATTTAACGATGCTAATATACGAATTCATACTAATCATACTAATTTAACTCCGAGCTGAACGGATATATTCGTATAATTAGTATCCATAAGTATATTTGCATCGACAGGTACTTTAGATGAATCTTAAGACAGAAATATTTGTACTTTGCGATCATGCTACCGTTTCCCAAGATCAAAAACTTTCCATCATTGGCATTTTTGATCAGTTTTTCGTTGCCAATTTGCCTACCAATTGGCCAAAGATGTATTTGGTGGCGGTAGTCAAGGGAGAAGCGGGCAAAGAATATTCTTTAACACTAAAGCTAACTCCTCCTCAAAAAGTTGAATCCACCTTTCCAGACAAAGAATTTAAAATAACTTTAGGCCAAAATGGTAAGGCTAATGTAATGACGGAACTGGTCAATTTTCCGCTTGCTATTGTCGGGGTTCACAAAATCCAAATTTTAAATGAAAAAGATTTGGTCGGGGAGCTGGAATTTAAAGTCAATAAGACAACAGCGACATATGGCGGACAAGATCTTGCTGGCAAAAAAGTTGCCAACTAATCAAATCCTAAGCACTAAATTCTAAACCCTAAATAAATCCCAAATTCTAAATTCAAATGTTTAAAACATTCTGATTTTGAATTTAGATATAATACAACCATGGCTACCAACAGCGATTTAGCCCCGCAGTTCCTAAAATTTTGTCATAATAAACAAAATAAAATTTTAGGAACGAGGAGCGCAGACTTTTTGAATTTATGAAAAAAGACTACTACGAGATTCTCGGTGTCGGCAAAAATACCAGCCCTGACGAAATAAAGAAGGCTTATCGTAACCTAGCCAGAAAACATCACCCGGATGTTGATAAATCCGCCGGCGCCGAAACCAAATTCAAAGAAATAAACGAGGCTTACCAGGTCCTTTCCGATTCCCAGAAAAAGGCGGCATACGACCAATTTGGCCATGCGGCATTTGCGCCGGGAGGCGGATTCGGTGCTGGGGCAGCTCCCGGCGGATTTCGAACCTATACTTGGTCAAGCGGCGACATGGGTGGTTTCGACTTTGGCGGATTCGCCGATCCGTTTGATATTTTTGAGATGGTTTTTGGTGAAAGATCGCCATTTGGCCGGCAAGCCCGACTTCCCCGCTACATTATTCATTTGGATTTTATGGAAGCGGTTCATGGGGTCCAAAAAGAAGTTGAAATTGAAAGCTCGCCTCGCTTCGCGGGCGAAGCGGGTAGAAAACAAAAAATCAAAATTCCGCCAGGAGTTGACGACGGTTCGGAAATCCGTTTTTCCAACTTTGTTCTTGTTTGCCAAGTTTCTCCTCACCGGAAGTTTCGAAGAAGGGGTTATGATGTAGTATCCGAGGAGGAGATTTCTTTTTCGCAGGCAGCACTTGGAATTGTTAAGGAAATTGAGACAGTGGATGGCCCGGTTAAAATCCGCATACCTTCGGGCACTCAGCCCGGTACTCAGATCCGTCTTCGGGGCAAGGGCATCCGCCGTGTCTCCGGCCACGGCCAAGGCGACCATTACGTGATAATCAGAATTCATGTCCCGTCCAAACTTTCCAGAGAGCAAAAAAGGCTCCTCGAAGAATTCGAAAAATTATAGTTCAAGAATAGTTTTTTTAAATCTTTTTAATGTACAAAGTTAGCCTTTATACCCCTCAGGATAAAATTTCACCTATAAAAGAATTTCTAAATTCTTGTCAACCGAGCTTAAGAACAAAGATTCTCCGTCAGCTTAAGTATGTGGAAGAATATGGTTTAAATCCGGCAATTCCCAACATAAAGAAAATAATAAACACTTCTCTGTGGGAACTACGGGTACTTGGAAAAGATAACATTCGAATTATTTGCGTGTCGCAACCAGGAAAAGGGGTCAAAGTTTTACATATCTTTAGAAAAAAGAAACAAAAGACTCCGACTAATGAGTTAAATGTAGCTCTAAAAAGGGGAAAGGAAGTACTTGACTTATGATACCTAATAAGATATCATGTATTGTCAAGTGTATGCATATGTTATCAGTCTTACCATGAGAGACTTAACTTTAAACGAATACCTTAAAGAACAACTGAAAGACCCTGAATTCAAGAAGGAATGGGAGAAAAGTGAGGTTGCCTACCAAGTTACTAGAGAGCTCATTAGGGCTAGGATTAAAGGAAGGATTTCTCAAAGGCGACTTGCCCAAAAAGCCGGTACTACCCAAGCTGTTATATCAAGAATTGAAAATATGAGTGTAAGTCCTTCTATGGATTTAGTCCAGCGTATTGCCAAGTCCCTAGGGAAAAAACTGGAAATCAAATTTACCTAGAAAGCTTAGGTCTTACCAACACATTCAAGTTTTAACTTTAATTTCTACCGTTTTTTCGTTTTTGACTTCTAAATTCCATAAGCATATATTTTACTCGGGCTAAAAATGATAAAAAGAATGGGAGTTTAATACGGATGTATGAAAAAGAAGGTTATTAATAAACTTTTTAAAGATAGGGTATTAATTCTATCTATTATTGTGAATATGCTTCTGTTTGCAGGAGTTGGCACAGTTTATGTTGATAGTCAAAAAACTAAGAAGTTAATATCGGATCAACAGACTAAGATAGCAGAATTAAGTGTTTCGCCAAGTCCTAGCCCCGTGCCAACAACTACTCCCTTGCCTACTCCTATCATGTATTCTGGTCCATCTGAAAAGGCTTTGGGGATTGCTGCTGGTTTAGTTGTCAGAGACCCTGAAGATGATCTTAAAAATACCAAGAAATCCTTCGGTGACGAAAATATGACCAATGCACAGCTTATTAATAAAATGGCTTTGGCATTTGATAAGGACCCGGCAAAAATGGCCCAAGGCGAAGCTATGCTAAATCAGTGGATCGCAGAAGATTCTCGACCCAATATCAAGGTTCAACCTGCACCTAATACTTCTCAGAGCTGTAGGTCTTATTTTATCGGCGATACTATGTATACGCATTGTTATTAGAAATAAATGAAAATACGCTTATCAACTGCAATCTTTTTACTAATAGCAATTATTCTAGGACTTTTCTATTGGTTCTTCTACAGACCTGCAGAAATCAGGAAAAAATGTATTGGGAGTGGATACTTGGACACAGAAGTACCACACTCGATTTTCAGTGGAGGAATGACAAAGGACAGGTACAATTCCTGCTTGATAAGAAATGGATTAAAACCTGAATTGTAGATCAATCTATGAACCCGATACCGTGGTTTTTGCTTACATTGCCTAAGAAGTACAGAAAATATGCTTACGCTATTTTAGCAGTAATTACGCTGTACCTCGGCTTTTTGCTTGTAGTAAATCCAATAAAGCAAGGGAATATAGGACAGGTTCTAATAGTTGTGGCAATAATTGGAATTTTTGTTATTTCTTACTGGTATGGCTGGAAAAAAGCAAGCAAATAATACGATAACTCTCTTATAAATGAAAAATTGCTTAAAAAGGAATAATAGTCCGAAAATCGCCCCATCATCTTTTCGTAGTCTTTTAGCGCAATAGATCAATCTAGCGAGTTCGTCACCCCATAGTTTGACTATTCTTTACAAATTTAGTATTATTACCCACCTAATGGAAAGAAGAGTTGAGTATCTAAAAGATCTACCTTCGGAGGAGATGATAATTGGTTTTACCACATCCAAAGATGGTCGTCCTTGTATTGGAATGGTTTTTAATAATACTGAGTGGGTTTTCTTAACTACTAAATCAGCTATTCTGGCAGATCAATTAAGAAAAACATTCGCGAAGATGCAAGTTGAAACAATAACTGGTCCGGCTTTTGATTGGCGGACTTCCATCGAAAAGCAAAGGTTGATTTTAGTTCAAGAAAACGGGAGAAAAGTAAATAAACCTGTTGGGATTTTTGTCCCAGCAGATAAATTTGATTGGTTGGCAACTACTTATACACTTTTATAAGCAAATTTATTCGAAAATCGCCCCATCGGGGGAAACCCTTTTCTGTTGACTCACCACCTTTATTTTGTTAGAATTCTTTCTGCTTTAAGATAGGTAAGAGTCTGAGGCGCGGTAGCGCCTTTTTTTGAATAGAGGGTAGTAGGTAGCAGGTAGTGGATAGATTTTTCTACCAACTATAAACTACAAACTACCAACTAAAATCCGAAGGATTTTAATATGGCCATACAAGCACGAACCGAATTTGCATCAGCGCTAAATCAGGTCTGTTCCGAACGGGGAATTGAGCCTGAAGTCGTTCTTGATTCAATCAAGCAAGCCATTCTGGCTGCTTATCGCAAAGACTTTGGTGATCCGGAAGGCATTGTCATTGATCTTGATGCTAATTCCGGAGAAGTTAAACTTGCCAAAGGTAAAAAAAATGTTACTCCACCGGGATTTGGCCGCATCGCCGCCCAAACCGCCAAACAAGTAATTTTACAAAGAATCAGGGAAGC
Source organism: Candidatus Curtissbacteria bacterium RIFCSPLOWO2_02_41_11 (assembly GCA_001775055.1). GTDB lineage: Bacteria > Patescibacteriota > Microgenomatia > Curtissbacterales > GWA2-41-24 > GWA2-41-24. The sequence continues at coordinate 44,895 of MFBU01000014.1, forward strand.
CGAGAAAAATGCGATTTTAGGCGAATATTCCTCAAAAGTCGGAACCGTTATTTCGGGTATTATCCAACGAATCTCCGGTCCGGTGATTACCGTTAATTTGGGTAAAGCCGAAGGCATTATGCCGCCACAAGAGCAAGCACACAACGAACATTATCACCAAAATCAGCGCCTTAAATTTTATGTTGTCGGTATTAAAGAAGGACTGCGCGGCGAGGAAATTATAGTTTCGCGTTCTGCCACAGGCCTTTTAGAAGGTTTATTTAAACAGGAAGTTCCGGAAATTGCCTCAAACAGTGTTCAGATTAAAGTGATTGCTAGGGAAGCCGGATCACGTTCTAAAATTGCCGTTTCCTCAAGTCAGCTTGGAGTTGATCCGGTTGGTTCATGCGTTGGCCAAAAAGGTGTCAGAGTCCAGGCGGTCATTAACGAACTTGGTGATGAACGAATAGATGTGATTGCTTATCAGGATGAGCCGGTTGAATTTATCAAAGCGGCGCTTTCACCGGCCAAAGATTTACAGGTTAAGATCAACGCAAAAGAGAAGAGTGCCGAAGTTATGGCACCGGACGATCAGCTTTCACTGGCTATTGGCAAAGAGGGCCAAAATGTCAGACTGGCTGCCAAACTTACCGGCTATAAAATCGATATCCGCGGTAAAAGCGGCTTGCCAAAAGAAGTGGAGGCTAAGGAGCAAAAGGCCAAAGAAGAGGCTAAAAAGGCGCTCGGAGTGATTAAAGAAGAAACAAAAGTACCAAAGGCAAAAAAAGTATCAAAGGTTAAGGGGAAGGGAACGACAGAAAAATCAAGTGCTAAAAGCGATCAGCAAGCACTTGTTGCATCGGGTGGTCAAGCAGTTCAAAATCAACCGCCGGTAAGCGATCAAGCTGCCTCATCCACAAATGATCAGAAAACCAGCGAGCCGGCAAGTCAGCCAGTCAGTGATTCAGTGAATCAGGTCACCAGTGGGTTAGTGAACCAGAATATCAGCGGGTCGAAAACGTCAGAAAAATCTGAATTGACTGATACACAGACATCTGATACATCTCAAAATGATGCATCAAAGCCAGACAGTGGCGAAAAAGCTTAAATGAAAGCCGACTCGCCCAAAGCATATTATGGACAAAAAAAATGCAAATTTCAGGCCGCCAATCGTGACCTTGATGGGTCATGTCGATCATGGCAAAACGACCCTTCTTGATGCTATTCGCAAAACCAATGTCGTTGCCGCTGAACATGGCGGCATCACTCAGCATATTGGTGCTTATCAAATAACTTTCCAGAATCACCCAATAACTTTTGTCGATACCCCTGGCCATGCCGCTTTCGAGAAAATGCGGTCTCGTGGTGCCGAAGTTGCTGATATTGCTATTTTAGTGGTTGCTGCCAATGATGGCGTTAAGCCGCAGACAATTGAGGCAATTAAACATATCAGGGCAGCCGGCAAATCGACAATTGTTGCCATTACTAAAGTTGATCTTCCCAATATTAACCTTGAAAAAGTCAAAAAAGAGCTTCAGAAAGAAGGAGTGATTGTTGAAAGTTTCGGCGGCGAAGTTCCTTTGGTCGAGGTTGCCGCGCCAAAAGGCAAAGGCATTGAAGATCTACTCGAAGTTATTCTGCTTGTTTGGCAGCTTTCACCGCAGCCTTCATTGTCGCAAGATCCGTTGGAAGCCGTTGTGGTTGAGTCATTTTTGGACAAAAACCGAGGTTTAATTGTTACGGTCATTGTCAAGAAAGGAACATTGAGTGTTGGTCAAAAGATTGTAGTTGATGATGAAACAATAGCAGTAAAAGCGTTAATTGATGATCTTGGGAAAAATGTTCAAGAGGTAAAGCCAGGCAAACCGGTTGAAATTTTGGGGTTTAAGGAGGTACTAGAAGTCGGCAGTGTAGTTTGCGATCAGACATTTACTAAGTCTCGCGTCAAACAGCAAATTGTATCGTTTGCCGATATTATCTCCAAATCACAAGAGGCACGCGATAAGTTTAAAGTTCTTATTAAGGCCGATGTTGTTGGTTCGCTGGAGGCAATTTTAGCTAACTTGCCAGTAAAAATACTGGTAGTTTGCTCAGGTGTTGGTGAAATTACTCAAAGGGATATTTCTTTTGCCAAAGTCGCTAGTGCTCCGATTCTGACATTTAATGTTAAAGTCGGTGCTGGTGTTAAATCGCAGGCAGAACGAGAGGGAGTTGTTATTAAAAGTTATAACGTTATTTATGAACTTCTTTCTGATATAGAAGATGTAGTATCTCAATTCGAGATTGCCAAACAGGAATCAAAAATTGCCGGAAGAGCCAAAATCGTCGCCAGTTTTGATATCGATGACAAAAAAATAGCAGGTAGTATGGTTACTCACGGAAAATTAAAAATTGGCGACAAAATAATAATCAGACACGCTGATGGTTCACAAAGCGAAACAAGAATTATTTCTTTGAAGAAATTCAAAAAAAATGTTGAAACTGTTGCCAGCGGTCAGGAATGCGGGATTGGCATGAGTCCTGCTCTTGACTTTAAAGAAGGTGATATTATAGAATCTTTGGGTTAAAAATTTACTCTGCCCCAAACAATTAGATCTATGGACCAGAACTTGAAAGAAAAAGCCCTTGAAAAACTGACAAAAGCGGAAAGCGTTTATGTAGTTGTTTCCAAAGCATCGGGACTGGATGGTTTAGCTTCAGGGCTTGCCTTATACCTTTCTTTGGTAAAACTTGGTAAAAATGCCTCAATTATTTCCACAACCCCATCAGTTGGCGATGCCAATAAGATTTACGGAGTTGACAAAATCGGCAAACTGATCGGCAAACGAAACTTAACGGTTGTTGTTGATAATGCAGTTGAGAGTGTAGATAAAGTTACCTATTTCCTTGATGGCAATCGGCTAAAAGTGGTTATCCATTCACTTGCAGGTTCAAACGGCGTTAGTAAAGATCAGGTTTCACTTGAGGAGACAGTATCCGCTGCTGAGTTAATTTTTGCGATTGGTTGTGATTCACAAGAGAGTTTGCATAGTGAAATTACTCATGAACAAAATATTAGTTCGGAAACTTTAGTGATCAACATTAATAATCAAAAATCGCATCAAAAATTTGCTCAAATTGAAGTTGTTAACGATCAGGCAGCTACAATTAGTGAAGTGATGTCCAAGATGATTCAAGATTTAGCCTTACCAGTTGACGAGGACATTGCTTATAATCTTTATATAGGTATAAGCGAGGCTACTGACAATTTTTCTCCAGCCGTGGCAAGTCCTTTAAGTCTGGAGATGGCTGCTTGGCTTTTAAAATTCGGAGCTTCAAGAGCCAGCTTTGCTGGTATGCCGCAACGACCGGATCTTACAGCGTCAGTCCTTCCTAAAACAGTTCAAGCAATACCTCCAATCGGCGTCGATTATATGGATAAAACTCCCACTTTGGAAGAACTTGAGGGCAAACAAGAACTTAAAGATCAATCCGCATCACGCGACTGGCTTAAACCACCGAAAATTTATAAAGGGTCCAAATCTTTTGACAGGGAGAATTAATTTATAGTATCATCAATGTTACAAAATCATGGCTAAAACGTCTAAAAAGCAGGTAATTGATAAATTTAAGACTCACGCAGGGGACACCGGATCTCCGGAAGTTCAAGTTGCTCTTCTTACTCAACGGATTCAAAACGTCGGTGACCATTTGAAATCCCATGGCCATGATGATCATTCAAGAAGAGGACTATTATCGATGATTAATAAAAGAAGAAGATTACTTCATTATTTGACGAGAAAAGCCCCCGAAAGGTATCAGGACATTATCGGTAAACTTGGTTTGCCAAAATAGTCTTTCTTGCCTTTTTTGAAAAAAAGTTTATAATTGTATTTAAGATATCGGGATACTTGGGTTGTTGGAAGTTGAGTAGTAAGAACCAAAAGTTTTGTTTCTTGCTCCCCGATTTCTAACTCCCCAAAATCCTCATTTGAATTATTTATATTTGATGCCAAAAATTATTCGTAAAGAAATAGAATTAGCTGGTAGA
>MFBU01000014.1:48944-59790 GCA_001775055.1 Candidatus Curtissbacteria bacterium RIFCSPLOWO2_02_41_11
TAGTGCAGTTTTAGCAAGCCTCGGGGAAACTGTTGTTTTGGCAACAGTGGTTGCTCAACCTGCTTCTCCTGAGGTTGATTTTTTTCCGCTGGCGGTTGACTACGAAGAGAGATTATATGCGGGCGGCAAAATTTCCACGTCTAGGTTTATTAAGCGTGAAGGCCGTCCTAAAGAAGAAGCAATTTTAACTTCAAGACTTATCGATAGATCTATAAGACCACTGTTTCCTAAAGATTACCAAGCAGAAGTTCAGGTTATTATCACGGTCCTCTCTGTTGATCAGGAGAATGAACCTGACATAGTGGCACTAATTGCTGCCTCAGCTGCTCTTTCAATTTCTGACATTCCTTGGAATGGACCAATTGCAGGACTTCGCATTGGCAGACAGAATGGCGGTTACCTTTTAAACCCCACCGAAAGCGAAAAAGAATTTTCCAGCCTGGATTTGATTGTAGTCTCGGCAAGAGATGAAGTGGTCATGATTGAGGCTAAAGCCGACGAAGTCGATGAAAAATCAATTGCTGGGGCTGTTAAATTTGCAGTTGTTGAGAGCAAAAAGGTCATTTCTCTTATTGAAGAATTTACCAAAGAAGCCGGCCTGACAAAGCAAACTTACCAAGCGGAAAAACTGCCCGCTCAAAAAGAAAAAGCTATTCTGGAGTTTATCGAGAAGAATATCATTAAAGATCTCGAAGAACCCCACAAGGCTCAGGACGAAAAGTGGTTTAGCCAGTCCCTGGAAAAACTTGAAACTGAATTTGAGACAGAGGAAGGGGAAATCACCTCCAAGCACCTTAGCAATTTACTGGATGGGGTAGTTGCCAACTTTTTGAGACAACGAATTCTAGTTCAAAAGAAACGAATTGATGGCCGCAGCCCCGATGAAATAAGGTCAATCACCGCCAGAGTTTCAGTTTTACCGCGAACTCACGGCTCGGGTTTCTTTCAAAGAGGCGAAACTCAGGTACTTTCGATCGTTACTTTAGGCTCCCCGGCCTTGGAACAACTAATCGAAGGCATGGGTGGAGAGGAAACTAAGAAATACATGCATCACTATAACTTCCCACCTTTTTCAACCGGTGAGGTCAGACGATTAGGTCCGCCGGGAAGAAGAGAAATTGGGCATGGATCGCTGGCTGAAAAGGCGCTCGTGCCGGTTCTGCCCTCAACTGATGTTTTCCCCTACACCATCAGGGTTGTTTCGGAAGTTTTATCCTCAGCTGGTTCAACTTCAATGGCCGCCTGTTGTGGTTCAACTTTGGCCTTGATGGATGCCGGAGTTCCAATAAAAGAAGTGGTTGCCGGAATTTCAATTGGACTTATCACTGATAAAAAAGATAAGTCCAAATATGTACTTTTAACAGATATTGCTTATCAGGAAGATGCTCAAGGAGATATGGATTTCAAGATAGCAGGGACGAAAAATGGCATTACCGCTATCCAAATGGATATTAAGCTTGATGGTATAAGTCAAAAAATTGTTGAGGAAACCCTTGAGAAAGCCAGACTTGCCAGACTATCTATTCTAGAAAATATTTTGGCAACGATTCCTATTGCCCGCGAGAAAATTTCCAAATATGCCCCGACAGTTATTTTAGTTAAGATTGATCCTGCCAAGATTGGTGAAGTTATCGGTTCTGGTGGCAAAACGATTAACAAAATTATTGCCGCAACCGGCTGCGCGATAGATATAAATGATGAAGGGACCGTAACCATCAGTGGCAAAGACCCGCAGGCTGCTAAAAAAGCAGCCGATTGGATTGAAGGAATAGTTAAAGAAGTTAAACCAGGCGAGATCTATACTGGTAAAGTTTCCAGAATTTTGCCTTTTGGAGCAATGGTCGAGATTCTTCCTGGTAAAGAAGGCTTGGTTAGTAGTTCACAACTTGCTTCATACAGAGTTAATCGAGTAGAAGATGTAGTTAAGATTGGCCAGGAGCTTAAAGTAAGGGTTATTGAAATAGATGATCAGGGCAGAGTTAATTTATCAGCCAGGTTTGATGAAGGTGCTTCTCAACCTTTTAGTGGTCAGATAGGGAATGGTCCAAGAAGAGATTTTGCACCCCGAAGGTTTGATCGAAGACATCAAAGAGGACCAGATCGTAGACGACCCCCCAAAAGATATTAATTATGACTAGAGATCTTTCCTCGACCATCCAGCGTTTACTTCAGGCTGGAAGGGCAAATATTGTCTTCGGGATTTTAGCCGCTTTTCTCTTTTTGATAATTATAATTTTTGTGGCGAAATTCATAGACGTACAAGATCGAAACTCGGGCCAGATAACACTTACAGCCGATCAAAATAAATTTAAGTTGAATTTTAATCTTACGAACCAGGATCTGATTAAATTTTCAAAAGTTTTGAACAAATTAAACTTGCCTCAAAGTGTCAAAGACGGGATTGAATTTGAACTTGATGCAACATCCTCTGCAAAATTAGCATTCACAACACCGATTAAGACCAATTTTAATATATTACCCGAAAAAATTACCTTTCAGGGCCAAATTGATAAGTCTTTTGTAAATGATCAGGCAGCGGAAAGTTTGAAGATTCCTGCTTCAACCAATCTGGCAGTTTTTGGCAATAATATCGCAGAATTTGTTATGGCTAGATTAAATCTACCCGACCAGCTTTCTACCTGGTTTTTAAAAAACTTGAACTTCCAAAATGGCCAATATTTTATAGTTTTCGGTGCAAATTCAGATTTTGCACTTGTTTTTAAAAATCCCAGTACAGATATTGATGGACTTAAAAATATCAAAGACGTCAAGTCGAACCAATTTCTTTATATGGAAGAATCAATTGAAAATATTAAACTGTATTTATTAAAACTACCGGAAAGTTTAGATGAAGAGGACTTAACAGTCGCTTTTTTCCAAGAAGGGGATTGGACGTTTTTTGCTTCCTCACATGAAGCGGCCCAAGAACTCGTCAAAATCCAAAAATCCCAGCGTCCTTCGATCAATTTTCCCCTTAAGAATAATTCGCTAATTTCTCTAATTTTACTTTATAGAAATAGCGACCAAAATCCGATAGGAGAAAATTTCCCTGCCCTAATTTTTGCCGGCCACGGAGGTCTTACCAAAACTATTGATCAGATTGAAGAATTTGAATTTATTTTGAAGAAAGATAAGTTTTCTGGTTTAATTAACCTAAAGTGAATTCTGCCCCTACCTTATTTGAAGATATAAGGCTTCTTGAGGAAAAACTTAAAAACGCCAAAATCCCCGGCGAACTTCACCAAAAGACGAATACGATGATTGAGAGACTTGTTAAATTTGCTTCCTCTCAAGGTTATTCACAAGAATATGACCAAGTCGCCAGATATTTGGACTGGATTGTTTGTCTGCCATGGGATAAGCGAAGCGAAGATATTCTTTCATTGGATCATGCTAAAAAAATTCTAGATGCAAATCATTACGGTCTTGATAATATTAAAGAACGAATTTTGGAGTATGTTTCAGTCGCTAATTTAAAGAAAAACAAGCAGAATCCAAATTCCTACTTTCCTAAAGCACCGGCTTTGCTTTTAGTTGGGTTGGTCGGAACCGGCAAAACTACAATGTCTTTTTCAATAGCCCAAGCGCTTGGCCGTCAGCTTGGCAGAATTCCCATGGGCGGTATGGGTGAGGCGCTACAGCTTCGAGGCCGATCTCGGGCTTATCCGGATGCCGAACCAGGGCAAATTATGAAAGTTTTAAGAAGAGTAGGTTATAAGAATCCAGTCATTTTATTGGATGAGATTGATCGGGTAACAGATGCTGCCAAAGCAGATATTATGGGAGTTTTGGTTGAACTACTGGATCCGGAACAAAACAGTAAATTCTTAGACCATTTTATAGATTATCCTTTTGACCTTTCCGAAGTCTTATTTATTGCTACTGCCAATAATACTGCCGGCATTGCCACGGCGGTTTTAGATCGGTTAGAACTTATCGAAATGCCTTCTTATACTGATGAGCAAAAAACAATTATCAGCAAAAAATACCTTTTACCTCGAGCGATAACTGCCTCCGGTTTATCAAGTGAAGATTTGATTTTTGAAGAGGATGTTTGGCCGGCGATTGTAAGACCCTTGGGTTTTGATGCCGGCATGAGAACGCTCGACAGGACGATTAATGGAATCTGTCGCAAAGTCGCCAAATTAAAAGTAGAAGGTAATTTTAATAAATTGGTTCTTTCAAAAGACAACCTTAAGCAATATTTGCCCTCTTGGTAGTAGAATGATTAAAGAGATGTCGGTTGTTATTCCCATGATGACCTATAGCAATATATGTATATTTGCGGTAAAATAAAAAATGTTTAAGGTAAGTCAATATGAGAAAATACAGAAAGTACAAAAATCCACCACTTGCTCTTGAAAAAAAGACAATTACCAGCATAATTGGTTTTTCTTTACTAGCCGGTTCTTTACTCCTTTTTCTTTCATTTTTCACACAGGCTGGTGTTTTACTGTCGCTTCGTGATTATTTCTATAATCTTTTTGGTATTGGGGTTTTCTTTTTACCACTTTTAGTAGTTGCCTTGAGTTTGCCGCTACTTGGCATTAAGAATCGTTTTTCCAAAATAAATATAATCCTTGGTCTGAGTGGCGCTTTACTGTCATTTATCGGCATGATGTCTATTTTTGGGAAGGATTTTGCCGGACTTCTCGGCTCTTCTCTTTGGTTAGTTTTTAAGTCATTGATAACACCTATTGGCGCCTTTCTTATACTCTTCTTTACCTTCTTTATTTCCCTGATAATTGCTTTTAATACCAGTTTTGATCAGGCGGTTGTCACAATTGTTGCTATTTATACAAAAGTCAACAATTTTTTGAAGTTTATCCGCACCAAAACGCTGGGATTACTTGGCGCAAGGAAGCCGAAATTTGTTATCAAACCAGCGTCTGACAGCTATCAGAAGTTAAAGTTACCTATTCAAAGTAGTCAAAAGACTGATGAATATCGAGGTTTATCCTCAAATGTGGTTGTTAATGCTCCGGGACAAACTCAAGTTTGGCAATATCCGCCGTTATCTCTCCTAAATGAATCAAGAGGCCAGGCTGCCAACCGAGGTAATGTCAAGCATAATGCGCAAATTATCGAAAAAAATCTGGAAAGTTTCGGGATAAGCGCCAAAGTAATTGAGGTCAATCCTGGTCCGACAGTTACTCAATATGCACTGGAGATTCCTATGGGTACAAAACTTTCCAAAATATTGGCCCTTCAAAATGATTTGGCACTGGCACTAGCTACTTCAACGGGTAGTGTCAGAATTGAAGCACCGATTCCGGGAAAATCGCTGGTTGGTGTGGAAATTCCTAATCTTAGCCCAGAAATTGTATCCTTAAAAAGCGCTCTAATGGACGAATCAATGCGCACCAGTAAATCCAAATTGGCAGTCGCTTTAGGACTAGATGTTTCCGGTACTACCGTGATTGCCGATCTTGCCAAAATGCCCCACGTTTTAATCGCCGGAACAACCGGTTCCGGCAAATCCGTTCTTTTAAATGCATTCATTGCAACTTTGCTTTTTAGGGCGAGTCCTCATGAAATTAAGCTGATTCTTGTTGATCCCAAACGTGTTGAGCTTTCGGAATATAATGACATTCCTCACCTTCTAACGCCGGTTATTATCGAACCGGAAAAAATTCTCTCTGCACTTAAATGGGCCATGCAAGAAATGGACAGACGCTACAAGCTTTTCCATGATGCTCAAGTCAGAAACATTAACGGTTATAATGAACTTTCCGGTTTTCAGGCACTGCCTTACATAGTAATTATTGTTGATGAGCTGCAAAATCTAATGGAGTTTGCTCCTGTTGAGGTCGAAAATGCCATTGTTAGGCTGGCGGCAATGGCCAGAGCCACCGGCGTTCATCTGGTGGTTGCGACGCAACGTCCTTCAGTTGATGTTATCACCGGGCTGATTAAAGCCAACATTCCTTGTCGCATCGCCTTTAATGTTTCTTCAATGATTGATTCAAGAGTGATACTAGATCAGCCGGGCGCCGAAAAACTACTTGGCAAAGGCGACATGCTCTATGTACCTCCGGATGCTTCAAAGCCGATGAGAATCCAAGGAATTTATGTTTCCGATACTGAAATTAGAAACTTAATCGCTTTTCTTAAAAGATCCGGCATTGAACCTGAATATACTGAGGAAGTTATTCAAATGCCGATTGGTAAAATTGCCGGTATTCCCGGCGCCAAAGATGAGCTTTTTGAAGAAGCGGTGCGCACAATTTGTCAGTATGACCGGGCTTCTGCTTCGCTTCTTCAAAGGAGGCTTCGCATTGGTTATGCTCGGGCCGCCAGACTTTTGGACGAACTTGAAATAGCTGGAATTGTTGGTCCTGGCGAAGGCTCAAAGCCTCGCGATGTTCTAGTTAAGGACGCTGAAGAGTATTTGCAATCCCAAGCCCAGGCCACCTCATAAAAATTCATGAAAACCACAGGCGAGATTTTTTTTTCGCAAAGGCATCTCAAAAAATTATCACTCGTCAAAATTGCTCGTGATCTGCGTATTAAAAAAGAATATTTGGAAGCTCTTGAGGCGGGAGATTGGCAAAATTTACCAGAACCAGCATTTGTGCGCGGTTTTATCAAAAGTTATGCCCAGTATTTAGGTCTTGATGCAGACCATACTTTGGCAATTTTTCGAAGGGAATTTGACGAAAGGAAATACCCCCAAAAGTCGTCTTATCGGAAACAAAAAAGACTGATGTTTACCCCCAATAAGTTTGTTAACCTTGCCTTAATCATTGCTGTTATGATCTTCATTATCTATTTGGCTATTGGTTATACTTCATTACTTTCCAGTCCAAAACTGGAGGTTTTTGCACCCCCGGACGATTTGACTACTCAAGTTCCCTATGTAGTTGTTTCCGGTCAGGTGGAAAAAGATGCTGCGGTTGCTATTGAAGGACAAATTGTGCCAGTTGACGAAAATGGCAATTTTTCATACCAACTTGAGCTTAAAGAAGGCCAAAATATCATTGAAATCATCGCCTCCAAACGCCTGTCTCCAAAGTCCAAAGCCACTCGCATCATCCGCCTTACGCGCTGATCTGCTTAGCCCATCTCTCTGTTGACAAAAGTAAGACGGTTGAAGTATACAGTTTTTACGCCAAACGGCAAACGACTAACGCTTTATCTTGTAATCTATGGCTTTAGTCGTTAGACTTTAGTCGTTAAGCAATTTTAAAAATGCTGCCCGTAGATACAACCCAAATAATTCTTCTTGCCGTCATTATTGTTCTGACAATTTTTCTAGTGGTTATCGGTTTCCAGGTTTTTTTCGTTTTAAAAGATCTGCGCAAAACTTTATTTCGGCTAAATAGACTTTTTGATAATGCCGATGATCTGGTTGGCCAGGTCAAAAAACCAATTGAATCGGCCGGCAACATTTTTACAGCTATGACTGCCGGCGTGGGTATTGCCCATTTACTAAAGAGAGGATCTAAAGAGACAAAGGGGACAGAGGGGACAAAAGGGAAATGAACGAACAAAAAGACCTGCCTGCCGGCAGGCAGGGTGACAATAATCTAGCTACTTTTATTGCCGGTGTTGTTATTGGCGCAGCGCTAACTTATCTTTTTGCAACCAAGTCCGGTCAAAAAATCAAGGAACAGCTTTTAAAAGACGGCGCAGCGCTTTTGGAAAAAATGGGTGAAAATGTTGAGGAAGGCGTTAAAAAGTTAGAGGAGGTAGGGCAAAAAGTCGAAGAAGAGACTCAAGAAGTCAGAGACAAAATCGGGGAAGGTGCCCGAGAAGTCCAGTCAAAAATCGAAGAGACGACAGCAGAAATTCCTGCCCAAGTTGCCGAAATTCAAAAAAAAGGCCGACGCTTCTTCTTCCGACGCCCTCGAGCTGAATCTTAAGTCAATAGTTTCTCCTTAGCAAACCGTTTATAATTGTTTCTAATGAAATCAACGGAGCTTCGGCAGAAGTTTTTAAAGTTTTTTGAAGAACGCGGGCACAGAATTATTCCTTCAACATCCTTGGTGCCTCCGGAGAATGTCGAGCTTGCGCCAACGCAAAGGGTTTTATTTACCACTGCCGGCATGCATCCTTTAATCCCTTATCTTTTGGGAGGACCTCATCCGCAAGGTCAGCGCTTGGTTAACATCCAAAAGTGCCTTCGCACCGACGATATTGATGATGTCGGCGATTCTGTGCATAACACCTTTTTTGAAATGCTTGGCAATTGGTCACTCGGCGATCCTGCCTCGCCTGCCCGCTCCGCCGGATCGAGGCGAGACAGCATAGGCCTTGGCGGGTACTGGAAAAAAGAAGCTATTTCCTGGTCTTATCAGTTTCTGATCGACGAGCTAAAACTTGATCCCAAGAGAATTTATATTTCGGTTTTTGCAGGAGACAAAGACGCACCTTTTGACGAGGAATCATATCAAATATGGAGAAAACTTGGAGTTCCCGAAAATCACATCTTCAAATACGGCAAGGAAGAAAATTGGTGGGGACCGGTCGGGCCAACTGGACCGTGTGGACCAGATACCGAAATGTTTTACGATATCAACCCTCCGCCAACTGGCGGATCAGGACCTACCGATCCGGCCAGCGACCCAAACAGATTCATAGAGATCTGGAACGATGTTTTTATGGAATACGACAAGCAAGTCGATGGATCTTACAAACCTCTCGCCCAAAAAAATGTCGACACAGGCATGGGTCTTGAGCGAATATTGGCCGTTTTACAAAACGTACCGTCTATTTACGAAACTGATGTTTTTCTACCCCTTGCTAAAAGGGTCGAAGATTTATCCGATGACTTTAATGTTAGATCCGCCAGAATTGTTGCCGATCATCTTCGTGCTTCGGTATTTTTAATTTCAGCTGGAGTTACTCCGTCAAACGTTGAACGGGGCTACGTCCTTCGTCGTTTAGTAAGAAGAGCTATTCGCCATGCTTCTCTATTAAAAATCGAACAAGATTTTATTGATGATTTGGCCAAAATCATCATCAAAACTTACCAAGAGATTTATCCGGATCTTGAAGAATTTCAACGGTCAATCATTGACGAACTTCAAAAAGAAGAAGAAAAGTTTAAAAAAGCCCTAAGTTTAGGAATCAGGGAGTTTGAAAAAATCAAAGGTGATATTTCAGGTAAAATAGCATTTGATCTCTACCAAAACTTTGGATTCCCAATTGAGCTGACTATTGAGCTTGCAACCGAGGTTAACAAGAATGTCGATCTGAGCGGATTTGAGAGGAAGCTTAAAGCTCATCAGAAACTTTCGCAAGCCGCCGGCCAAAAGACTAAAGGTGGATTAGCAATCCAAACAGAAAAAGCCGCAAAACTGCACACAGCCACTCATCTTCTGCATCAGGCCCTTCGTGATGTGTTGGGTAATCATGTTCATCAAACAGGTTCTCACATAACAGAGGAGAGACTGCGATTTGACTTTTCTCACAGCGAAAAAATGACAGATGAGCAAATTAAAAAGGTAGAGTCAGTCGTTAATCAAAAGATAAAAGATAAACTCATTGTCTATAAAAAGCTCATGCCTAAAGAAGCCGCCCAAGAGATCGGTGCTATCGGTCTTTTTGAGCAAAAATACGGCGATTTAGTCAGTGTTTACTACCTGGGTACATCTGGCGATATAAAAAATGCATACACTAAGGAATTTTGCGGCGGACCTCATGCCAAATCAACCGACCAATTGGGGGAATTTAAAGTAGTTAAAGAAGAGTCATTAGGCTCGGGAGTTAGGCGTATTTATGCTACAATAAGTGGGTAGGAACCCAATATGGATCCAACTGCCCCAAAAGATAATCAAAATCCACCCCAAGCAGCCAGTCCGATCCAGCCGGGACAGTTCGTAGTAGCCGGTGATGAAGATGGTGTATTCAAAGAACCGCCAGCACCAGTATCTCCAAAACCTTCTCCCTCTGCCACTTCCTTGTCACAAGAGCAAAAACAACCGGCATCTTCACCATTACCACCTTTGCCATCTCAACCATTACCTCAACCGTCCGGTCCGGGCATTAATTTATCAACCGAAAGTCAACCATCTCCTTCAGTTACGCCGCCAAGTAATCAATCTCAACAGGAAACTTCCACCACCTCCGCACAACCTTCGCAAACTCAACCAGACCCAACTCCATATGTCGCTCCGCAACCGGGTGATGTACCATACCCAAACAACACAACTGGTGCACCGCAAGAACCTCCATCACTAATTAAAAAATTTAGAATGATTGCCATCTTTATGGTGGTTTTGGTACTTGTGGGTGCTCTGGTGGCGGTTGCCTGGTTTTTTGTACTAGGTAAAAAATCAAACGAGCCAATAAAAACCGAAAATGTAGAGCAGGCACAGGTTGAAGAACCGTTACCTCTCCCAAAAAGGACCACGGGAGGATTTGCCGAGCTTCCGGCGGCAACAAGTGAGGCAGAGGAATCAACTCCGCAAGCCCAGTAATTTTTTAAAAATTGATATAATTGGGCAAACAGCATGCAAGTACCTTCAACACTTGGCAGATTTTTTAAAAAAAAATCGCCCGAGTTAAACAATTATCTTTCACTGACTTTAACCCCTAACGAAGTTCTGGCTTGCATTTGGACTTTTAATCTAGACAATAAAGTTGAAATCCTTGGTTTTGGTCAAAGGGAATTTACCAATGTTGACAGTTTAATCCATCAAGCCGCCGTTGCCATTGATGCCGCCGGTGAAATGGCTAAAAGCGATGTTTCTCAGACCGTCTTTGGACTTAGTTACTATTGGTTCGAAAATGGGGAACCTTCTGTTCACGCAACAAAGGTATTAAAAAATTTAGCAAGTGACTTGGAACTTGATCCTCAAGCTTTTATCTCGCTGGCTTCTTCCTTAAATCATTTATTGAA